>NZ_BAXQ01000004.1:0-177348 GCF_001310615.1 Thalassobacillus sp. C254 | reverse complement strand
TTCGCAATATGGTGTCAATAACTTTTTTGTTTTTCTTGCCTTGTTGATGACTTGCTGCGGCAAGATATTAAATATATCATCCTGCGGAACAAAACACAATACAAGTTCGACTGGTAATTTATACTATTTGTTAATAAAAAATCACTTCTATTATATAGAATATAAATATGGATTGAAGAGTTTATCATGAAGACTATAGGCCAGCTTTATATTGTAAATAATAATTGGGAAATGATGAGCTGCCATTGTAAAGACGGCTTGCCACACCATGCTGTAGTAAGAAATCATTTTAATTTGCACATGGTTACTGTGGAAGATCATCTGCTTTGAACAATTTCTTACGCCCGTATAGACCTCCTTGCCCATAAAAAGACAAGACAATATGAAGCCGTCAGCCATCCGCCATTTTTCTAAAGTACAGATAGAATTGCCATTCGGCATTCAAAGATTAATAGAGTTCACATGAAAGTGAGTCTGCTTTGAAAACCCTATCGACTCACAAAACTTGTCTGATTTCTCATTATCATTAAGTACGAACACATGGCATTTTTCTATCTCATCTTCTCTTAACCTTTTAAGAGCCTCTTCTGTTAAAGATTTACCTAATCCATTTCTTTGCCAATCTGGATGAACAGCCAAATGATGCAGATAACCTCTTCTGCCATCATGCCCTGCCAACAGAGCTCCGATAATTCTTCCTCCTTCTGACGCAACGACACTTAAATCAGGATTTCTTATTAAATACATATGAATCCTTTCTTTCGTATCAGAGCTTCCTAACACTACACCTTCTGCATGCTCCCAGAGCTCATACACTTCCTCATAGTCGTTTATAGTAAATGTCCTGATTTTGAATTCCTTACTCATGCTATTCCTCCTGAAGATTATAATACCTTTCATTTTAGTAAAAGAATCCATTAAAGGCCAATGTTGATTTTTTATAAATCATGTTGTTGCGTATAAAAGCGGGAGATGCTTTCGGAAACAGCATGAGCCGTGAGCCCGGCGATTGGTTATTCCCGAGGAGGAAGAAAGCAAAGGCTCCCGCAGTCCACCAGCCTAAAACAAAGATATACATCAATTCACAATACCTGTCTGTTCAATTTCTACAGTTACCTCCGGATGAAAATTGACCTTTGGAAAGGTTTCTGACCACTCAACCGATTCCCAAAAACTATAATCGTTTGCTATTATTTTCCTTCCAATTCCTAGTCCATCGCAGTTAACTTCTTTCATTTTATCAAAGAGTTCTTTGCTTTGTTCTTCGAGTTGTTGTTCCATCAGCTGGTTTAAGGAAGCTGTTACTTCTCTTTCAAGCAAGTCGTCTGGAGGATACTCATCTACATTTACCATCAGTTCCATATTCATAAAAACATCGACTTCTTGCGTGGAATCATCCACCTCCACGTCAAGATCTCTTGTCATTTCCATGACAGAAACATGAATAAAATTAAGGTTCCTTTCATTTTGGTCCCCCACTTTAAAAGTAAATTCCACTTCCTTTCCCGTCTGGTTATTCCACATCAGAAACAATGTGCTCTCCTCAGAAGTTAACTCTCCAGCCTTTTTTCTTCCATTAAACATCGTTAAGCCGTCAATTTCGATATCCTCTGCCGTTACTCTAAGCGAAGGAAGAAGAAGGTCGTGCCCCTCATCAAAGAGTAATGGACAAATAAATTGAATATTTAGTTTTGGTATCAGAGTGGTAACTTCTCCGCTTTCCATTAACTCACTAATGTAATCAGGGGTTTCTGGCTTATGTTTATTTGAAAAAAACAATGCTTTTTGTGCTTTATCTTTGACAACGGCTACCCGGGCATCTAAGGCGCTTTGGGGATTCCGGTAAAATCGATCTAAATAAGGAAAGATATCTTCTTCTACTGCTCGTTCTCCAAGAAGAAGGACCTTAAGCTTACTGTCATCTACCTGCTCAGGCATTTTTCGGTTTAATAATATTTTATTTTCACCCATCGTGTATCCTTCTGTAGAAACAACCTGGTCACCCTCTCCCTCTCCTCCCGGAAGAGGAGCAGAAACCGTAGTAATGTACCTTTTATCTTCAGTAATATCAATGCTGATCGCTTTTACTAGCGTGTAATCTTTCAACAGTCGCTGATCCCAGCACCCAGTCACAGCCAGGAGTATAATGAAGCAAATCAAACCTCGTTTCATACCGGCCTCCTTTTTCGCAGGAGGCTGAAGATGTATAAAAAAATGGGAAAGCCTGCGATAAAGAGAAAGCTTATATTGCCGGCCCACTCCGTTACCATATCGATGAAAAGCTGGTTCCTAGGTATAAGCGCCAGTAAATACGACAACAAAGCAACAACTAAAACCGCTGTTTTGTATTTTATGGCTGGAAAAAGAGTGGTTACACCTTTGGAAGCTAAAAATACATAAGTGGAATAGGAGGTTAAAACAAAGACAATCCAAATAGCTAAAAAAACAAGATCAATCCTTTCAAACACCGGTGTACTGTACGCTTTAAGCATGTATACAACGGGTTCAGGAACGATCTCTATTTCCTTTGGACTAAAAAACATCATAGGAATAACTGCTGAAATAGTGTAAAGCACAGTAACAAATAAATTTGCGGCAAGTGAGGCCTTTAACTTTTGCTTCATCGTCCCCTTAGTCAGTGCAAAAAAGATAAGAACAAGCTCAAAGCCGACAATGGCCAGAATGGATGACTTCATTCCATGATATAAAGAAGGCAAATCCAAATTCTGCCCGAAAGGACGGATATAATTTATGTTTACATCAAAAAGCCCTACACAAATCGCAGCAATTAATATAATCAGAGCCCCGGATATAATTACGTAAAACTGAGCCATTACCTGTACATCCTTTTGCACAAGGTACACCGCTTTAATGACCATAATGAGGAGCACAGCCCAGACTGGTGTATGGTGAAATATCCATTTTGTTATGACCTCTGCATATAAAACAAGAGCCACAGCAGCTATGACTAAAAAAAACAAGGTATACAATGTATTTAAGAATGCTCCAGGTACTTTGCCAATCAGATAAGGAGCCATCTCAAATAACGACGACCGCTGTCTCTTATAAACGGCCCAAATGACAATCATTATTATAGCGGTAAATAACCCGCCTAACGGAATGGCCATCCACCCGTTCCATCCTGCTTCATCTGATACCGTATAGGCGAGGGAAAGAATATTCACACCGATTTGTGTTTGAATAATAATAAAAAACAGTTGAAAAGGAGTAATCTCGGAAGGTGATAACATTTTCATACTCGCTCCCTCATTTGCCCTGTCTCGTTTTATCAAGAGCCTGACTGCCAAAAGGTCTAGTGTTCATTTTCCATAACGGCCCGCGAATGACGCTATCCTTCAACTCACTGAATGATAAAGGGGCAAGCGGTGATAAATAGGGCGTACCAAAGGATCTTAACCCGCACATGTGGATCAAGATGAGAGTTAGGCCAAACACAATACCAATTAATCCAAAGGCAGCTGCAGCAAGCATTAAGGGAAAGCGAAGAACCCTCACTGACATACTCATTTCATTGTTTGGGACGACAAAAGAGGCAATGGCCGTAATTGCTACAACAATAATCATCACATTGGATACAAAGCCTGCATTAACCACCGCGTCTCCAATAACAAGTCCGCCTACGATGCCGATGGTCTGTCCCACCGGGCTGGGAAGCCTGATCCCCGCCTCCCGAATCAATTCTATGGTGATTTCCATGATAAAAGCTTCAATCAAGGGAGGGTATGGAATCTGGTCAATGGACTCCTTAATCATAAGCGTCATCCCTTCAGGTATCACTTCAAAGTGAAAGGAGACAATCGAAATGTAGAGAGCAGGCAAGGAAACAGAAATTAAAAAGCTTAACAAACGCAGCAAACGAAAAGACGTCCCCATCATCCAGCGGCTATTATAATCATCCGGAGATTGATAAAAAGCCCAAAAGGTAGTCGGACAGATCAAGGCGGTGGGACTTCCGTCGCTCATAACAGCCACTCTTCCCTCAAGAAGATTTCCAGTTACTCTGTCTATTCTTTCTGTGTTTAAAAATTGAGGAAACGGCGTAAAAGCTTCATCCTCAATAAACTCCTCAGTAAAACTGGGAGCATTAACGGCATCTGCTTTTATGGAAGTGATCCTGTCGGCCAGTTCAGTTAACAACTCCTCTTTGGCTAAACCATTAATATAGACTATCGCCACTTTAGTGCCGGTTCGTTCCCCAATTTTATAGAATTTCACAGTCAAATCCGGGTTTTTGATGACGACACGCAAAAGGTTTAAGTTTGTATCTAATGATTCTACAAATCCGGCGTGGGACCCACGAATAACCTGCTCGTTTACCGGTTCTTCCACATCTCGTTCAGGTGTCTGGCTTACATCAAATAAGAGGGCTTTGTCCTCCCCTTCTATGATCACTGCTCCGTAGCCCTCTGCAATTCTTGTAATAATATAAGATAAGTCTTTTGTTTGAGCCCATTCAGTTTTAGCTATCTTTGCTTTTACGTCTGCTATTTTAGTTTCTGGCTTAAGATGGTCAAGTACTTGCTTCTCAAATTCAACTCGTTTCACTCTTGTTTCAAGAAACATGACAGACAGTTCAGTATGAAAATAAGGCAAGGACAGGCACATCAAATCATCTGTATCATTCAGACCCTTTTTTACTATCTCTACCTGCTTATCTAACAGAGAAGCTTTTTTCAATTAAACACACCTCCCCCGTTTTTATTTACTTTGCACATATTGGCACAATTTATGTAAATAGCCATGAATATTCACTTTAAAGAAACCTTACTGTGTTTTAGAATGATCCCTTACTCTATTGCATTTTTAGGATTAATTATTTTTAAACCGGGGAAGTAGGTGGGTAAAAACACAGGGGAGGAATAGCCTCATGACTGATGCAACAGAAGTAATCCGTTTTGATTGTGTAGGAGACACTCATGAACCCCATATCGTGAAATGTAAAAATTGTAATAAAGAATTCCGTGCAGAAAAAATGGATCAACATGTCACCTGTTCTTCCTGCAGGCAGAAAGATACCTTGTCAAGCAAGGATTTTGAAGTAGTCGGTGTCGTACGAAAGGTTAAAAAAGAACTTACACCTCACTAAAAAAAGCAGTTCTATTTGACGATGCCTTTTTCACTGTTTTCAGAAATATGGAATTATTCCTTTCTTTTTCTGTCATCTCTCCTTATAATGAATAACAAATGGAATATTGCAAACTAGGGGTGTCTGCAAAGCGCAGGCTGAGAGAGAAACGCGATGAGGTTTCTTGACCCTTCGGACCTGATCTGGTTCATACCAGCGTGGGGAAGTTTAGATTGACAGCTAATGATTACCACTATCAACTTCTGCATACAAAGCCGGTCCCCTATTTTAGGAACCGGCTTTTTTGTGTTATCCCGCCTGTTTTCTCCTGATCTCGTCCTTTTCCATTAATTTTTAACAAGGAGAGATTTTTTATGACAACCCCATCATCTTCATTGCAAGAGCAGAATGTGTCTATCATGTCGAGCTTTACAGGCAGTAAAAAAGTCTACATTCAAGGTTCAAGAAAAGACATTCAAGTTCCAATGAGAGAAATCGGACTTTCCCCACTACTGGCACAGTCGGGGAAGAAAAAACAAACCTGTCCGTGTGTACGATACTAGCGGACCATACACAGACCCTTCCTATCAAGCTGATGTTACAGCGGGACTCACACCAATTCGCCACAATTGGATTAATGAACGAAAAGATACCGTAGAATACAAAGGCCGGAAATTGAAAGCCGAGGATAACGGCTATAAAGATATTTCCGATCCCCGCGCTGAGAAAGTTTTTCCCGGACTTACCCGAAATCCTCTAAAAGCTAAGGAAGGAAAAAATGTAACCCAGCTTCATTACGCTAAAAAAGGTATCATAACCCCTGAAATGGAATTTATCGCTATACGGGAACAGATGGATCCAGAATTTGTCCGAAAGGAAGTAGCCGAGGGAAGAGCTATTATTCCAGCAAATATTAACCACCCGGAAACAGAGCCCATGATTATCGGCAGAAACTTTCACGTCAAAATAAATGCTAATATAGGTAACTCTGCAGTGTCTTCTTCCATTAATAAGGAAGTTGAAAAAATGACCTGGGCCACCAAATGGGGAGCGGACACTATCATGGACTTATCAACTGGAAAGGATATACATACAACAAGAGAATGGATCATTCGAAACTCATGCGTTCCCGTCGGCACCGTTCCTCTTTATCAGGCACTCGAAAAAGTGGATGGAGTAGCTGAGAACCTTACCTGGGAGATTTACCGGGATACTCTTATTGAACAAGCTGAGCAGGGTGTGGATTATTTCACCATTCATGCAGGCGTTCTGCTTCGATACGTTCCCTTAACTGCCAGCCGCATGACAGGGATCGTATCACGAGGTGGTTCTATTATGGCTCAGTGGTGCTTGTCTCACCATAAAGAAAATTTCCTGTACACCCATTTTGAAGACATTTGTGAGATTATGAAAGCTTATGATATATCTTTTTCATTAGGTGATGGGCTTCGTCCAGGCTCAATAGCCGATGCTAATGATGAGGCCCAGTTTGCAGAACTGGAAACTCTTGGTGAACTAACGAAACTTGCCTGGAAGCATGAGGTTCAAGTAATGGTGGAAGGCCCGGGTCATGTACCTATGCACTTAATTAAAGAAAATATGGATAAACAGATTGCCCTTTGTGACGAAGCACCCTTTTACACTTTAGGGCCGCTGACTACTGATATTGCTCCAGGCTACGACCATATTACGTCTGCTATCGGGGCTGCTATGATCGGATGGTATGGAACGGCTATGCTTTGTTATGTAACTCCTAAAGAGCATTTAGGACTGCCAAATAAAGACGATGTCCGTGAAGGAGTCATTACTTACAAAATTGCAGCCCATGCAGCAGACCTTGCCAAAGGCCACCCAGGTGCCAGAAAAGGGATGATGCTCTTTCAAAAGCACGGTTTGAATTTCGCTGGAAAGATCAATTCAACCTCTCTCTTGACCCTGACCGTGCCCTTGAATATCATGATGAAACCCTGCCAGCTGAAGGTGCAAAAACTGCTCATTTTTGTTCCATGTGCGGCCCTAAATTTTGCAGTATGCGTATTTCCCATGATATTCGGCGTTATGCTTCTGAACATGACCTTGAAACTGCTGAAGCTGTAGAAAAAGGCCTGAAAGAGAAAGCAAACCAATTTAAAGAAACAGGCGGAAGCCTTTATCAGTAGGGAAGGGACAGGAGTGATTAAATGAACAAAGCAGAGGATATAAAGCGAGAGATTGCTCTGGTGCAAGGAAAGCTGACCAGGCTGGAAAATGCCTTAGCAGAAATCCAGGCAAGCTGCTTCCATCAGTATACTGATTATCAATACTATAAAAGATGTGCTCACTGTGGAAAAGTCGAGGTTCTTTATTATTAAAAAGCAAATCATTAGATAACAAAGCCAGACAGCCATCTGGCAATTGAAAGTGATTTTGCTGGTAAGATTTATTTTTCAACCTACACTAAATAAGAGGCGGATTGGATCCCCCTCTTATTTAGTACGTTATTTTGCAGATTTTACCTGGCGGTTACCTTACATGGATTCCAGAGAAACCGTACTGCCTTTACCGCCGGATTCAGCAGGTGTGACTGTAAGCTTTCTTGGAAGACGCTCTTTCAGTTCAGGCACATGGCTGATGACACCGACTGATAATTTATCAGCCTGAAGCTTTTCCAGAGCAGAAATGACTGTTTCAAGGAGCTCCTGATCCAAGGTTCCAAACCCTTCATCAAGAAAGAAAAACTCAAGAGGGTGTTCGCCCCTTAGCTGGATAGAAGCGGACAAAGAAAGTGCAAGAGCAAGTGACGTGAGGAATGTCTCCCCTCCTGAGAGAGTAGATACTGGTCGCTTAACCCCGCCATTGCTGTCATCTCTTATCACGAATCCTCCTGAAGAATCAACTTCAATAGCATACCTTCCTCTTGTTAATACATGAAGGCGCTCCGATGCTGCTTTGCTTACCTGCTCCAGCTGTTCTTCAGCAATAAATTCAACAAATGCCTTCCCTTTAAACACTTTTTCTAATTTCTGGTATTTCGAAAATGCTTCGCCCAGTTTTTCTATTTCCTTCTGGCACTCCTTATAACGCTTATGTTTCTCTGTAATATCACGGAACACTTCCTGGGCAGCGCCAGATTGTTCTCTAAGCTGGTCTACCAGGATCTTAGTTTGACTTACTTTTTCTTCTGTTTCCTCCAACTGTTCTTCACTTACTGTCCGATTGTCCAGCTGCTCTGTATACTCGTTAATCAAATGAAGAAACTGTTTTTCTTTTTCATAAAAGTCTTGAATGTAGTTTTCATACTCTGTTCGTTTATCCTGGCCAAGCACGGCAGCTCTTACTTCTTCCTTTGATATAAAGTTTGTATGTTTTCTATGCTCTTCCCATTTAGCAGAAGCCTCGGCTAAACGCTGCTCTGCATCCTTACATGCCTGCTCGGCTGCTGCTTTTTCATTCTCCGCCTGATGCAGCAGGCTTTTGGCTTTATTAAGAGCATTCAAACTGCTCTCTTCTTTTTCTTCTAACTCGGTTAAAGCGGCTTTTACTTCCTGGAGTAGCACATCTATGGTTTTTGTACCGGCAAGGTGAGAAATATAGCCTTTCATTTCGCGAATAAGTTCTGTTTTTCCGGATAGCTTTTCTTTTTAAGGACGCTTCCTTTAGCTGGCATTGAGTAAGCTCGTTTTCTAGTTGGGCAATCTCTTCTTCTTTTCTTTCAATAAATGGTCCGCTTTTTTCGATTCTCTGACGAAGGATGACTGCCTGCTCTTCCTGTCCCTCCACCTTTTTCTTTTCTTCTTTAATGGAATGAAAAGATAAGGAAGGGTACAGCTCCTCCCACTTTTGCATTTCGTTATCAGCATTTCCATGAAGCTCAGATACTTTTTCCTGAGCAGCGTTTCTGGCTTTTTCTTCGGACTTCTTCTCCGCTTCAAGCTGGTTTATCTCATTGGTTATATCCGTAAACCGTTTCATGTCATCTTTTACTAGAGACTCTAAATGTTCTATTGTAAGTCCTTCTTGCTTTAAGGAAGAAAGTTTATAGGATGCTTTTTCCTCCCACCTGTTGTCATCAAGTGAAGGGAAACCCTCACTTTCTTCACTTTCTTCTTCCTCTGTTGCTGCAGCAACCTCGGCAGAAAATCCTTCTGTAAGCTGCTTGACATTTGTTCCAGCTTCCACTTTCTTTGCCCAATTTCTGATTTCGCCTGTGCTGCTGTTTCTTCCCAGCTGCTAAGCTTCTCGATGATATTCTTGAAGTCAACTGAGGCGTGTTGTGCTTCCTTAGAAGGAGAGGGGTGTTCCCGGGAACCGCATACCGGACACGGCTCACCTTCTTTCAACTGGCTGACAAGCTGATGAGCCAAAGCTTCTGCTCTTCTTGCCTCCATTTCTTCCTGCTGACTGGCTTTTTCTTTTTGCAGAGCTTTTCGAAAAGAATCTATGTTTCTCTCTTCTTGAGCACTTCTCTCATACCAGCGAAAAATCTGAGTAAAACGTTCTTTTCCCGTGTCCTCAGCACCTTTATAGTTTGCGGATTGTTTTTCAATCCTTTCTTCCAATTCTTTCAGCGATTTATTTCTCTTTTTTACCTCTTCTTCTTCTTCTGATGCTCTGCTTTGTATTTGTAAAACCTTTTGACTAGCTTCATATGCCTGATAGATTTCTTTTTTGGCACTCTGCTGTGGTTCCAGATCTGCTAGTTCTTCTTTCATACTCTTTTGAACATCAACATATTTCTTATGGTCTGATTTTGCTTTTTGATAGTTTTGCTGAGCCCTGCTTTGCTTCTCAAAAAGGTACTTACTTTCTTGCTGGAGCCTTTCATAGGCCTCTTGTTCTTTTTGAAGCTTCATTTCTGTTTCTTTTGCCTGACTGAGTTCTACATGCTTTGATTGTAAGCGCGGCTGCTTTTCTTTTAAGGAAGCTTTGGCCTTTTCATAGATTTCTGTTGCTTCTTTTTCACGGTCAGAAGCATCTTTCACATCTTTTATCCTTTTTTCTCTTTCACATTCCCACTTTTTAAAGCTCTCTGTCCAGGACTGCACTTCTTCTGCGTAGGGAACTAGTTTTTCAGCCTGTATAGAAAGTTCACATTTTTTTTCTAACTGTTGAATGTTATCTTTCTTGGCAGTCAGGTTTCCTATTTCCCCTTCTGCTGTGGCCTTTTTTAGTCTGGAGGTCCATTATTTCTTTTTTCTTCGAGCTGGCGTGTCTCAAGGTTCTCAAGCAGATTTTTGTTCATTTGCAAATCTTTGGACAGACGGTTCACTTTTTTCTTCCGCTTCTTTTACCGCATCTTCCGAAGCATCTCCCAGGCTTTGCTGGACAGCCTCTATTTTCTCAATTTCATTTTTTACTTGAATGGCCTTGGATTTAATTTTACTGTTTAATTCATCTCCGTATTTTTCAAGGTTAAAGAGGCGCTGGAGCATATGACGGCGGTCAGTACCTTTTAATGATAGAAATTCTGCAAACTTTCCTTGGGGAAGAACAACCGCCCGGGTAAAATCCTCAATGGATAAGCCAAGGAGATCTTCAATTTCCCTTCCTACCTCATTGGCTTTGTCTGCTAAAACCACTGGTTCCTCCGTAAGATCGAGAAGCCTGCACGTAGCTGTCCGTAATCGAGAGTCGCCGGTTCTTTTTAAAGAGCGCTCTGCTTTATAAGTTCGCAGACCAAGTGTAAAGGTAAGGGAAACAGCCAGGCTGTCTTCGGCATGGTTTAATATTCCCTGGGTATTATTAGGAGCTCTTTCTACCTTGCCGTAAAGAGCAAGTGTCATGGCGTCAAGCAAGGAAGATTTTCCGCTTCCTGTCGGACCGAAAATACCAAATACGCCTCCTTCGCACAGGTACTGAAAATCCACTGTCTGCTTTTCTCTGAAACTATGCAGACCCTGGACCGTTAACGAGATCGGCCTCATGATGTCACCTCTTCTTCCTCATTTACTAATTCGAGAAAAAGCCTCACTAAGTCTTCTTCTGGCTGGGCTCCTCCCGTCTGACGTTCGTAAAATTTGTAAAATAACTGATCAATAGGCACTTGGTCCCTTTTTTGTTCGTTTGTGGCCTTCTGCTCGGGAAAGATCGGGCGAATCGTCACAATTCCAGGGTACTCCTTGCGAAGACGATGTATTTCTTCCATAGAAGGTGTGTGCTCCAAATGTACTTCAAGGTCAATCCAGCTCTGGCTGTCTCTTTTCTCACTCATCCACTGATGAACTTGAGAGAGACCTTCTTTTGCCCGCCATCTTACTAATGGTTTTCCGCAAGAAAGGTGTACTTCTTTCACCATTGCTTCTCCACCTGGCTCTGCATCAATTATGGTTACTGATTTAGAGTATCCTGCTTCAGAGAAACTAAAGGCCAGAGGGGAACCGGCATACCTTGCTTTGCCAGGAGCCTTTTCACATTCTGAGGACGATGAAGGTGGCCTAGAGCTGTATACTGGACATTTTCCGGCAAACTTGTTGCCCGTATCGTATAGGCTCCCCCTACTTCAATGGGCCGTTCTGAGTCAGTGGCCGATCCACCGGCTACAAAAATATGGCTCATTGCTATATTGACATCTTTAGGGTCGAATGTCTTAGTCAGTTCACCAAAAATCTGTTTTATCCGATGATCATAAGCCTCCCGAAGCGTTTCTTCTTCTCCTTCTTCAACAAAGCTTTCCTTTAACCGGGATTCTGAAGGGTAAGGCAGGGAAGCAAGGTGCAGACGTTCCCCGCAGGAAGGGACCTCCAGATACGTTGTTTCTTTTGTCGGATAGCCAATAATAGAAATTGCCTGCTCCTTTGCCAGTGTTCTCGCTGCCGATAATCGCTCCGGGTGGTCATGGTTTCCCGCTATGATGGCAACAGGCCTTTTCCCTTTGTTTGAAAGGCGGGCCATACTTTCATAAAATAGCTGTTCAGCCGCTGCCGGCGGGTTTACAGAATCAAATACATCTCCAGCCATTAAAATGGCATCGACTTTTTCTTCTTCTACAATAAGAGCAAGTTCGTCAAAAAACTGCTCATGCTCTGCCAGTCTGTCTCTGCCTTCCAGCGTCCTGCCAAGATGCCAGTCAGCCGTGTGAAGTAATCTCATTTCTTTTATTCCTCCTTTCTTTCCGTGTGCATCGCAAGAGTACGGGAACCATCGAAGAAATATAAATAGGCCTCTTGTATTTTTTCGTTAAAAATTGATTCAAGAGCTTGCATGTATATACTGACTTGTGTTTGATAGCGTTCCCTCATGACCTGTTCCGCTTCTTCAAACCCTCCTGTAAACCGGTTCGTAATCTTGTCACTTTTGTAATCTACAAGAACAAGATCACCTTTCTCGTCTCTAAATAATAAATCGACCACTCCCTGGACTAATACTTTTTCGTCTTCTTCATTTTCATTCCAGTCCTGGTAAGCTTTTGAGGCGGCCATTGCAAAGGTAAAAGGAACCTCGCGTTCAACCATCCTCGCAGAGGAGACCCTTTTTCCTAGTTCAGAAGATAAAAATTGACCCACAGCCTCTGCATCTACACTGTCTGCTTGTTCTTTTGTTACAAGTTCTCTCTCCGTCATCATAAAGAGCAAGCGGTCAACCTCTTCTTTTGATATAGATGAACGAAGTGGAACGTGCTGCATTACGGCATGAATAGCGGTTCCACGTTCAGCCGGGGTTAACCGGGATCTCTGCATGAAGCGGGGACGTTCGGCAGTCTCTGATTTGAAATGCCCGATAAATTCCCGATCACTGTACTCGTCATCTATATCATGTTTGATTTCACTTACTGTCTGCTTGGATCGGTGTACCGAGGCTGACTGAAATTCATAATCCCATTCTAGACGGAAGCGGACCACTTCCTGATAGGGAGAAGATTCTTCTACGGGTTCTAGTCTTTTCACCTTGTTTTCAAGGAGAGTAGCAGCTGTTTCCTTTTTCTCTGGCAATTGCTGAAGCTCTTCTTGCTGCTTAATTTCGATTTTCCATTTGCTAGGGTCATTTTCAACGCCTTCGAGAACCTTTGCGTTCTCTTCTCCTCTTAGATCTGTGCCTGCTGAGTGCCTGAGCACAGCCGGCCCAATCCAATCCAGGTAAGAACTGCTTTTTGCCCGTTCTGCTGCTGGAAGCAGCCAATCCTCAATCGATACATGTTCCTGCCATTTTTGAAGAGATTTTTCTGCATCTTTTACCGTTCCCACAAGGTAAAGCTTTTCTTTCGCTCTTGTTAAAGCAACATATAAGACTCTCATTTCCTCCGCGATACTCTCTAATTTCATACGGTTTTTAATGGCAAGCTGAGGAAGAGTAGGATAGGATACTCTTAATGCAGGATCAATAAATTTCGATCCTAAACCAAGTTCTTTATGAAGCATAACGGTGCCCCTGACATCCTGCATATTAAACTGCTTGTTCATACCTGCAAAGAAAACGACCGGAAATTCCAACCCTTTACTTTTATGGACTGTCATAATTCGCACCACATCCTCCTGCTCTCCCAATGCGCGGGCTGCACCAAGGTCATCGCCTCGTTCCTGCATTCGTTCAATAAACCTAAGAAAACGAAAGAGACCACGAAAAGACGTTTCCTCATAGGCTCGAGCCCTATCATATAAAGCTCTTAGATTTGCCTGTCTTTGTTTTCCTCCTGTCAGTCCGCCGACAAAATCATAGTACCCGGTTTCTCTGTATAAATCCCAGATTAACTCTGAAAGGGATCCGCAACGGGCACTGGTCCGCCAATGAGTAAGACGTTCTAAAAAGAAAGTGACACGGTTTTTGAGAGCTTCATCTTCCATCTCTATGGATGCTATTTTCAGAGCCTCATAATAGGAACTTTTTCGATCCTTTATTCTTATTTGGGCAAGCTCTTCTTCATCCAGGCCAATGATCGGTGAACGTAAAACGGATGCAAGAGGAATATCCTGGTAAGGGTTATCTATCACTCTTAAGAGAGACATCATAACAGCGACTTCTACAGCCTCAAAGTATCCAGTACTAAGCTCTGCGTATACAGGAATGTTTTCCTTTTTAAATTCTTCCATCATCGTTGCAGCCCAGGGCATCGAACGCATTAAGATTACGACATCCCTGTATCTTATTTTTCTCATCGCTTTACTGTCTTTATCAAAAACTTCCTGGCCTGATTCCACAAGACCTTTGATTTTGCGCGCTATCCACCTTGCTTCAAGCTGTGCGGTTTCCAGTTCCTCTTCTAACTCTATCATCTCATTTTCGTTTTTGCTGGATTCGATTGGATCCCCTTTATTGATCACCGCAAGCTCTGCTTCAAAGCCAGCGCTTTGAGGGTAACTTGTGTTTCCCAGTCGTAGTTCGGCCGCTTGATCGTAAGGAATCTCTCCTACGCTTTCATCCATAATCTGCCGAAACAAAAAGTTGGTTGCATCGAGAACTTCAGAGCGGCTGCGAAAGTTCTTTGCCAAGTCGATTCTCCATCCCTCAGTATTATCTTCTTCCTGGTATTTTTTGTATTTTTGCAGGAATAAACCCGGTTCGGCCAGTCGGAATCGATAAATACTCTGTTTAACGTCCCCGACCATAAAGCGGTTATCTCCTTTAGAAAGAAGTGAAAGAATGGTTTCCTGAACGAGATTTGTATCCTGATATTCATCCACCATTACCTCTACGAAATAATCCTGATATTCCTTTGCTGCTTCAGAAGGCAGCCGTGTCCCATTTTCTCCAAATCCTTCGGTTAAAATAGTAAGACAGATATGCTCAAGATCAGAAAAATCAACCAGGCTTTTTCCCGCTTGGCCTCTTGATAACGACTTGAAAATTCTTTTACAAGCTTCACGAGATACCTAATGGAAGGTGCCATAGTCTTTACATCCTTGAGAAACACCTCTGGTGGACGGCTAAAGAGCCCTTCCTTTAATTCCTGGGTCTGTTTTTTTGCCCGCTCCCGCAAACTTTTGGCTTGTTCCTTCAGCTCATCAAGCACTCCTTCTGTTTTCCGGATTGTCTTGAGCTTTCCATAAGTAAATGTTTGAAATTTATCATAAAGTTCAGCCCAGTTATCTGCCTGCAAAAGTGATGAGATCTTTTCCAGGTCCTCTGAAAAATTTTCACCATATGGATGGGGCCCTCCAGGTTCATGTGTCACTTGCAATGCTTTTTCAATCCAGCTTTGAGCTCCCCTCAGCTGCGATTGAATATCTTGAAGCAATTCAGGAGTCCAGGGGAGGTCTTCTACCCGCTCAGCATCTGAAATATCATAGCGTGCAGCCATTTGATCCAGCCAGTATTCAGGAGAAGGATGGGACCTTGAAAAGTCATATAACCTTCTAACCAGGCTGCGAAGAGCATCATCACTTCGATCTCCGCTGTACATATCAACCAGCTTATAAAAACTAGAGTTACCTTCTATTCCGTACTCCTCTTCAAAGATATCCTCAATGATTTCTTCTCTCATCAGCTCTCCTTCAGTGTCATCGAGTATGCGAAACTTTGGATCGATATTCACTTTATAGTAATACTTTCTTATTACGTTCATACAAAAGGAGTGGAGAGTTGAAATATGAGCCCGGTTTAATAGAGAAAGCTGGCGTCTAAGATGAAGGGAACCAGGCTGCTTCTGGATTTCCTTATTAATCGCTTCCCCGATCCTGTTTCGCATTTCCGCTGCCGCTGCATTTGTAAATGTCACAATCAATAACCGGTCAACTTCCGCCTCATCATCCGGGTCAACAATCTTCCTGATAATTCTCTCTACCAGTACCGCTGTTTTTCCACTGCCGGCAGCTGCAGCCACCAATATATTGTTTCCTTTCGCATCTATAGCCTGCCATTGTTCATCGGTCCATACGGCATCCTTTGGCTTTGGTCTAACTTTCATCATTGTCACCGCCTTTCTTCCGAATCATTTCAAGGAGTTTATCTTCTTTATACTGGCAAGGGGCCTAAAGTCATTTGTCTCCATAGCAGGATCAAATTGGCAGACTGATTTATATGAACAAAATGTACAGGAGGTGTTTTGCTTTACTTTAAAAGGGTTTATCTCTACGTGCCCACTGGTAATCGACTCACCAATTTCCTTTACCTGTTTACGGAGAAACGTTCTCAAATACTCATAATCATCTGGATCAATAACGGAAGAGTTAGAATAAAATCCTCCACTTTTCTTCAAGCCTACCGGTATGATTTGTGAATGTCCGCTTTCGAGAGTCTGATCCATTTCTCTGATGGCATGTTCATCAGCTGTTAAGAGGCCTTTCATCTTAAACTTCTTAAAGAGTTCCCGTTCAATTTCTTCCATGCTCATTGTCTGCGTTGCCTGAACGATAGGATTATGAACGTGGAAGTACAAAACACCAGCCGGATCAGCTTTTTTACCAAGCCACTCTTCTGAAAATGAGATGACCACATCAAGGTAAATCAACATTTGCAGAGCCAGGCCAAAGTATACATCAGTCAGGCTGATATCTTTCTGGCTCGATTTATAATCAATGATCCGAAGAAGCAGGCCATCTTCTCCACTTGTTTTGTCCACTCGGTCAATACGTCCGACAACTTCCATCTTTGCTCCATTATCAAGTGAAAATCGAAGAGGCGGAAGCTCTTCCCCTGGACCAAACCCCACTTCCAGGCCAACAGGAGAAAAACCAGAGATCTTTGACTGTTCACTAAGAACAATGGAAGCTCTTGAAACCACTTCTTCAAGCTTTTCCTTTAAATAATAATGACGGTTAGAGCTTAAAAGAATTTCCCGCTGAATTTTTGGAGCAAGCTCATTGACAACTTCCTTGGCAAGATTACGACTCTCTTCCTTTGAAAGAGCAGCCCAGTCTTTATTTCTCAAACGAAGATGTTCTGCCACTTGCTTTAAAGCAGCATGAAACAGCTGGCCTACATCAGGGGCTTCAAGCCGATACGTATCTCTCTCTTTGAGAGAAAGTCCGTAGGAAACAAATTGTGAAAAAGCGCAAGATTGATGCTGCTCCATTCTCGATACACTTGTTTTAATATTTTGTCCATACAATTCCATGCTTGTCTTTCTATCAAGTATGCGAGTTGTATTTTGATAAAATAAGCTTGATAAGGTAATGCCGGCTCGCATACGCCAATGAGGAATTTCTGTATACCAATTGTAAATATCCCACCAAAACGAAGCCATTGGATAGCCTTTTTTCCAGGCCTGCATTTGGGTTGTTAAATAAGAGAGAGTTTTTCCCGGATTGCTGATAAAAGCTAACTGCTCATCTTCCTCTTCTTCATGAGGGTCGTTCATAAGCAGAGTTTCCTCCACGTCAGGAAACAGCTCTTTTACACGTTTAATTAACATGGAAGGCTGAAGGGCGCGCCCCTCCTCATCAGCCATAGGGTATGAGTAATAAAGCATCTCCGAAGGAGTAGCCTGTGCCAGGTAACTTAAAAATTGCTCATCAAGCAGCTGCCTTGTACTTCCTGGAGCAAGCTCCATCCCTTTACTTTCCAGCCACCCTCTCTCTTCATCATTAATGAGGCCATTTTCATCAGGACGGGCAGGTATGACCCCATCGTTTACATTCATTATAAATGTGCATTTAATTTGAGAAAGACGAGAGCGTTCCATGTCAGCAACGATCACCTGGTCCATCGCTGGGGGTACAAGTGCAAATCGCATACTTCTGCTCCTGAATCGAGCATGCTTTGAAACATTTTGAAAGATAACCTTTCATTTCCTGCCATTTCCACCATCTGGTCGAGAAGGTCAATTACAGCCCCCCACACCTGGTCATGCTCACGAGAATAGGCGAGATCCCCTGCCTGAGCCGCCTCATCTCTCATCTTCTCAAGCTTTTTGGGAACTTCCAACTCCTCAAGGAACAAGTAAAGTGCTGTGCACTTTTCTTCTATAGTCTCTGCCTTTTTTATTTTCCGTTCCAGCTTTAATAAAGGTACAGTCAGCTCTTTTCGCAGACGATTTATCTGATCTTCAAATTCTTGTTCTTTATCCGTTTTAACAAATTCACCTTCTGCGAGAGTACGAAAACGGCTGTATGTCCACGGTTCGTTTTCACGCCAGCGCTTACCTTGTATTCCATAAGCAAGGACATAATTTTCCAGTTCATCTACCTCTTCTCTCATCTCTTGTTTCCCGGCATCATATGGAAAGAGAAGATCGGTTTTGAAACACCTGAAGACCGCTTCATAACGCCAATTCCCCTGGATCACTTCAAGACTTGAACGAATAAGCTCAATTACCGGATGATTGAGCATAGATCGTTTCTGATCCATAAATAAAGGAATCTCATAATCTGTGAAAACAGTATCTAGAAGATCTCCATATTCATTTATGTTTCTCAGCAATATCGCTATATCCTGATACCGGTATCCTTCTTCCCTGACAAGGCGAAGAACTTCCCTCGCTACTCCCTCTATTTCCGCCCGGCGGTGAACGGCAGAAAAAATACGGACGGCATCCCCGCATGAAGCAGGTGACAGAGGTCTGGCCTCATAAGAATTCTCTAAATGAGCAAGGCAGCTTTCCCTGAAACGCTGCCCACTCTCAAATGTAACCACATCCTCCACTTCACAGCTTGTTTCTTTGCACAGCTGACGCAACGTTTGATAGGTTTGAGCCGTCATATGAAATAAATCAAGCTCATGGGGAGCTTCTATGTCATATGGTTTATCAAGGGTAAGAGCAATCGTAACCTTTGAGGCCTTAGCATTAACTTATCAAGCACTGAAAGTTCTTGGGGAGTAAAACTGTGAAAACCGTCGATATACACTTCCGCATTTTCTACAAACGAAGAATCCTGGATTTTTTCAGTTAAGAGCTGCAAGTAATCCTCTGTGCCAACGTAGGCGCCGGCCAGCTCTTCTTCCATTCGCTTAAAAATGACACTGACATCTTCCAGCTTATCAATCAATACTTGTTCCTGGGGAGTCACATTTTCCTTTGCTTCCAGCTCCCTCTTCTTCTCCACAAGAGCCTCGGGAGTCACCGCATATCTTTTGAATTCAGCCACCATCTGCTCCAGCTGTTCTATGAAGCCGCTTGTTTCTGTTGATTTAGTAAAAATAGAAAATCTTTCTTTTTCTCGCTCAACAATCTTGCGGAGCAGCATATGTATACCTGTTTGTTCCAGGTGATACCTTGCTGCCCCCCTGTTTCCTGGAGAACTCTCCATGCAAGGCGGGAAAAGCTGAACACTTGTGCTCTAACCATTCCTCCTGCAGATTTCACTAACTGATACTCTGACTGAAAAGTCATTTGGTCAGGTACTAAATAAATAATTGGCCGCCCGGCTGGTTCTTCCGCTAATTTTTGCTGAATCTCCTGTAAAATAGCTGTTGACTTCCCACTCCCGGAACGACCCAAATAAAACGATACCCCCATACTGTTCCTCCTTTTTCACGATCTTTATATTCGTCATCTCTGTTCACTTCAATTTATGATTAACATAATTATTACTTCGCAAAGAACGTTCGTTCTCATTTTAACATATCGTACAAGGTGTGGGTTTAAATCTTAAGACAAAGGGAATAAGAAAAAAACCTTTCTCAAAACATGAGAAAAAGTTTCCTGATTAACTGAAAGTGTGAGTTGATCAAAAAGGGTGTTAGTTATGAAAAATTATCACATTCTATTTATCATTGGAATGGGTTTATTTTTTATCTCCGTCTTCGTCACTTCAGATTTACGGTATTTTGAAATTTTCTTTTCCCTGGGAGCTGCTTTGTTTTTTATTTTATTTTACTTATATTTATGGAAGAGCAAAAGACAAGGTACTCTTGAAAATAACTATATTCCGCTCATTCTTTCTGTTCTGTCTGCTGTTTTTCTACTCGTATGCATCTATTATATCTTCCATAAACTAACGATTGCCTAAGGCAATCGTCTTTGTGCTTCGCTCATGTTCTGAACTTTTTGCTGGAAACGATAACGCAGGGACCAGGTAATAAAAGAAGCAAGCAATGACAAACCTGTGTAAAAAATTACCCAGGGAAGGTTTATAGTATGAAACAACATATTGCTTACAATCGGAAATATAATTAAGACTGCTAGCGGCATAATATAAAACCTTTTCAGCTTAGCTGTACCGTACACAGATACCGCAAAAATAAAAAAAGGTAAAAATGGAAATAGAATTTGCAGATCAGCCATGTTCATATAGCGCACCGTCCTTTCCCGTGTTTCCCCTATTATTCCATTTGGCTTCTGTTATATGTATGAAGGATGTAACCTTTTTTAAAGTAGACTCCTTAGCTCCTTTCAGTCCTTTTTATCTTTTCCTGCCGGGATATAAAAAAGGCTGTTTTTCGAATATTTTTCGAAAACAGCCTTTTTAATTTTTACTACACAATGAAAATCAAACCTTTCGCCTAATTTAGTCTCTCAACAAATAACCCGTTGTAGAATCTTTAATTATTTGAACGGCAGTTTCTTATTTGTTATATCACGGACTTCTTTTTAAAACGCTTGAATCCGCTTACGCTCAGATGACGGAATGGCCCATATCCATTAATCTTAATTGCTGCGGCTTTTTTTACTTCTAAAGAAGGATGGACGTACACTTGAATATCCTTCACTTCAATTAGGTGGTATCCTTCCGCTTCAACCGGCTTTTCAAAGCTTAATTCTACATCTATTAAAGAACGACTTGAACGGCCAAACGGCTGAAACGGGCTTAATGTGACAGCTCCCCCATTTTTCCTGATCCATTGCCGTGTTTCTGAATTTACATTTACAAGCATAAAAAATCCTCCTTACTATCATCAAAAAATTTTTACAAGACAAATTGTAACACATCATATTGCGATGATAAATAGAGATATAAAAAG
The DNA here is from genome assembly GCF_001310615.1 of Thalassobacillus sp. C254. Taxonomy (NCBI): domain Bacteria; kingdom Bacillati; phylum Bacillota; class Bacilli; order Caryophanales; family Bacillaceae; genus Thalassobacillus; species Thalassobacillus sp. C254. Next base: position 156,512 of record NZ_BAXQ01000004.1, on the reverse strand, counting down.
ATATAGTGCGTTATTTTCATCATCATCTGACATAATAATACCTTAGGCTATATATTTCGCTATTAACTTCAATAAAACAGAAATAATACAAATAATACACGATTACCTCACAGCTTTTTGTGGAGATAATTGGTAATTAACCGAAAAGCTTTTCCTTCAAAATCAGGCAGCGCTGTGACCTTATTTTTTGTTGCTATTTCTTTATATAATTGGTAATATATTAGCTAGGCAGTTGTCGAGGTTTAGCTTTTTTACTAGATTCATGCTTAACGAAAGGAGCGGACAGACGTTTTGTCAGCGAAAACAATAACAAACATACTAGCAGGCGTAGTTGTCCTGGGTCTCATTATTTATGCCATCGGCGGGTTTACCGGCGGAGACGACGATGACCAGGCAAGTGATGACGAACCTGCAACAACAGATGAAGCAAATGATGATCTAACGAGTGATGAAGTAGAAATGGATGCAGAGGAAGAAGAATTACAGGAAGTCAGTATCGAAAGCCCGGGTGGATATGGCATCAGCAGTTCTGATCCCCATGCTGCTGAAATCGGAAGTACTATATTAGAACAAGGCGGAAACGCTGCAGATGCGGTTATTGCGATGTCATTCACCTTAGGGGTCACAGAAAATCAGGCTCCGGCCTGGGAGGCGGGGGCGCTTCTCTTGTTTTGGAAGACGGGAATGTACCTGTTTTTTATGATTATCGTGAAACTGCTGCCAGCACGGACCCTGAAGATATGATTGCTGTGCCTGGGTTTGCCAGAGGAATGCAGGAACTTTACGATAACCATGCTTCAGGAAATTTTACGATCGAAGAGCTGATTGATCCTGCTATACAATTTGCTGAAGAAGGCTATATAATGGATGATTTGCAAGCCTTAGGGCTTGAACGGGCCGATTACCGCATTTCTGCCGACATGGCTCCCCCGTTGTTTCCTAATGGAACACCCGCTGTAGAGGGAACAACAATCATTCAGCCTGAACTTGCAGAAACTATGCGCACCCTTCAAAATAATGTCTTAACGACTTTTATGAAGGAGAGATTGCACAAAGCATAACAGAACAGGTAGACCACCTTTCTTCTGCAGACCTTCAAGGATATGAAGTGGAAACTCGCGAGCCTGTTCATGGCAATTTCGAAAATTATGATCTTTATTCAGCTCCACCTCCATTGTCTGGAATTACCTTTATTCATATTTTGGAGATGGCTGAAAGAATTGGCATTGAAGAGCTGATGGAGGATGAACCTAATTCAGAGTATGTGCATGTCTTGTCTGAGATTATTCGAGAAGCCGATTTTCAGAGAATGGAATTTATGGGAGATCCTAACTTCTATCCAGAAGAAGGATTTGAACATTGGAATTCCAATCATAATCCAATGCATCAGGACAGACTTTTAAGTAATGATTACCTTGATTATATGGTAGAAACAAGGCTTCCTAATCGTGATCGCTTTGAAGAAGTCAGACCGAGTGTTATTGATGAAGCCTCAGAATCTTCAGATACTACCCATATATCAGTTGTGGATGCTGATGGTATGGCCATCTCCACCACTCATTCTTTAGGGAACTTTTTCGGTTCAGGCATGATGGTGGAAGGCATGCTAATGAACAGTCAGCTGACTTCTGGTTTCAATACCACTGAGGGTTCTCCTAATGTGATTGAAGAAGGAAAACGCCCGAGAAGTTTTATTTCCCCTACTATTGTGGTAGAGGAGAATAATGAAGAAATTATGGTGATGGGCTCTCCTGGAGGAAACCGGATTCCAGCGATGATGGCACAAACTATGTTAAGACATGCCTACCTTGATGAAACCTATGAGGAAAGTGTAAATGCGAGTCGTTTCTTTGCAGAATATGACCCTGAAACTGAAGAAGACAGAGTAATTTTGGAAAGCCCGCTGCATGAAATCCCTGGACTTCGGGCAGATTTAGAAGAAATAGGCTACCTCACTACCGTTACTTCTTCAAGAACAGCATTTGGCAGCTTGGAAACTATTTATGTAAACTCCCTTGAAAACAAAGTTCAAGGAATTTCTGACTCAAGGCGTGCTGGAAGTGCTATAGTAGATGAAGTTGAATAATATGATGGAGTGATGATTGTGAAGCAATTGTTAGGGTATTCTCTATTCGTACTCATGCTGGTTACGTTTATGTTTTCTTTCAGACAGGATGAAGCTTGACATCCGAAGAAGAAAACCAAATGGACCAGATAAGGAATAATGATTTTCAACAACAGGAAGATATTATAGATATCCCTTAAGGGAATTGTAACATTATGTTCATTTTTCCCATGCCGCCCTTTCTTTTACACGGAAAGGGCGTCTTTTTTCACTTTTTTTCTACAACGTTACATAAAATACTTTTAATATAGGTCAGGTTGTTCATTTACTTGTCGCAAAGAGTGTTATATTATTGTTAAGGATTTACTCAACATAAATGTGTTTTGAGAAGGGAAAATAGGGTTAGTACTTATAGAGAGTATGTTACTAGGAGGATCATAACAATGACTTTAATGTTCTTGGCGTTTGCTCTTGTTATCATAGCAGGAGTAATCGAAAAGCAAAGAACCCAAAGAGCAATAGATTCAATTCCTCTGCGAGTGAATGTGAATGGTGTTCGGGGCAAATCAACGGTTACCCGTTTAATTACAGGGATTGTTAATGAAGAAGGTATAAGACAGTAGGAAAAACAACCGGGACAACCGCCCGGAAAATTTATTGGAACGGTGAAGAAAAACCAATCCAGAGAAAGCCTGAAGGGCCTAATATCAGAGAACAAAAAGAGGTTCTTCAAGAAGCATCCAAACTAAATGCTAACGCGTATGTAAGTGAGTGTATGGCAGTTAATCCTGATTATCAGATCACACTTCAAAATGAATTTCTTCAAGCGAACTACGGTGTCATCGTGAATGTGCTTGAGGATCATATGGATGTGCTTGGCCCTACTCTGGATCATGTAGCAGAAGCCTTTACCGCCACAATTCCTCATAATGGACACTTAATTATTAATAAGGGGCCTTATGAGTCCTATTTTCGTGTTCTCGCTAAAAAAAGAAACACAAAAGTCTATATTGCAGACAAGGATGCTATACCAGAGGATTACCTGAACAAATTCACGTACATGGTATTTCCTGATAACGTGGCAATCGGCCTTGCGTTTGCAGAAGCAGCAGGTATAGACAAAGAAACGGCTTTAAAAGGGATGCTAAATGCCAATCCAGACCCTGGCGCCCTTCGATTTCTCCCTTTTAAAGACAACCATGACAACGTGTCATATTTCATTAATGGGTTTGCAGCCAATGATGCAACCTCGACATTAAATATTTGGAAGCACATTGAGGAGTCGGATTATCCATCAGAAGAGCCGGTTATTATTCTAAGCTGCCGTGATGACCGGGTAGAACGGACGGAACAATTTGTCAAAGATGTTTTGCCAAAATTGCCTCCTCATCGGTTAGCCTTAATTGGATCCTTTACTCAACCTGTAGTCAATGCCTACAAGCGTGGAGAGCTTCCAGCTAAAGAGCTCATCAACCTAGAAGATAAAACAATCACTGAAATAGCAGACGTATTAATGGAACAAGCAAACAATACTACTCTGTTTGGATTGGGCAATATCAAAGGAGCAGGCGGAGAGCTTGCCGACTATTTCCAAAATAAATCCAAATCAGACGATTCAGTTAAAGAGGAGGCCATGTAGTGTTTGGTACAGATTTATATATCGCATTAATTGTGGGAGTTGTTTTAAGTTTAATTTACGCAGAAAGGACAGGCGTCATGCCGGCAGGGCTAATCGTTCCTGGTTACCTTGCCCTGGTATTTGACCAGCCTGTCTTTCTCCTTGTTGTCTTTCTTGTAAGCTTGCTTACTTATGTCATTGTCGCTCACGGGCTCGCGAGGATAACTACACTTTATGGCCGGCGCAAGTTTGCAGCCATGCTTTGTACAGGTATTGTACTGAAAGTGCTTTTTGATTACTTCTATCCGGTTCTCCCCTTTGAAATATACGAATTCAGAGGACTAGGTGTCATTGTTCCCGGATTGATTGCAAATTCAATTCAAAAGCAGGGCGTCATCCCTACCATTTCCAGTACACTTGTCCTCAGTGCTCTTACTTTTGCAATCATTACAGTTTATTACTTAATTTAGGGGTTTTAGATCATGGCAAAAAGAAGAAACCTTACTTATAAAGAAAAAGTGTTGGCAGCAGGAAAAAAACATAAGAAAAAAGCCCTTCCCCATTCTCTTATTGCCCTTGGCCTGTGTATTATTCTTTTAATCTCAGCTAGACTCTTAGAACCGGAGCCATCTGCCAGTGATGTTCCTGATACTGAAGGCTCAATCTTTACCGCTTCCATGGTTGGTGACATGATGATGGGCCGCCACGTTGAGGAAGTAATGAATAATCACGGGGATGACTATATTTTTGAACATGTGGCGCCAGTATTTGAGGCCTCTGACTATACGACAGGAAACTTTGAAAATCCAGTTATCTTAAACGAAGATGAATATGACTCAGCTGACAAAATTATTCATCTCTTCTCAAAGCCACGAGCAGTTGAAGCCTTACAGAATGCACACTTTACCACTATCAACCTGGCAAACAATCATATGATGGACTATCAGCTTGAGGGACTGGAAACAACTCTCCGAACGTTTTCCCGTCCGGAGGGAGCCAAGCCGGAGGATGATACACACTTAGATCCAGAATTAAGTGCCCTCCTTGAAGCAGAGCTTCCACAGTACGATGTCCAGGCAATAGGGGGAGGCAGAGACTTAGAAGATGCCATGCTTCCTTCCTATCATACGTATGATGTGAACGGCCAGGAATTAACAGTGGCTACTGTCGGCTTTAACGATGTCTTTTACTCTGCCATGGAACAAGCAGACGAAAACAGCCCAGGGGTATTAACGACAGATCCCAGCTACATTTCAGATACCTTGCAGGCCGTTGAGGCGGATCTTGTGATTGCCCATATTCACGCAGGACAGGAATACGACAGCGCTCCTACCTCTCGCCAAAAGGAACTAATGAGATTTATGGCAGATGCCGGCGCTGATATTGTGGTTGGTCACCATCCACACGTACTCCAATCTGTAGACATTTATAACGACAGCATCATCATGTATTCCATCGGAAACTTTGTTTTTGATCAAGGGTGGACCAGAACACGAGATACTGTCATCGCGAATTATCAGCTCCAGGATGACGGCCAGGCTACGTTGGAAATGCTTCCCTACCGTATATTCGAATCGCAGCCCAGACCTTTGACAGGAGCAGCTGCCGACCTGCACAAGCAGAGAATTTTCAGGCAGCTGACCAAAGATACTACTCATACTGAATTTATCCGTGAAAATGATGAACGTCTCATCTTTGAAGTCGATCATTCACATGTTATTGAACGAATGAATGAGCCTGATGAAGAGGAAAACGCTCCTCCTGAACAGTCAGAAGAATCATTGGAGGAGGAATATGATATAGAACCACCTCAAGAAACAGAAGAGCCGCAGCAGCCAAATGAAGGTATTATTGAAGATGAACCTGTTGAGGAAGGACCAGCAGACGGTCAAGATGAAGGACACTTTTCACCATAAAAACCTGGCGAATTCTCGCCAGGTTTTTTCATTACTGTTTAACTGTGATGTCTTTATTTTCTTTTCCAAAAATGGCTCTCCACCCTTCAATGGCAAGAAAAATACAAAGAACGAATAATATGAAGGCGCTTACTACTAAAAACATATTACCGGCCAGCAGGTTATTATACATTAAGACGCCAAGTGCGGCTACTGTGACAACAAACATAAAAACCATTGGAATTGCTGTGTAAAATGCCTTTGCTCCCTGCTTTGAAAGCCATACCGTAATAGCAAGAAGGGCCAGGGCTCCAAGCATTTGGTTGGCAGCTCCAAACAGAGGCCAGACCGTTGACCATGTACCGGTTAATGCCAGCGCACCAGCTCCGACTAACCCCAGGGAAGTAGCAGCATGATTATTCTTGAATGCTTTTGTTCTCCCCTCACCAAGCTCCTGTATCGCATAACGCATTAACCTTGTAGCTGAATCCAGCGTAGTTAACAAGAATGCTGAAGCGGTAAGAGCTGTAAAAGTCACGGCAGTCGCTTCAGGTATTCCCCAGTGTGACATAAAAAATCCAATGCCGGCCGCAAATGTTCCGATTGGACCCCCAAGAGCATCCATCCGTGCGGCAAAATCAGCCTGAGTTAAATAGGCAACACTTCCAATGGCTATAATGGCAAGAAATCCTTCAAGAAGCATCCCGCCATAGGCGATGAATTTTCCATTTTTCTCATTATCCAGCTGCTTTGCCGTAGTACCGGAAGAAACAAGGGAATGGAATCCGGAAATTGCTCCGCATGCGATGGTAATAAATAAGATAGGAAACAAAAATCCCAGTTCCGGATTCACAAATCCTGTATAGGCTGGAAGCTGCATCATAGGTGCTGCAATTAATATACCGATCGCAGCTCCAAAAATCATCCCGTATAAAAGAAATGAGTTAAGATAATCTCTTGGCTGCAGCAATACCCAAACAGGAAGTATGGAAGCGACATAAGCGTATACCAGCAGAATTACTGCCCATACATTTGCTGATAATGAAACCGGAAACAAAATTCCCATCCACACACAAAATAACATGACTAAAACTCCGAGGATGGTGGCACCCAGTAAGTTTATTTTAAGCTGATTTACAAGAAAACCAAATATAATAGCAACCGTTAAAAAACAAAATTGAAGCCGTGGCTGCCTCGGGCACAGCTACAAATGTATCCGCTACCAAAATAACAAAAACTCCGACGATCAAAATCAATGTGGCAATGGAAAATGTAAGAAACAGAAGCTGTCCTCGATTGCCGATGTATTCCTTAATAATCGTACCAATGGATTGAGCCTTATGTCTTATGGAAGCCTGTAAAGAGGTATAATCATGAACACCACCTATAAATATACTTCCTACGATTATCCAAATGACCGCAGGCAGCCACCCAAACAAAGCTGCTGACACTGGTCCTACAATGGGACCTCCCCCGGCTATTGTGGCAAAATGATGGCCAAGGAGGACTGGCTTTTTTGCCGGGACGTAATCCACGCCATCATACATGGTTGAAGAAGGAGTTTCTCTTCCTGGATCTACTTTCATTTGTTTTTCTAAAAAGCGGCCATACGTAAAGTAAGCAATAATAAAAATGACTCCTGAAATTAACAGCAAGGTTAACAGGTTCATGAATATTTACTCCTTTCCTAGAGCAAGGTATCAAACACGTAAACCAGCTCTCTCCCTTTTTTATGGATATAAATTTCTTTTTCTTTAACTTGAACAATGGCAATATATAAATCGGCCACCCATCTTTTCCATAATTTAAAAATTTGATTTTTCGGAAACGCCTTGCCATTTTTTTTGCTTCATTGGCTACCTCTCCTTCTGTTACAAGGACCCCTGCAAACATCGTTGACATATGCTCTCCTTGGTTTGGGATGAAACTTCTCATATGAGTAAGCATGGATTCTGTCATCCTTTTTATGTCTTTTGCTGTAATATGCTCTATTTCTTTTACAAACAAAAAGTGCTGGTTTTGCACCTCATACACTCTAACTTTCTTTGTTAGAAAGTACTTTTCGTCTTTCCGGTGATACTCTGCAGTAAAGGAGAGGGGTTCGTTTCCCAGCTTCGTATCTCTATACACATTGTATTGATTCGTCATTCTATTTGCAGCTTCTGTTATTAGCCCCTGCACCTGATTATTCAATCTTCTCCCCCATATATTTGTTTAAATCTTCAGTCAATTCACAACCTCCCTTTCTCTCCTTTCTTTATAATCATTAGAAAATATTTCGACATTAAACCTTCTGTTCCTTTTCCTCGAACAAATAAATTTTATGAGTATATTAAAGGGGTTACATCCCATAAAAAAAGATGCTACTCTTTAGCATCTTGTCAGTCCTGTATAAAAGTCCTTTGAATGATTATATCGTATCTTATTTCTTTTTTCGGCGAAGGCCGGAAACGTGCAAGTGCTCAAATGGCCCATATCCTGTAATGTGCATTTTTACATCTTTTTTCTCTTCGAGTCCCTTGTGCACATACACCAGGACGTCATTAACAACCACTTTGTTATAAAAACTTTCCTCTTCAGGTGTCTCATGAGAAAGTATTGTATCTACTGATTTAGATTGCACCACCCCATGCAGAGGGTGAAAAGGATCTATAGTAACTGCTCCGCCTCGTTTCATTATCCAGGCCCGCGTTTTGGCATTCATGTTGATTTTCAATGTTTCTCTCCTCCTTTACAGGCATTTCTTTATGTTATTCTATGTTATAAGTAAATACCCTGCGTTATGAGGAGAAAAACTTGTATTTTTTTATTAATTTGTTTGTATATGAGGATTTTCGATTATTTTCCCCATTAAATCGGTATTACTCTATCATTTTTTTGTACAGGTCAGCATTTTCTGCATCAAAGCACACAAAATAGATCTCCATTTCTGTTCCTTTCTTTTTTAGCATTTCTTTCACTGTCTTAATAGCCAAAGGAGCAGCCAAATCTTTGGGATATTTGTAAACCCCCGTGCTTATATTAGGAAAAGCCAGACTATCAGCCTATATTCAACGGCAAGCTCAATAGATTTTTCGTAACAGCTTTGTAGTTTTTCAGCTTCTCCTCTGGTACCTCCCATCCATACAGGTCCGACTGTGTGGATGATATAATCAGCTGGAATGTCCCCAGCACTCGTAATCACCGCACTTCCAGTAGGACAATAACCTATTTCCCGGCATTCTTCCATGATTGCGGGGCCTCCTGCCTGATGAATGGCACCGTCTACTCCTCCTCCTCCTTGTAAGCCATTATTAGCAGCATTAACAATAATATCGCATGCGATTGTTGTGATATCTCCATGGATGACCTTAAGCTGTGTCACTTTCTTTCACTCCCTCTTTTAGAGTCCATCTCTTTTCTTACAGACATACTGTACTCTTCGTCTTTTATTTTTGCAAGGTTTCCTTATCCCCGGTAAACTAGAAGATAACTGATTAATTGAAGAGGTGAAACCATGTCTGATCAAGAAAAACCTGTTTACCTTATGAACATGACCTGGAAAAACGTCTTATTTGCCCATTGGAGCTATCCTGTGGAAGAATTACAGCAAATTTTGCCTGAAGGAATGGAAGTAGATACATTTGAAGGGAGAGCTTATGTAGGAATTGTTCCCTTCTTCATGGAAGATGTACGAGCTCGTTTCATGCCTCCTCAAACTTCTTTTGCGTTTCCAGAACTCAATCTGCGGACATATGTGAAAGTTAATGGCGAGAAAGGTGTATATTTTTTTAGTCTTGATGCTTCAAATCCTCTTGCTGTGGAACTAGCCAGACGACTTTTTCATTTAAATTATTATCATAGTGCATTCTCATGTGAAACCAACGGGGATGATACTCGCTACGTTCATCAGCGCCAAAAAAGTCCTGCTCGTTTTGTCGGCCAATACCAGCCAGAGGGCGAAGTATTTTATTCTAAGCCCGGGACCTTGGAGTATTTTTTAACAGAAAGATACCGCCTGTTCTCCTCTTCAGGCAGCCAGCTGTTTAAAGGGGATATTCATCACTCACAATGGCCCCTTCAAAAGGCATCCATGTATCTAAAGGAAACCAGTTTATTTGAAGTCAATTCGTTAACGATGCCAGAAGAAAAGCCTCATCTTCTTTATTCAAAAGGTGTACACGTTCTGGCCAACCGTATAAGAAAAGTACCTGACTCGGCTCCTATTGTATAGAAAAAATAAAAAGACCTGTCATCTGATGCGAGGATGACAGGTCTTCTTTCTACTCACTCTTCTACAATTTTTAATCCCTTTTTGCCAAAGGCATAGTAAATACCATGCTCTAAGGTTTGAAAACAGTCCAGCCTGGATAAATCTATATTCTTCTGAGCCATGATAATACTTAATTCACCGGAGATTCCAACTAAAATAGTTTTTGTTCCTATTAATGAGGTGGCAGCAGCCAACTTGTCTATTAAGGTGGAAGTATGAGGTGTAAGGTTACGGTCAAGGCCGGTTAAATCCAAAATAAGATACTTTGCTTTATATGCCGGAAGGTTATTCAGTGTTTTTCAATCAGCTCTTCCATTCTCTCTTCATCATACTTTCCTAAAAGAGGAACGACCACAATGCCCTCAACCACTGGAATCATAGGAGAAGAGAGGGTCTTCACCAGGGTCTGCAGCTCATCTGTTTTGCTTTCGACCAGTTCTTCTAATCTTGCTATTTCTTTCGCTTCCCTTGATCTTATCAGCGCATGAATGTTTTCTTTTACTGTTATTGACGACGGAAAATACTCTACAATTGTATGCTCATGTCCTTCAATTTGGTACTGCTTCACTGAATACCAGATGTTTTCAGCAAAGAGACCACTGAAGATCCCGGCGTAATGAGCCGGAAGAAATGTTCCTCCAGTTTGTTTCCCCTGAGCTATATTTATTTTATATTCCCAGTCATCTTTCAAGTGCATGATAGCAGTCTGTTCTTTAACATTTACATCCACCACGACAGCTGATCCCCATCCCGCTGATCCGTAGGTTTGGGTGATAAGGTTTGCAGCTTCCTCAGTACTGACCTGTTTAATGTTTTGAAAATACTCTCCTACCACTAATCCTTGCCTAAAGCCAGTGGTCTCAAGAACAACATTGGCCGGTTCCTTGCCGGACACTTCTTCGATGGTATCAAAAAACTCTTTCATTGCTGTAGATATCCAGAAAAGGACCGAATCCTCTCCTTCAAATAAAAAGCGTCCTTCTTTCGTATTCCAGCCAAACTGCAAATTATTGATGTTTATTTCATGGTTAAGCTTCATTCTTTACAGCCTCCTATTCTTCCACTGACCAGCAAGGAAATACCATTAAAAAAAGCATAACCTGCAAGTTATGCTTTTTTATCCTGCTCTTTACTTTAAAGCATCTGTCAGGGAAGGAACAATCTGTTTCTTACGAGATACTACGTCCTTTAGTGTTGCCCTCTTGTTATCCAATGTTACATTAAATGCTCTTTCTACTCCTGCAGCTTCTTTACCAAGGGATAGCACTACTGAATCATTTTCAAGTATATCAGTCACAACAAAGACAAACAAATCCAAATTCTTTTCTTCAATTACTTTTGAAATAGCTTCTTCCAATTCATCTTGCTGTTCAAGGACTTCCTCAGCATCTACAGTGTTCACTTGTGCGATTTCCACTTTGGCATTTCCCATTTGAAATTCTTTTGCATCAAGAGAAATCAGCTCTTCAATAGACTTATCACTTAAGTCAGCTCCTGCTTTAAGCATTTCCAGTCCATATTCTTCACTGTTTACGCCAGCAATGTCCGCTAATTCTTTAGCTGCATCAATATCTTCCTGGGTACAAGTCGGTGACTTAAATAGTAGAGAATCAGAAATAATAGCAGACAGCATAAGGCCGGCAATATTCTTTGGAATGTCTACGCCTGTTCTTTGTATAATTTCTTTAGAATTGTTGCTGTACATCCAACAGGTTCTGCACGGTAATACAAAGGATCGCTTGTTTCAAAGTTTGAGATTCTATGGTGATCAATGACTTCCACCACTTTTACCTCTTGAATGTCATCTGCACTTTGCTGGCGTTCGTTGTGGTCTACTAAAATAACGTCCCCACCCTCGTTTGCAACCGTTTCCACATAACGAGGAGCTTCTGCATTAAAATAGTTAAGCGCATATTCAGTCTCTCCATTAATAGAGCCTAAGCGAAGCGGCTCAGCCTCCACTCCGATCTGCTTTTTTAAATCAGCATAAGCAATTGCTGAACAAATTGTGTCGGTATCAGGATTTTTGTGTCCAAAAATAAGTACTTTTCCCATGGGACCACTCCTTGCTAAGTATTATGATATGAATTCTCAACTTTCATTCTATCACGTTTTGCAAACTGGGTCTTGGTTTGATTGTACTTTGTTCCTGAAAAAATGAGTATGTATCACCCACTCTTTTTGGGCCAGGGAGTGCTCCATTCCAGTCATTACAAAAGTTTATATGAAAAAACCCTTTGTCACTGGAAGTCTCTCCAAAAACAAAGCTGATCTCATAGTTAATGAGCGAATTGCTGTTTAGCTTTCTGTTCTATTTTCTTAATATAATGAAAGACTTTCTCTTCTCTTCTCTTATACTCGCTGATTTCCGTTACTCTGTGCAGCTCTCTATATTTAGCCCGGATTTCAAGTAATCCAATTACAAACTCATTTACCTTCTTTTTCTTTAAGAAGACTTCAATTGGCAGATTCTCCGCATAAGCCTGCTCCTTCACAGCCTTATACTCCTGAATGTCTATAAAGTCCAAAAGTAGACTCCCATTTTCCACTAGGGATGTAATTTCATTTACTTCAAGCACCTCTACTAATATTTCAAGGGCTTTTCGATCATCATTGTTTCCTTTAAACTGGTTTCTTTCTTCTTCAAGTGCCATTGAGGACCGTCCATGTTCCACCCTTAGTGTCCTTGCTTTATTACAAATAATTACCTTGAAATTCTGTTCTTTTAAGTTTATATGAAAGGTTCCAAAAACTACCTCAGTTAACAGTGATGCCTGTTCCATTTCTCGCTGCACCTTAATAAATTGCTCGGTAATATTTACCACTGACATCATCACCTCAGTTTGTTTTTTTTATTATAAAATAAAGTACAGTAAAATTAAAATAGTTTTTGGAGATTTTTTCACTCTTTTACACATTTTTTCCGTAATATGATTCCACCACTTTTCTGAAGACATAGAAAAAAGATGTGGGCTCTTTCCACACCTTTTTCAATTTGTGACCATTTCGCCTTGTATGATATAACGATCAGGAGCGTTACCTATATAATCAAACGGGTAACAGGTTGTAAGAGTAAGTGTTGGTGTCTCTTTGTCGACAATCACCGTTCTGTCCTCAGCTCCAGTAATCCATATGTCCTTAACAGCATACTCGTACACCTCATTCTCATACTCTATAAACAAAGAATCTCCTTCCTTCACATCACCTAATGCGGTAAATACAGTATCTCTATGCCCGCTTACTACTGTATGTCTGAACTCATCTGGAGTCGTAGTCCATTCGCTTACATACATTCCAACACCCTGATCGAGTGTTTCCTCATCTGCTCCCCAATACACAGGGTAGCCTGTTTCGATAGACGGTATCTTTAACTGGGCCATCTCTTCCCCAGTTGTAAAATTCTCCACTTCATCACTCATTTGAGGATCTTGATGTTCTATGTTCTCGCTTGGAGCGACTGCATGAGCTGACAGTTCCTCACTTTCTTCGGAGGGTATCTTGATTACAGCCTGGGAACTACTATACCACTGATACCCATAGAAAGCTGCCATGCTCAGGCCCAGCCCGATAATAGCAATAAGTATTTTTTCCATGCCAACCTCCTTTTTTCTATTTTTTCAAAAATTATAGCAGAAATAAACCCATATCTTTCAATTTTTTTCTTTTCATCTGCTGTACTACTCTTAGAATAAATTATATATAATTAAACAGCTCGGTAAGCCTGGTCACTTCAAATTCCGGAGAGACATGAACTGGATTATTTCTTTTTCCCCTGTTAATCCAGACTGCTTTAATACCTGCTTTCTGCGCTCCTTGCACATCATCTTTCAAAGAATCCCCCACATGAAGAACTTCTTCCGGCCTGCAGCCTGCTTGCTTTAACCCTTCTTTAAATATTTCTACTCGTGGCTTATAAGCACGCACATCTTCACTGGTTATCAGTCCCTCTACATGAAGGTGATGGAAGTCGGCTGCCTTTTCTAAATCCAGCTTGTCAATATTTGAAAGAATAAAGACAGGAACCTTAACTTCTTTTAAAAACAGTTCAGCATCTTTATATATTTCAGGTCTTTCCCAGTAGTCAAAAATAAATTGGGCGTGTTTATCAGCATCAAGCTCAGCGTCGAAATAATCCAATGTTTCTTGTAAGGAAATAATTTCAATTTCTCGCTGTCTCAAAAATCTTCCCCGTAGCTTTCCTCAAACATCTCAGAGAAGCGGTTCCACCAGTACTCATTTACCTCCTGCCAGGTACAAGGATTGTTTGCCCGGTCAGCTGTTTTTTTGCTGATTTCCTTAATCATCTCGTTATCCTCAAAAACAATGGTGCCAAAAAAATCTAAGAATATCGCTTTCGTCATTAACGTATGACTCTCCTTTTCTTTTCATTTAATCAATTAGCAGGACCACTTTTTCTCCCATCTCTTTTTTCTTACCCTTTTTTCATAGATGGTTAGCAGCTATTTTTCTGCATGAAAAGGAAGTGGTTCTTACAATTAAAGAAATGGCATCCTCAGGGAGCAGACATACGATCACTTGATTTTATGTAAGGACCCCTAACGTTGAGGCAGTTTCAGGAAAAAGAGATATCCCATTCTCCGGATGGTTGTCCATCATTCAAGTCGGCAAATTTTCTAACGAAAACCATCTGAATTAGGTATAGAGTCCAGGGGGGAAAGCAACAGCTGAAGATCTCCATTGAGTAGTGGTCTTTAGCTGAAGCGTTGCCCGCGGTAGTAAAAGCTTCAACCATGGTACATTTGCGTCTTTGACAGTGGTTAATTGTATTCCAGCTGAAAGAAACCTTTTATAATATATTCTATCTAGAAAGGGGAGGTCGTGTCACCAACCTCCTATCAGGCAAGATGTTGAGAAATGAAAAGGGGGGCATCGGTTTGTTCGATAACTTCTGGCACGGTATAGGGATACATAACCTCAGTTAAGCAAAGGCCTTTATCAGTTACAGCAATAACAGCCATGTCTGTAATAATCGTGGAAACACATTCTTTTGCAGTTAAGGGCAAAGAGCAGGAAGAGACAATTTTTGACTTTCCCCATTTATCTACATGACTCATTACAACCACTACTTTTTTAGATTTACAGGCAAGCTCCATGCCTCCTCCAATACCAGGCACCCTTTTACCAGGCACAATCCAATTGGCCAGATCCCCTCTCTGACTTACTTCCAAGCCCCCGAGAACTGACAGATCAATATATCCACCTCTTATCATTCCAAAAGCTGTAGCGCTGTCAAAGTAAGAAGCTCCTTTTTTCAAGGTAATGGGAAAGCCCCCTGCATTACACAATGCCGGGTCTTCCTTCCCTTCCCCGGGTGAAGGCCCCATCCCTAATATCCCGTTCTCCGCATGAAACATTACATGAACATCCTTAGCAACATATTCAGGAATTAGAGAAGGAATACCTATCCCCAGATTTACGATCATTCCGTCTGTTACTTCTTGTGCGGCACGCTTAGCAATGATTCTCCGACTGTCTATTCCCATGCCCATGTCCAATCGATCCCTTCACTTTGTACCACTTTATCTATAAATAAACCGGGAGTCACAATCATTTCCGGATCCAGTTCTCCAGCTGGTACAATTTTTTCAGCTTCTGCAATCGTGTAGCTGCCCGCCATCGCTACCAGGGGATTTGTATTTCTTGCGCTCTTATCATAGATTAAATTACCGAACGTATCCGCTTTTTTTGCATACACAATGGATACATCTGCCCGTAAAGGCCGTTCGATAAGAAAATCCTTATCGGCTATAGTAATTGTGTCTTTATTTTTCTCTACCATCGTCCTATGCCCACGTCAGTTAGAATGCCTCCGAGCCCCATGCCACCCGCTCTGATTCTTTCAGCTAAGATCCTTGGGGAGAAAATTCAACTTCAAGCTTTCCCTCATTCATCAGAGAACCTGCTACTGGGTTTGACCCGATGTGGGAGGCAATTAATTTTTTTACTCTTCCTTCTTTAACCAACCTGCCGATTCCAATGTTTGGAAACGATGCATCATTGCCAATAAGAACCAGGTCTTTTACTTTTGAGTCAACTATACTTTTTATTAGTGAAGGAGGGTTTCCTACCCCGCCAAACCCTCCATACATTAGAACCATGCCGTCTCTTAAAGGTTCGAGTGCCTTTTTGATTGTCGACATTTTGTTCTTCATATTTTTTGCCTGAGAATCCATTATTTCCATGACTCCCCTCTTACGACACAAAATGATGTCCTTCTTTGCAAAGCTCTTGCAGAAGTTCCTGAAAAACATCCTGCAATATCGTCATCATTTCATCGATTTCCTTTCTCGTTACAATAAGCGGGGGGGCAATAATGACTGCATCACCTTCGTATCCTCTTTCTCCTGCTGTGGCTGGATATATGAGCAGTCCTTTTTGCTGTGCTTTATTTATCACTCTTTCGGTTACTGCTGCCTTTCTCGGAAATGGCTTTTTTGATACTGGGTTACATACGAGTTCTATTCCGGCAAGAAGCCCCTTCCCTCTAACTTCACCGATTACTGGAGTAGACTGTTTCAGCTTTTTAAGCTTTCTAAATAAATACTTGCCTTGCAGGCTTGCTTTTTCAATTAATTGGTGTTTATTCATGTAATCAAGGACAGCAAGAGCGGCAGCGGCTGACTGTGGATTTGCACTGAAAGTATGCCCGCTCATAATACTCTTTGAGCCATTAAGCACAGGATGCAGAACACTCTCCTTGCAAAGAGCAGCTCCTATTGGCGCATAGCCGCTGAAAGACCTTTTCCGGTTACAATAATATCTGCTTCTGATATCCAGTGCTCTAAAGCAAACATTTTTCCAGTCCGTCCGAAGCCTGTCATTACTTCATCAGCTATAAACAGTACATTGTTCTTTTTGCATATTTCCTGGACTTGTTCATAATACCTGGTGGGGGGACAATGACTCCTCCAGCTGCTCCAATTATGGGCTCGGCAATAAATGCCGCAACGTTTTCTTTTCCAGCTCTTTTAATTGCTCTTTCTATATCCAAAGCACACATCATATTGCACTCAGGATATTCCATATGAAATGAACAGCGATAACAATAAGGAGCCTCTGCATTTGGCCCATCTTCTAAAAGGGTGACAAACTTTTCCCGCCTTAGCTTATGGCCTGATAATGACAGGGATCCCATGGTGATACCATGGTAGCTCATCCACCTGGAAATAATTTTATTTTTTTGAAAAAGCCCTTGTTCCTGAAAATGCTGAATAGCGATCTTCATAGCTGTTTCCGTTGCTTCTGATCCGCTATTTACAAAAAAAGACCAGTAATTCTCTTCGCTGTTTACTGCTTCATTTATTTTATGAGCCAGCAGTTCTGCTGGAGAGTTTGTAAATTGAGAGCGGTATACAAAAGATATTTTTTTGACTGTTCTTCCATTTTTCCAATTATATCTGGTATTCCATGCCCAATACTTGCTGTTACTGCACCTGAAGAGCCGTCTATATATCTTTTTCCTTCTGTATCATATATATAAATTCCAGATCCATAAGAAGCAGCAGGATAGCTTTTTGTAAGAAAAGGTTTAATTAATAGGGATTTCTTCATGTTCTTTTCCTCTCTTCATCCTGGCTCAGGAAGGAGCATTCCATCTTTCATCTTAAAACCATTCTCGGCCTACAGTTCATCGTACCTAAAGTAATTTCGTTTTAACCTGCGAGGAATTTCCATTAGCTTTTGATACGATATACTTTTAGCGACTTGATCTGTATCGATGAGTAACAACTGGTCTTCCAGTTGAATAATCGTGTCTTCTTCCTGGTATACCATGCCACATTCTTTGCACTGCACACCAGGAGTATCTGTAATTTCTATTGCTCTGGTTCCATCAGGAAGTTCCCAATACACTGTAGTTTTGGATGTAACGGCGCTTTCTGACTCACACCATTCACAAAGAATCATCAGTGTTTTTCCTCCTTACTTCCACCAGAATCTGTCTTTCCTTTTTTCAGCTGGGCTTGATATTTTTTCTCTTTCAACTCATCTCTCTTTTCACGCAAATCCTTTAACGTCTTGTGAGAAGAATTACTTTGGAAGCTTTTCCTTCTGTCATATCTTTCTAATGTTGACGGAATCAGTGTGCTCTGTTTTTCATTTAAGAGAGAGGCAATGCCCGTTTTCGCTTCTTTATCCTCCAGGTCTTCATACACCTGTGTAAAATAACCCTCTGCCGTCCCGGGAGTGTAATTTTCTGGTTCAGGATACGTGGTAATCACACCTTCAAAATTACGCATCACTATTTTTTCTGGACTCTGAGAAATGATGTAGTTAGGCTGGAGAGTAATTTTCCCTCCTCCCCCAGGTGCATCGACTACAAAAGTGGGGACACTGTAGCCTGAAGTATGGCCGCGCAGCCCTTCCATTATTTCCAGTCCTTTTGAAATCGGTGCCCTGAAATGGCCGATTCCTTCTGATAAATCACATTGATATATATAGTAAGGCCGGACGCGTATTTTGACTAAATCGTGCATGAGTTTTTTCATTATAGAAACACTATCGTTAATTCCCGCCAATATAACCGCTTGGTTCCTACAGGCACGCCTGCATCTACAAGCATCTCACAAGCTTTCTTTGCCTCTTCTGTAATCTCGAGAGATGTATTAAAGTGGGTATTTAACCAAACAGGGTGATATTTCTTTAAGATGTTACACAAGTTCTCAGTAATCCGTTGCGGAAAGACTACAGGTGCTCTTGTTCCAATGCGGATAATTTCTACATGTGGAATCTCTCTTAGCCCTTTTAATATATATTCAAGGATTTTATCATTAATTAATAACCCGTCTCCTCCAGATAATAAAACATCTCTCACCGATGGTGTATTTTTTATATATTCTATGGCGCCGTCAAGCTGTTTCTTGGGCACCCCCATTCCAATCTGTCCTGAAAAACGCCTTCTAGTACAATACCTGCAGTACATAGAACACTGATTTGTAACCAAAAACAGCACCCGGTCCGGATAGCGGTGCGTGAGTCCCGTAACCGGAGAATCCTCATCTTCTTCTAATGGGTCCTCCATGTCATACTTCGTTTTCTGAATTTCTTTGCTTATGGGTACGGACTGCATGCGAATAGGACAGCGCGGGTCATTTGGATCCATTAGTGAAGCATAGTAAGGGGTAATATTTAAAGGAATGGTTTTCGTTGAAATTCTAACGCCCTCTTCTTCTTCAGGAGTTAAGTGAATAATCTTTTTTAAGTCATCTAACGTACGGATCGTGTTGGTAAGCTGCCAGATCCAATCGTTCCACTTCTCTTCAGGAATATCTTTCCAAAGCTCAAATTCACTCCAGTGAAGCTTAGGTTTATAAAGCTTATGATTCATGAAATGACCTCCTTTTCAAGGTTTCATTCAGGATAGACGTAAATGAAAGGCTCAGTTGCTGCTATTAAACAGGGCTATGATCTTTAGAAAAACTTTTTCATTATGAAAAAAGCAGTTTATAGTCCATGCTTATGACAAATAAATGAAATATATTTTAAAGAACACCCATTTCCTTACAGAAAGGACTGGTGAACAGTCAGGTCCTTCACCCATACGTTCATGTTTTCAAGGGAATTATATATATAGCAGTTATTCGTCAGCCTCCCCCTGTACAAGTACCCTAGTTGGTAGAAAGCGGTATTCATGCCAAAGGAAAGAGCCCTGGCAATTGAATAAGCACAGATGATCTTTTGCTTGTACAAATCCTTTTCCAATTCTTGTAGAAGAAATTTCATAAGACCATGTTTTCTTTCTTCCGGGATTGTTGCACAATCTGTTAATTCTGCATTACGATACGTATGATTTACCTCTGCCGAAGCAGCACTGACGATTTTTTTTATTTTTTTCGGCTACATAAAAAACCTGTCCTTCACTCAGCTTCTTTTTTACATAGGCAGGCTCGTTCATCGGAGTGGGTAGATAGAGAATACTTGGCTGTATAAACGGGCAAGTTCCGTACAATCCCTTTCATTTGCTTTTCTTATTGTATAGGCAGCAGGTACCTTGTCTGGATCCTTTTTCCTGAGGTTTGTTTTAAGGAGTTTTGTCAATAACTCATCTTCCTCCAGCCAGCTGGCGGTGTACCGACGATCATTCGTTTGATATTTTACCATTGCATAATTATCCGCACCGCTGAAATACTTTGAAAAGACAGCCTCTGGGGTATACCCCTTCTCAAGGAGTGACATCCAATTTTCCTGGAATGAATAAATAATTAGCTTTTCAACCGGTTTGTTTACAGTAAGCTTTTGGATGATGTCGAGCAATACATCCGTTGAACCATAAAATCCATCCACACGCAGTCGTTTGTTAAAGTAATCCAATTCTATTTCTGCCTGAAGGTTATCTTGATGCACAATGATTGTTTCGGATTGTAAATTCACTAGATGCTCCTTTCTGTCCAAATTTCTTTCTTCCACCAATATATGTAGAAAAAGAAGCCCTTACCACCCACGAAAACACCATTGATCACCGGTTTATTTTCTGGAAAATTGCACACCATAATCATAGTGTAAATTTTTAATAAGGAAGGTGGAATTCAAATGAAAGAAAAGGGCAGACAAGGTGAAGAACCAACAATTGCGAATGGGATAGATGACGATGAAGAACTCAGTGAAAGAGCAACAGAGGAAGAGATTAAAAATGGGGAGTCAACGAGAGTCATAACCCTAAGCTACGATGAAGATCCTCGATTAGGAGATAACAGAAGAGAGTAGAGTACAAAAAAAGAATCCCCCGTACATACAGGGGATTCTTTTTACAAAGTTTTATAGACTGATGATGTCCTTATCCTTCAAGAAGGAGAGTTTCTGGGTCTTCTAAAAGTTCTTTTACTTTTACAAGGAACCCTACAGCTTCTTTACCATCAACGATACGATGGTCATAGGACAGGGCAATATACATCATTGGGCGATTTTCCATTTTTTCTTTATCAATAGCCACTGGGCGCCATTGGATCGTATGCATCCCAAGGATACCAACTTGTGGTCCATTCAGGATCGGTGTGGAAAGCAGGGAACCAAAGACACCACCATTTGTGATGGTAAAGCTTCCACCTTGAAGATCCGACAGGGCTAGCTTGTTATCACGGGCTTTTTTAGACAAATTGAGTATTTCCTGCTCGATTCCGGCAAAACTCAATCTGTCAGCATCACGGACAACAGGAACGACGAGTCCGTCGTCAGTAGATACAGCCATGCCAATATCATAGAACTCTTTTTTCACGATCTCTTTATCTTGTATTTCCGCATTAAGATATGGGAACTGCTTCAAGGCAGCTACCACTGCTTTCGTGAAGAATGACATAAAACCAAGCTTTACATCATGCTGGTCAAGGAATGCATCTTTTCTTCTTTTCCGCAAATCCATGACCGCAGAAAGATCAACTTCATTGAAAGTAGTCAGCATGGCAGACGTTTGCTGTACATCTACTAAACGGTTCGCAATGGTTTGGCGTCTGCGGGACATTTTTTCCCTTACCACTGGCTTACCGTTGAATTCATCTTTATTTGCTGCAGGAGCAGCTTCTTTTTTAGGTGCTGAAGGCTGTGATTGCTTTTGCTCGGATCCTTTGTTTGCCTCATAGGAGTCCACATCTTCTTTACGGACACGGCCTAGTGGATCACGCGTTGGCACCTGGCTGATATCGATTCCTTTTTCACGTGCCAGCTTACGAGCAGCCGGTGAAGCGACAGGACGTTCAGAAGCTGGAACCTCTTCTGTCTCCTCCTGAGCTGGAGATTCCTGCTTCGCATCCTCTTTAACTGATTCTTGCTTAGGTGCTTCTTTCTTTTCTTTGCTTGCACCGCCAGCAGACTCCCCTACAATTGCAATGACATCCCCAACCTGAACTGTATCTCCAGGCTCTTTTACGAGCTCCTGAATGATACCGGACTCTTCAGAAGTAATTTCTACGTTAACTTTATCTGTTTCGAGTTCAGCGATGTTTTCACCTTTTTCCACTTGATCACCCGGCTGCTTCAGCCATTCTGCAATCGTTCCTTCTGTAATAGATTCAGCGAGTTCTGGTACTTTGATTTCAGCCATTATTTAGGGCCTCCTTCTGATTTCTGGTTCAGTGCTTCATTGATAATGCGGGACTGTTCTTTTTTATGAACTTTCGGATCACCTTCAGATGGGCTGGAACGTCTTCTTCGTCCGATGTAGCTTACATCTGCCCCCTCTGGTGCCACCTGGCGCAGTAACGACTGGATATAAGTCCACGCTCCCATATTGGAAGGTTCTTCTTGTACCCATACCACTTCTTTTACATTATTGTAACGTGAGATCACTTCTTGAATCTCTTCCTCAGGGAAAGGATAGATTTCTTCTACTCTTACAATATGAAGCCAGCTTGTATCCATATCATCATTTATCGTTTCATGCAAATCAATTGCCATTTTTCCAGTACAGAAGATCAAACGTTCAACCTTTTCTGCATCCTGTCCAGTTTTCGGTTCTTCCAAAATCGGCTTAAAATGACCTTGGGTAAACTGATCTGCAGAAGAAGCAACATTTGGGTTACGCAATAAGCTCTTAGGTGTTAAAAGTACTAATGGTCTTACTTCCTCTTTTTCCAAAATAGCAGCCTGCCTTCTTAATAAGTGGAAATACTGAGCAGAGCTGGACAGGTAGCAGACATTCCAGTTGTTTTCAGCTGCTAGTGTCAAAAAGCGTTCTGGGCGGGCGCTGGAGTGTTCAGGCCCTGTCCTTCATAACCATGCGGCAGAAGCATAACCATACCAGACTTCTGGCCCCATTTTGCCCGGCCTGCAGAGATAAACTGATCAAACAGGACCTGAGCAGCGTTTGCGAAATCTCCAAATTGCGCTTCCCATAAAACAAGCGTTTCTGGTGAATGAACATTGTATCCATATTCAAAACCTACTACGGACTTCAGAAAGCGGGCTGTTATGGACCGCAAAGGATGCTTTCGCGTTAGATAATGTATGAAGAGGAGAATAAATATCCCCATTTTTATAGTCATGGAGCACGATGTGTCGGTGAGCAAATGTTCCGCGCTGGGAATCCTGACCAGTCAGCCTGACTGGGGTTCCATCAGTAATAATAGAGGCATAAGCCAACGTTTCAGCGTGCGCCCAATCAATCTTTCCACCTTCTTCAAATGCTTTTTCCCGGCGTTTAAGAATCTTTTCTAATTTAGGAAAGACCGAGAAACCTTCTGGCCACGTGATTAATTCTTTATTGATATGACGAAGTTGATCTGTCTCTACCCCTGTTTCTATAGTTGGAAGTCTTGACTCTACCTCCTCGGGTATTTCAACTGGGACTGGTTCATCTGATTTATTACCAGATACCTTGTCATATTTTTCCTGCAGGTTCGCCATCATATCTTCCTTGATTTGTTCAGCTTCTTCCTTAGTGATCAGTCCATCTTGAATTAAACGGTCAGCATAATATTCACTGGCAGTCTTATGCTTTCTGATTTTCTCGTAAAGATGAGGCTGTGTCGCAGCAGGCTCGTCCATTTCGTTATGACCAAAACGACGGTAGCCGATCAAGTCAATGAGAAAATCCTTTTGGAATCTTTTCCTATATTCATAAGCAAGCTGCACCGCTGCAATACATGCTTCCGGATCATCAGCATTTACATGAACAACAGGGATTTCATAGCCCTTTGCCAAGTCACTTGAATACATCGTAGAACGGGAATCATGAGACTCTGTAGTAAATCCAAGCTGATTGTTAGCAATAATGTGGAGTGTTCCGCCAGTTTGATACCCTTTAAGCCGGCTTAGGTTTAACGTTTCGGCTACGATGCCCTCTCCTGGGAAGGCAGCATCCCCATGTATAATGATCGCTGTTGACTTAGAGGCATCTTGTCTCGGGAAACCCGGCGCAGACCGGTCATCCTGTGCTGCACGGGCAAACCCTTCTACTACCGGGTTTACGAATTCCAAGTGACTCGGGTTATTTGCAAGAGTGATTCTTGTTTCATAAGACTCCTGCTGAATAGATTTCTCAGCACCTAAGTGATATTTCACATCTCCAGTCCACCCATAGTTAATTCCGGTGGATCCCTCTGATGGAACAAGCTCTTTGTTAGGAGAATGCTGAAACTCAGAGAAGATCATGTCATATGGCTTACCAAGCACGTGAGCAAGAACACTCAGGCGGCCCCGGTGCGCCATTCCGATCATGACATCTTCCGCTCCTCCGCGGGCTGAATCATGTACATATTCATCAACGATGGGAACTAAGGTATCGACACCTTCTATAGAAAACCTCTTTTGAACCGACAAAGGTTTTATGCAAAAATTGCTCAAAACTTTCTACTTCACGTAAACTGGTGAAAAGTGATTTTCTTTTCTCATCAGATAACGTTTTATAAATTTCACCTGATTCAACCATCTTATTTAGCCACTGGTGCTCTTCTACATCATGAACGTGGTCAAATTCAAAGGCGATTGTTTTTGTATAAGAGTCCTTTAGATGGCTGATCGCCTCAAGGCCATTAGTCACATGAGACGGAGCATCAGGACAAATGATATCTGCTGGAAGTCTTTCAAGATCTTCCTCAGTTAATCCATATTCCTTGGGGTTTAAAAAAGGATTATCGTCTCCCGGCTCTTTAAGCGGATTAATATCCGCAGACAAGTGACCATGAACTCTGATATTTTCAGCTAGCTTAACGGCGGCTGCTACTTTATGTACGCTAGCAGCTGTTTCTCCTTCTTGCTGTGCAGGTGCATGTCCGTTAACTATCTTTACGTCACTGGAAGGCGGACCAAATTGATCAAACCAGTCTTTCATATCAGGATCTATGGAACTTGGATCTTCCTGATATTGTTCGTAAAGATCCCATACGTACCCAAGGTTAGGACCGTAAAACCCTTCCCATGGTTCCCCCTGCTTGGTTGCTTTTCTGCTCATCTGAACAAACCTCCAACTACTAAGTGATGAAAAATTTTGAACATGGGTGACAGTAAAACTTATTATTCTGAATGAAAGATTCTTATGTAGGATGGTCTTCCATTGCCCTTAATTCCTTAAAACTCTTTTTTCTAACCACTCCTCCTGAGTCATTGGACTAATGCGAGAAGTACTTCTATAAACAAATGTTAATTTATGGATAAAGCACCCCCATTTGGGGAGAACGCTTTCACCAATTAATTTTAACATGATGTAAACGCATTCTCAAAAATATCCCGTGTTTTGTCGCATTTCTTTGCTGAGAATTCAGTAAGGACTTTGAGAAAAAACGAATCATCATGCCTATGATATAATACAGATTGTAACAAGTCGTCAATTTGTGTCTAATATGTGAAAGCTATAAATCTATTGTACAATAAAAAACATGATTTTTCAGGCACTCTCGCAAAAATTTTTTAATTTTTTCGGTATCATTTTTAAAGCTTAACTATTCTAAATTTATCAAATTTTCCGTTTATTTATCTTATCCTGCAGCCTGCTTTAAATGTGCTAAAATAAAAAGGCATACATACCAATGCCAGGAGTGACTTTCATTATGATTAAAGGTGTAATTTTTGACTTAGATGACACGCTTCTTTGGGATAAGAAAAGTGTCCAGGAAGCTTTCCGGGAAACATGCAAGGAAGCACAAAAAGAAAAAGGAATTGACCCACTATTATTGGAGAAAAAGGTAAGAGAAGAGGCAAGCACCCTCTACAGCTCTTATGAAACCTTCCCTTTCACTAAAATGATAGGAATTAACCCTTTTGAGGGTTATGGGGTGACTTTACAGACAAAACCGATATTGGGTTTAGAAAAATGAGCAAAATGGCTCCAGATTATCGAAAAGAGGCGTGGACAAGAGGCTTGAAGCAAGCAGGAGTGGACGATCCTGTTTTCGGAGCATATCTTGCTGAACGGTTCCCTTATCACAGAAGACAGCTGCCCTTTGTATATGATGACACCTTTGAATTGTTAGCAGAACTTCAAAAAGACTATCGCATGCTCCTCTTGACTAACGGCTCTCCTACCTTGCAGAATGAAAAGCTTGAAATGACACCTGAACTTGTTCCTTATTTTGACTATATTCTGGTCTCTGGAGCATATGGAAGAGGAAAACCTGATGCGAGCATTTTCGAACATTCCTTGTCTCTTTTAAACTTGACAAAGGATGAAGCTGTAATGATTGGAGACAACCTTAACACAGATATTAAGGGCTCTAATAAAATAAATATGAAAAATATCTGGATTAACCGAGAAAACAAGGAACCTCAACCAGACATCCCCTTTACTGAGGAAGTAAAAAGTTTAAAAAGAAATTCCCGAACTCCTGAAAAAATGGAATAAAAACTAAGAAAAAGCATTTTCCTGAAAGGAATCAGGAAAATGCTTTTTTAGAAGAAAGGGAGCTCCCTCTCTTTTTTTGACTTCAGCACCTTCCTGAAGATAATCATTGCGAGCTATTCTCCCTCTTCCATTATTAGAAAGAAACGCCATGCTTCGTCAGACTCTCCCGGATCACTCCTGTAAGTGAACAAGGAGCAGGAGTGATCCTGCTCCTTGGTTTACATGTCAGGCAGACTTTTTAAATAGTCCACAACCATACTTGGCTGTTCCTGCAGCGTCCACCCTTTACTTTTTAACTTTTGTTCATGGGACCGATTAAAGGCTTTGACTTCTTCCTGAATATAAAAAATCCAGTCATTCATTTCCTCTTTTCTTTCCTTTGAAAGGCTCTCTTCTACTGTACAGCAAATAAATGAACGGCAAACACTTGTTTTGTAACCGGACGGAAGGCCGCATCCTTGATTTGATACAAAAAATTGACACGTTGAGTAACTAAGCTTAGTGTCCTCTTTCTCCATTGGCAACATGGAAGAAGTATTAACCTTTTCAAAAGCAGGATTCACTTCAGCCTCTATTTTTATTGAATAAGAAGAAACAATAGCCTCAGGATGTTTATATATCGTCTCGTAAAAGAAGTTTTTATCCCTATCCGCCATTTTCTTAATCTCGAATAAAGTGAAAACTGGGCTGTAGCTGCAGCATCCAACCTTTTCTAAAACGTCCTCACCTCTTTGAAAAAATGGATCCGGACATCGAACGCAGGCTGCGGCAGTTATCTGCTTATTGTCTTTATCGATCGTAATCATTTTCCAATACTCTCCCGCTCTCTTTCTGTCTTTTTTTAGTGCCAGGCTTTTTGATACAATCTGTATGAGTAACAGAACTGCTTTCACATTTTAAATGTGGCTGTTCTTTCTGACAACCCCTTTTCTTTTCCTCTCTACTTAGGAGTCAAAGTATTTTAATTAGTATGTGTATTTTACATGGAGTTGACTAAACCTGACTATGCCGCTAAGATTACTAAA
Organism: Thalassobacillus sp. C254; assembly: GCF_001310615.1. Lineage (NCBI taxonomy): Bacteria > Bacillati > Bacillota > Bacilli > Caryophanales > Bacillaceae > Thalassobacillus > Thalassobacillus sp. C254. Next base: position 129,372 of record NZ_BAXQ01000004.1, on the reverse strand, counting down.
TGCAACAAGAAGAGAGGTGGAAGTGTTATGGAAGCAGAAACAAAAAATAAGCCTGTCACCCTTTCTATCAATAAGTCAGCCCAGTTGCTCCCTCCCCCACAGACTTTACTAACTGTCGGCGGGATTCTCACTGCTATTATTTTGACTTTTATTACCTTACAAAGTGCAGACGGCAGATGGCTCTCTTATTATGGATAGGCTTATTACTAGGCTATACTCTTTTTCATTCAAGGTTTGGGTTTACATCCGCTTTTCGTAGGTTCCTTGCCGTAGGAAACGGGGAAGCCATAAGAGCTCATATGGTCATGCTGGCTGTTGCCTCAACCCTATTTGCTCCTATATTGGCTTTTAATCTGAGCTTTTTTGGTGATGATGTTTCAGGTTTAGTATCGCCGGTCGGGGTCAGTGTTATCTTTGGCGCCTTTATTTTTGGCTTGGCATGCAGCTTGGCGGCGGCTGAGCGTCTGGAACTTTATATTCCGCAGGTGGCGGAAGATCATCCATTTTTATTACATTAGCTGGGTTTATCGCCGGTTCTGTAATCGGTGCATGGCATTTTGACTTTTGGTTAAATGATATGCCTTCATTGCCTGCTATTTCATTGGCAGAAAGTACGGGCCTAGGGTTCCTTGGTGCCTGGGCTGTCCAAATTGCAGCGTTTGCTTTCATTATATGGCTTACTTTTTATATCGCTAAAAAAAGAAAACCGCCCCGTATGGCTGAATTGCCAACGGAAAACGGCTGGAAGAGAATCTTTAGAGGGGCCTGGCCTATTCTCATTGCAGCTGTCGTCCTTGCTGTTCTAAATGCCATTACTCTTTTGACCCGTGGAAGCCCTTGGGGAATCACGTCTGCCTTTGCTCTTTGGGGATCCCAAATCTCCCAGGGCATGGGAATTGATGTCGCATCCTGGTATTACTGGTCTAGAGACGGTATGGAAGAGCAGCTTACACAGTCTGTTTTTCTTGACTCGACAAGCGTCATGAATTTCGGTCTCGTAACCGGAGCTTTTATTGCCTCAGCTGCCGGAGGACTATTCGCTCTTAAGAAAATTCCGTTTAAAACAGCTCTTGCTTCTTTAATCGGCGGTCTGTTAATGGGATACGGAGCAAGACTGGCATTTGGATGTAACATTGGTGCATACTTCAGCGGCATTGCTTCGTTTAGTGTGCACGGATGGGTATGGGCTGTTATGGCCCTTCTGGGCACTTATACAGCCCTTTGGATTATGCCATGGTTCGGTCTGAAAGTACCTAAGCCAAATGATAAATCTTGTTAAGCAAAACTGTCTTATACGGTAGAGCCGTGTAAGACAGTTTTTTACTTTCTTCTGTGTCAGGATGCTCCTTTTACTGCTCTCTTTCTTCTCCCCAGCTCTTGCTTACCTCAAGGTAAGGTCTCAATTTTTTTACATACCTTCTTACTCTGTAATAGACTTCTTTTCGTAAATTAGGTGAAGGTATATGAGAGGAGATATTAGAGAGCTCCGGATATACTCCGTAATTATGAAAAAGAACGGGAACCACCATCTTATGAAGGATCCTTCCGGAATGTTGATCAATCACTTCGATGTCTACTTCTGCAACCAAGGACCCTATTTTATCTTCCGGCTTTTTTCTATATACTTGTTGTATATCAAATACATATTGAGGCACACGATCATCTCCTGAGAACATCTCTTGCTTTTTCTATTCCCTTTACCCACACTACCAAACAAAAGGAGAACAGCTGCTTATCATTTTGGGAATAAAAAAAGAAGAGGGCGGCAAAAACAGAGCATTGATGTTCACTCTCACACTTGGCAATGTATTTTTATCCATTTTTATTCAAAGCTTAACGATGTATCCCATAACAAGAAAATTAAAGCGCAGGAACAAAAGAAAAAGGAGAGCTCGTAAAAGCTTCCCTTTTTTGCATTTCTTTGCACCATTGTGCTTTTCTGTTTATATTCCGGCGCTTCTTTGCAGTCTTTTTACAATTTCCATAAACTCATCTGGACCGATGCCAGGCGCAAACTCCTCCGGGATTTCTTCTAAGTCAGGTATTGGGGCACCGTCCGGAGTGCCTATAACTACCTCCAATTGTCCTCCATCCGGGTGCTGCCCTTTCCATATCTGTGCAATATCACGGTAATACTTGTCACTCCATGTGTATAATCTTCTATGAAGTCCCTGTGCTTCATATTTTCTTGCATGGTCAAAAGCTCTGTTATCCAGGTTAGGAATCGGAATCATCTTTGTCATGTCCACACCTGTAGCTACTTCCAATGCTTTGGCATAGGCAAGAACGTGAGTTCCTCCTCTAACAAGCAAATATCCTATCATTTCACGAGCAGTTTCATTAGATGTCATTTCATATACTCTCATTTTATGTGTGCGTGCCCCGACTTCAAGGAAAAAGTTATTTACTAAATCCAATATAAGATTTCCGCTGGTAAAGGCGTAATCTCCATTCCAGGGCCTTCCCATGGAATCACTTAACAAAGCAGACTGGGCACTGACAATAAAATGCTGACTGTTTCGTTTGTCTTTGGCTGCCTGCATAGGTGTAATATCCGGATCACCAGGGAAGGTGGTTCCTTCTATCATTAAATTAATTGTATTGGATACTAATTCCACATGCCCAAATTCTTCTGCCGTAATACTGGCAATAATTTCGTAGAACGGCCTTAATTTTTTCTTGTTTCTGAAATTAAAAGATTGGATCATATACGTGTTTAACGTGGACATTTCTCCAAATTTCCCTCCGAGGAGTTCTTGAACAGCCGCGGCCCCGTTAGCATCAGGAGATTTCGGCTTCGGCAAATCAATTGCCAGCTTATCAATTCTCTTAAACAACACTACCCCTCCATTCATAACACGTGTGGTCCTTTTAAGTTGTATGAAAGAGCAGGGTTGTATCATTCTTTTTTAAGAAGGCATCACCCAGACAATTTGTGCGATTCTCACGTAAAACGTTGAACCATGAGATTCTACAACTACATGGTCAGGCATAACATTTTGTATAACACCCTGCACATTTCCTCTCACAGTTTCTATAACCACCCGGCTGCCTCGGATTGAAAGCAGTGTTTGATACACATAAGGGTCTACATTCGTAACAAGCTGTGGAGTTGTTTCCATTTTTACCGCCTCCATTTTCTTATTCGAAATAACTTATGTTATAAGAAAGAAAAGAGTGCGTCTGCCTATTAAAAAAGAATGTATGAAGCGTAACATTCCTCTAAATCGCCATGTTTTTGAATATTATCTTCATGACTTATTAGTCTTTTAAATTAAAATCTTTTCAAAATTTCCTTTATTTCATAGTCCCTTGAAAATTACATGAAACATGTTATTTTTATAATATATTATTTAACTTTATACAGGATTTATCTTTTCATTCCTACAATATTAAGGTAAGGTTGGATAACTATACAATTATATACGTGAATAGAGGTGTTTTTTTTGGAAAATCAATCAACAAATAGAAATGGGAGTTTTATGCGATTTATTATCCCCTCTCTCATAGGGATTTTTCTTTTTATGATTCCCATTTCTTATGACGGTTCCGTTACAATTCCAGTAGCTATATTAGCTGGAATGGTGGAGGAATTACTTGGGCCTGCCCTCCCTGCTATTGTCACCATTTTAATCGGACTTGCAGTTGTCGGAACTTTGCTCGCTAAAGTGGCCGCTGTTTCGTGGATTACTAATAATACTTTTCTAGATAATTTATTTTCGGTCACTCCCATTTGGTTTATCGTAAGGATCATTGGATTCATCCTTGCGGTGATTACTTTGTTTCAATGGGGTCCTGAGTGGATCTGGCACGAATATACTGGCGGCTTAATGCTGTTTGACCTTCTGCCTCTTCTCTTTACAGTCTTCTTGTTTGCTGGCTTGTTTCTGCCGCTACTCTTGAATTTTGGACTGCTGGAATTTGTCGGCACACTATTAAACAAGATAATGAGGCCCTTGTTTACGCTTCCTGGCCGTTCTTCAATTGACTCTTTAGCGTCTTGGATGGGAGACGGAACAATCGGGGTGCTTTTGACCAACCAGCAGTACGAACAAGGTTATTACACGAAAAGAGAAGCTGCCGTCATCGGGACGACATTTTCTGTAGTCTCTATTACTTTCAGTATTGTCATCATTGAGCTTATGGAATTGGGCCATATGATTATCCCTTACTATTTGACCATTGTGGCAGCCGGCTTAGTTGCCGCTCTTATTATGCCGAGAATCCCTCCGCTTTCCCGAAAGTCAGATGACTACTATGAAAAGGCAGAACGAAAAGGGAGCAATGATCAGATACCAGAAAACACATCAGCTGTCTCTCATGGTTTGCGCCAGGCAGCAGCAAAAGCGCATGAAAACAAATTCCGCACCGTAGCTAGTGGCGGCGTGAAAAATGTCCTTGATATGTGGCTTGGCGTCCTGCCGATTGTGATGGCACTGGGAACAATTGCTGTTATTATTGCTGAATTTACCCCATTTTTCGTATGGCTTGGTACACCATTTATCCCGCTGTTGGAACTAATGCAGGTTCCTTATGCTGCTGAAGCATCACAGACAATGCTTATCGGGTTTGCAGATATGTTCCTTCCAGCAGTGATTGGAGCAGACATTGCCAGTGAGTTCACACGGTTTGTGATCGCATGTTTATCTGTAACTCAGCTTATCTATATGTCCGAAGTCGGGGGCTTGCTTCTTGCTTCTAAGTTACCAGTAAGGTTTATCGACCTTGTGATTATCTTTATCCAAAGAACTATCATTACTCTTCCAGTAATCGTAGTTATTGCTCACTTTATTTTTTAATCACAAAAGGGATTGGATCAGAACCTTCCTTTATAGATAAAGATTCAGAATGGTACTGCACCCCAAATGGTAGAGTATATAACCTATCATTTGGGGTATTTTCTTGGACATAGTGTAGTAATGAGGGTAGAGAAAACTTGCAAACGGCATAGAAAACACACCATGAATGCGAGAAATGAAGCTTCAAAGGAAGTGGTCCTTGTTTCTTTAGATGCAAGTGAGTGCCTTCTTACCAGTTGCCCCCAAGTAAACATATGATAAAAGAAAAAGGCACTCACTGTTGGTGAATGCCTTTTATCTGAGTTTTCCTATATACTTTTTATTTACTCCGACTTTGACTCGCCGGCTTCAGTTCTTTTCTTTCCATACCAATCATCGAGAACTTTAGCATCAAGCACTTTGTTTTTTACAAAGTCTTGCTGTTCTTCATCAAATTGGCTGGTCCAGTCAAGCTCAAGATCATCAGCCAGACGGACAATCGTTAATAGTTCCTGCCATGCTACATAGCGCTTATACCAGAAAAATTGCGGCTGCTCGCTCATATATGGGTAAAGATCGTCAAATTCAGTGTGTTTACAATCGATCGTGCGTTCAAACTGTACTTTGGCATCCTGAATCTTCTCTTCAAAGAAAGAACCAATATTCTTTTCCATGTCCTCTCTCACTCTCCCCTTTATCTAATCTCACACGTCCTAATAGGATGATATGATTTAAGATTATTTTGCCATAACCGGCCTATGAAAGCAAAGGAAGATGCATATATAAATAGAAATTTTTTTATACATATGAAAAAGCTTCCATGTCCTGGGAGACGCCATCTCCTTTTCCCGGCTATTCTTAATGCCTTGGTCTTCTTTTAATAAAAGGCTTTGTTACATCTTGTGGGTGATTTTCGTGGGTATTCGCTTACGTCTAAATGGACAAGAATGGACAAGCGCGGCATCCATTCTTCTTCACTTCATTCCCAGCATTTTCTATGCACCTGCAGGCACAAGTGCCACATCCGTTCAGCTTCATTTCATTCTCTTCACGGTGTCTTCTGTGCCTCGGTATGGATTCAATTTTCTCTCGGGAAAACCCACCCTGCAGCACCTTCAGCTTCTGCTATTGCTGAAGGCTTCTCACACTACTTATAAAAAATAACAAAGCCTAAAAAAGAGCATCCGCATAAGCGTGAAGCTCTCTTCATATTTTTCAGCTGATTTCTTGCAGACGTTTTTCCATCTTTCGAACCTTATAGTCTTCAGCATGAAGGTGCTCAAATTCCTTAAGCCTGCGTCTCATCTTACTTTTTACAGTCACAGCCGGTAGAATTCCCTTATTAATCAAGTATTTTGTAAGGAAATCTACGTGACCGCTTTCATACTTATCATTTTCTTCAACTGTCTCAAGGTAACGATACATTGCATCCTCCAGGCTCTCATACTCAGATACGAAATCACCATATTTCTCCACGCAATATCTATAGTTATTTTCACTTAATTTATTTATAAAAATGGTCATAAACTTCTCTTCATTACCTTCAAAGGTAACTCCCTTTCTTTCAAGAAGCTTAATAAAAATAACCATCTCCTTATTGTAGAAAGCGGATGCTTTTCTCATCTCTCTTGTTATATGAATAGACATGCTTGAACGACCGCTTGATCTTGCGTATAACCGGTTAAGCAAAGCTCTGGCCACTTCCGGTTTCAATAAAAAGCTTGGATGGGCTGTCTTTAAATAGCGATCAATCTCTTGATGAAGAATCTCGTTTGTCTTTTCTTCTTTTTCAATTTCCTTCAGCGACTCAAGACGCTGAAACTCAGCATATTCACGAATTCTCTCCTTTGTTTCCTCCGCCCATTTTTGTCTTTGCCACGTCATTCTTTCTTTTAATGTTCCCAGCATGAAGACTCCTCCTTTCAGATGAACATTCTCTCTCATGTTCTCTGTCATTTTTCTCTGTTATTTTTAATCCAAAAAGAGTGTACCATAGACTATTTGAAAAGAAAAGCTAGAATTATAAAGTATTTTATCAAAATATGATTCTCATCTAGCCTCATAATGATATTTACTAGATTATTACGTCTAATCGTTATTATTCTGGAAGATTCTAATAATTTAATAAACTATCTTTGTCGTGATAAACTAAACAAGAAGTCAAAAAACAGGAGGGTTATCATGTCTATTTTCCGTGAAGACTCGCTGGCTGGTGAGCATGCTTTAATAACAGGAGCAACTGGCGGAATCGGAAAGGAAACAGCCAGACTCCTCGCTTCCATGGGAGCAGATATTACAATTACAGGAAGGAATAAAGAAAAGCTTGCTGCCCTTAAAGTCGAATTAACAAACAGCAGTCCGGATATATCTGTAGCCTCATTTCCCTGTGATATAGGAAATAATGAAGAAAGAGAGGAACTGGTTCACAAAGCAAAAAAGGAAAATGGCAAGGTCACCATACTTATTAACAGTGCAGGTGTGTTAGGTGGGAACGTACTTGAGGAACTCACACAAGAAGTGATGGAAAAAGTTATGCACATCAACTATACATCTGCAGTGTTATTATCCCAGCTTGTCTATCCTGACATGAAAGAAAGTCAGAAAGGTGCTGTCATTAATGTTTCCTCGCTATCCGGTTTAAGAGGAACCTATGGAAATACTGCTTACGCTGCTTCCAAATTTGCATTGATTGGCTTTACTCACTCTTTTGCAGTTGAAGCCATCCAGCATGGAATTAGAGTGAATGCGGTATGTCCCGGTTATGTAGATACAGAAATGGGGAGACAGGCTATTGAAAAAGCCGGGAAACGACGACATCGTACGTTGCCTGAACAGCTGCAAATAGTAAATGCCTCTCTTCCATCTGGAAGGATTACTTCACCTGAGGAAGTGGCTCATACCATTGCCTTTCTGGCTACAGACAGCGCCAAAAACATTGTGGGGAGGCTGTGAAAATTTCAGGAGGCGGTGTGCTGTAGCCAAAAAAGAGAGCGTTCTTTTTCAAGAAGCTCTCTTATCTCACTACCAATTATGAAACTGTGACCAGGTGGTTCGTCCGATCAAAAAAGCTGCAATCGCGTAAGCCTCTGCCTCTTCCTTTATTCTTGCAATTCCTTGAGGAGGCTGTTCAACAGCAATTTCAAACTCTTCCGGTACCTCGTTTACCTCACCTGCAAAAGCTTCTCCCAGGAAGCGAACGCTATGGTTCATAGCCATCTCACCGCTCCTCATTACTTCATAGAATGAAACGAATCCGTGCATTACTCCTCGGTAGCGTACCGTTTCCACTGGGATTCCATTTTCATGGAGCTTTTTACCGTATAATTCCCCTTCATCCTAAGTGGATCAAACTCAGCAGTAACAATAAATGCTGGCGGAAGACCATCTATGTCCTTGGCTTCCAGCGGGGAAGTATATGGGTTATACCACATATCCTCTTCCGGTGTATAAGCATCTCTTGCTTTGAGCATAACCTGCCTGGATAATAAATAATATCCGCTGTCATACGCAGTTCTTGAGGCAAACTCTACATCCCGGAATGTTGTCAATGGATAATAAAGAATTTGAGCTGCAATCTCCGGTCCTTCCCGGTCCTTTGCCATCATTGTCACTACAGCAGCAAGGTTCCCTCCTGCACTGTCTCCAATTACGGCTAATTTTGAAGGATCTCCTCCAAGCTCTTCTGCGTGGTCATAAGCCCAGAGTAATGCATCGTAGCTGTCTTCCACGGCCGCAGGGAAAATATGCTCAGGAGCAACCCGGTAGCCAACCCCTATAACAATTGCACCCGTTCTGGCTGCCAGCCCTCTCATAACATTGTCATGAGTGTCAATACTTCCGTAGCCTTCAAGAAAAGCCCCTCCGTGATAATACAAAATGATTGGAGCTTCTTCTACATTTGAATAACGATAGACCCTTAAATCGATAGAGTGTCCATCGGAAACTTCTGTCTCATAATTTTCTCTTAACATCACTACCTCAGGGTTGGATGAACCCGTTGAAGCCAGAAAGGCAGGCGCTTCAATATCTAATGGAATTAAGTTATTATTTACAGCGTGAAGGATAACCGCAGTTTTTGATGGCAGCTTACCTTGATCGGTGCTCGACCAGAGCTGCACAGATAATATTAAAGCGATTATTACAGCAAACGATGAAAGGATAATTATTTTTAGGCTTTTTTTCCACATATTTTCTGTGTCACGTCCCTGAGAGACATGCCCTCCTCCTTCACAGTTGTTCTTAGTTGGTTGTTGATATTGTAATTATATCAAAAACAAAAAAGAAAATCTTTACATTTTCACATTTTATTTTGACATTTTTACATATTTTCTGTTTGTTTAAAACATAAAAAAACTCTGAAGATTTCATCTCCAGAGTAACATTGATTTCTACTGTCTATGCAAAGGATAGTCATGGGGATGGACGAATTCATAACCTTCTTCTAACAATTTAGGTACAGCTTTTTTTACCCCTTCAGCTGTCCCGCTCCCCGGCTGGTTCATATGGAGCAAGGGTATAGATCCGGGCCTGCTGTCAAGAAGAGCTTTTTTCACCTCTTCTGCAGAATATGTTGCCCCCGCATCGCCTGCCACATCAAACCCTAACACCTCTAACCCTGCCTCTTCAACGATTGCTACGGCAACTTCATCATAGTAAGCGGTTCCTGAACGAAAGAAAACAGGCGGTTCACCAGTCAGCTGTGTTAATTCCTTCTGGGCCTCTCCTACTTCATTAAGAACCTCTTCTTCACTTTGTGTGCCTTGTATGCCCCACGCTGTTTGTCCTGAAACAGAAAGAGGAACGTGATCTGTCCCATGATTTTCTATGCGAAAAAGAGGGTTATCCGCCAGCTCTTTCGTCTTTTCAGGATTTTGTTCAGCCCACCTTTTATTAATAAACAATGACGCCTTTATTCGGTTTTCTATAAGAAATTCAACCAGGTCTTCATCATATTGGTCCCCTTGCGGTCCTCCGCAGGCATCAAACGTCAGAGCAATAACTTTTCATCAGTCGCCATGCGATGATAAACTCCTGTTACTTGTTCTCCCCATTCATTGGTTTTTGGGAAGTCTCCTCTTGCTTGTCCCAACTTCTCTTTTCTTCCCCAATCAATTGTTTGTGACTGTGCAGGGTTTCTGCTTCACGATCTTCACCATGGTTTTGGCAGGAAAACAGCAGGAAACTAATGATAAGTAAAGGAAAAACAACCCATCGACATCTATCTGACATCAAACCCTTTCCCCTTCACAAATTCTTTCATATACGATCGCTTTGGATCTTTCAGCATGGAGGCCATTTGCTCCGACCATCTTTGGTTTCTCTTTCCATTTGTCCTTTTTGCATAATAAGCTGATACAATCTCATCAAACTCTCTTAATTCTCCTTCTATCACTTTTTCATTATTGTTATACGTGTTTTCATGATAGATATGATGAAGTGGCAGACGAGGTTTCTTCTCTGTATCTTTTGTCGGCAATCCTACACACAGGCCAAATAAAGGCAACACCCGATCCGGTGTCTGAAGGAGCTCACTTGCTTTTTCTAAATTATTGCGAATGCCTCCAATGTAACAAATGCCGTATCCCAAAGATTCCGCTGCAATTGCCATGTTCTGGGCCGCTAAAGAGGCATCAATCAAAGCGACCATAAATTTTTCTGTACTTTCTAAAGAAGGAATCACATTTGTTTCTTCTCTTTTTCCAATGTATTCATGTCTTTTCAAGTCAGCGCAGAAAACAAAAAAATGTCCATTCTCTTCAACATAACTCTGGGGCCCGGCAAGCTCAGCCAATGCTTTTTTCTTGTCTGGATTCGTCACTCCAATAATACTGTAGGCTTGTATGTAGCTTGACGTTGAAGCCTGCTGTGCGCATTGGATTAACGTATCAACTGTCTTTTTTGAAAGTGGTTTGTTTTCAAATGCCCTTACTGAACGGTGGGATAAAATGGTTTCGATCGTTGAATTCATTGTTTCCTCTCTCCTTACGTATACGCTCGTCCCTTTCCAGAGTCGCTAATTTCGACAAGCTCTTCTGGATAAGGCAGAAAAAAACTTTGCCTCAGTAAATATGCCTCCTCAAATCGAACGGCCCAGGATTTCAATATACTGGTAATGCTTGTTAAAGGTATCTTTTTTTCTCTGTACCTTTCTAGCATATCAAGAAAGAAAGCTTTCTCACCAGCATGTAGCCCTGAAGATAAAAAACCAAATACATGCTCACACACATTAATATAACGTTTGGTAGAAGGAGCCTGTTGTAACGCATGTTTTAATGCAGCTTCATATTTTTCAAACACTCTCTCTGCAGGCAGCCTTTCATGATTAGCGGCTATATTTCCAAGCTCTTTCACACTTTTCTGGTCATAAGCCATAAGTAAAAATTTTTGTCTGGCATGAAAATTTACTAACTCATGTATTTTTTGCGTGCGTTTCTTTTCCTTAAAGGCAGCGAGAGTAAAAATCTTCGTATAAAAGTGTTCTCTTATCGTAAAATTGCTAAGTCTTCCTTCATCCTCTACAGCACAGCCAGAAAAGTGTGATAAAACTGCTTCAGCAAAAAGTCCGCTCCCCAGTTCCTTAGTCGCTGACCCTTTCTCAGCTCCAGTGTACACCTTAGCATCAGAAATGCCGCAAGTAGGGGATCTGTTTTTTAAAAGAAATCCATCAACTTCTTGTAAGCTTTTTATAAATCGTTCTGAAAATTTATGCATTTCACCTGTTATATTTTTCTTTGTAGAAGGCTGGATCAGTTCCTTACTTCCATTATTATCTACAAGGCGGATCGTATCTCTTGGTACTCCCAAGCCGATTTCTACTTCCGGGCAAACTGGAATGAAGTTCACAAAAGAAGAAAGCCTCTGAATCGTTTTGTTTGGAATCATTTCTCCGTTATATCTGCACGCGTCAAATTCAAGGCACTTGCTCACGACGACTTGCGGTGTCGCAAATTCTCCCAATTTTCTCCCTCCAATACAGACAACTTCCATTGGCTATACCCTTATTTTTATCATTTTAGAAGGTATCTACACGAAAAGAAGAAAATTTATTGTAAGGGCAAAACAAAAAAACACGCCTAAAAACGAGGCGTGTTTTTCAAACGAAATATGTAGGGACGTTAATTTATGTAAATCCTAAATATCCATTAGTCCTAAACTAATGTCGAGCGCTTTCTTTACTTCTTCCATCATCGCATCGTCAAGATGGGTGATCTTATCTGTCAAACGCTGCTTATCAATCGTCCGAATTTGTTCAAGCAAGATTACACTGTCTCGGTCAAAATCATGCTTGCTTGCATCAATCTCCACATGTGTAGGGAGCTTTGCTTTCTTAATCTGCGCTGTAATAGCAGCAACGATGACCGTTGGGCTAAACCGGTTTCCAATATCATTTTGGATAACTAGTACCGGCCTCACGCTCCTTGTTCAGACCCTACAACAGGTGAAAGATCAGCAAAAAAGACGTCGCCTCGTTTTACTTTTTTTGAATGGTGATGACCGTGATTCGTATCACTCAACTCATCCGTTCACCTCCTTCACCTGATCCCTTTTCAAAAGGGTATGCAGGGCGAGCAGGCATTATACCCCTTTTTCTTGTAAAACTGCCTGCTCTCCGATGGTTAATGCTTCCTCATCTGCTTGTGCAAATTCCTCAGCAATCCCCAAGTTAATCTGGGCCATCTCGAGATACCCTCGTTTCATTTGAAAACGAATGTCGGTGCTTTTTCTTTTTTTCAATTTGATTTTCGATTACTTTTCGAAAAAAGGAATCTATTTCCTCTTTTGACAAATGCTCAATTTCCGAAAATATATCTTCCGGAAGCTCTACGGCAATTTGCTGCAAGTACGACATAGAAGACGGCCCCCCCATGCATCTTTTATTCCCATATTTCATTATAAGGGAAAAAGCCTTAAAAATAAAAGAGGTTTTTTTATTACCTACATTTTAGCCTAATAACTAGAATATTAACAGGTTTTTTTCTTTTCATTCCTCCCGCATAATTATCGACTTCCTTTTCCAAAATAAGAAAAAGCATCCTGGATCAGGGATAAGGAGGAAAAACCGTGAAAATATACAAATTGTTCTTTGGCTTATTGTGTCTTGTCGCCTTGCTCGGTGCCTGTGGTGAGGGAGCCGTCGATGATTTGGAAAGTGATTTAGAAAGGACTCATTATGAAAAAAATAATGTAACAGACACTACCCCAAATGATAAAGTTCAAAACCAAAAGCGGCTGCAGCATACAAAAGGAGCAGAAGATTATGCTGACCTTTATGAAAATTATATAGATCGTTCAAATGATCATCTTGAAACACTTGCTATGAACATTCATGGAAACGAAAATGAGAATCTTACTGACATATTGCAGCCTATTGAACAAATGGAAAAGGAAGCAGTGGAGCTCCTGGCTCTGCCCGTTCCATATGAATTTGAAGAGCTTCACGCGATTCATACAAGTAAAATGGCTGAATTAACCCACTTAAAAAATTCCCTTGCCGATTGCTTTGAAGACTCCGATGAACACGAATGTTCTATGGTGGAGGTGCATTTTGACAACATCCTTTTAGCCCATAATCAGATGGAAATCGTTTGGACTGATGTTACAAGGAGAGAGGGAGTATTTTAACCAGGTTGTATATATACAATTACAGGGGTAACATCTCTTAGGAATCACTTCCCTTTTTTATGTAAAAATTAAAGAACAGAGTAACTCTGTCCTTCCAGTACTGGCGTAAATGACGAAAGATAAGTGAGCAGAAGACAGCAGGATAAAGCATTCGAGGTGTGAACCAATTCGTAAGGGTTCACTCCTGCCGGCTTCTGAAATATGCAATCTAACCATCTCACAGAACCCGGGGACAAAAGGAATTCACTAAAGAAGTGAACCTTTTATTTACTATTCGACAGAGACTAAAGAACAATAAAGAAACTCCATAAAAGCTTATTATTTAATCGGCCTTATTAAAGGTGTCTGATCGTTTATCAACAATAAAAATAAAAAATCAACCTTGGCCTTACGAGAATTAATAAGGCCAGTTTTCGCCGGGTCGCTGAAATTCATACTCTATATCCTTCAGGAAATCGTGGAGAGTGTGACTTTCAAATCTTCCCTCACCCTTCTCCGCTGCTCTGATTCTGTTAACTGATTTTCTATCTGTGAAGATATGCAGCTGATTTTCATCCACTACATCTGACAAAAAGCTGTACATTAAATAATGAACTTTTCTTTTATCGTCCTCATGTGATTGAACTCCTACAAAAAAATGACCTTCTTTTTCCACAACATAGGCTTCATCAATTTCGTCTGCCTGCAAGAGACGCATTTTCATTTCAACAGCAGGTTCTTCGTATCCTAAAGAACCAGGAGTTCCCTCTTTAAAATAGGGTGTTTCCCCAGCCTGAGGACTTTGTCTAATGGTCATTGGTCTCCTTGACCATAGCCGATCCCCGCTCCCGAACCTCCTGTCTCTTTTTTCGTGCCAGGTGTCTTGCTCAGCACTTCTTCCATACCGAATAATGTCGCCGGTTTCATCGCCTTCTCTGCCGGGAGCATCATCTGGTATCATCATATCGCTTAAAATACCTTCATGCTTTCTTGCCGATTCTATCCCTAAATCATTATAAGCCTGGTCTTTTCCACGATCTGCACCGATCTCATGCCTTTGTTCAATGACACACCCTGATATTAGAAAAACAAACAATAGTAGTATTGTCAGTTTTTTTATCACGTTTTTTACCTCCTTTCTTCTCTTTTTTATATTTTGCGTTTTATATCCGTGTTAATCCGGGAAAGGATAGAATCAAAGACAATTTTAGGAAGGCAGGTTATCCTGCGCCTCTCTTTCAGGACAGGTATCACTCTCATCTTTCCAGTCTTTACTATTTAAATCATACGTTTAAAATCAAACCTACCAGGGCAAACAACCTGTAAGAACAAGAAAATACAACAAAATTCTTATCAAAACCCATTGCAATTGATCAAAAGGTTTGATACAGTTTCTGTAGAAAATCAATTTTATATCCTGCTTCTTTACTGGAAGTGAGGTTAGAGGCGCGAAGACCATTAGTATGTAACAGGAGCACATGAGAGCCGTGGAATGTTACAGAAAGGGGGATTTGCCGAAGTGGAGAGCTTCTCATGAACTCGAAGCTGGTTTCGTATTGAATAAATACGTAACTGTCATATAGCGCCAATGACGCGCTGTATGGAGGGCTATCTCACGCATAAACGGTTCTGTAGATTACTGAACGTTATGCAACAATGAGACATCCCTCTCATTGTTGCTTTTTTACGTTCAGGTGTACCAACGACTGACTACGTTGAGAACCTGCCCTCACCCGGTAAAAGGAACTTGGTGAAAAATGAACGATATTTTATGAAGAGGGTGATGTACATGAATTTTGGTCGTGTATTAACAGCAATGGTTACACCATTTGATGAAAATGAAGAAGTAGATTTTAACGCAGTCACAAAGCTTGTAAATCATTTAATTTCAAACGGAACGGACGCACTCGTTGTCGCGGGAACTACAGGTGAATCCCCTACACTTTCAAAAGAGGAAAAGCTTCTTTTGTTCGAACATGTAGTGAAAGTAGTTAATGGCAGAGTTCCTGTCATTGCCGGTACCGGTTGTAACAATACAAAAGCTTCAGTGGAATTAACTAAAAAAGCAGAGCAAGTTGGCGTGGATGCTGTAATGCTTGTTTCTCCTTATTACAGCAAGCCGTCTCAGGAAGGTTTATACCAGCATTTTAAGACAATTGCTCAAGCAACAAACCTTCCAGTTATGATTTATAATATTCCAGGGCGGAGCGTCGTAAATGTTTCAGTGGAAACAACGATCCGCTTGTCCTATATTGAGAATATCGTATCAACAAAAGAAGCGAGCGGTGACTTAGATGCTATGTCCCGCATCGTGGAAGAAACACCTGACAACTTCTCTCTTTACAGTGGAGATGACAGCTTAACTCTTCCGATAATGGCTATTGGCGGAACAGGAATCGTTTCTGTTTCTTCACACATTTTAGGAAATGAAATGCAGGAAATGGTTCAGTCCTTTTTACAGGGGCATCCTCAGTTTGCAGCCCAAAGACATCGACAGTTGCTGCCGCTTATGAAAGCTATGTTTGCAGCTCCAAGCCCTGTCCCAGTTAAGGCTGCTTTAGAGCTGAAAGGTATCATTTCAGGAGATGTTCGTCTCCCAATGGTTCGTTTAAGTGAAGGGGAAATGAATGAGCTCCGCACTACTCTTCAACCTAAAGCTACATTTTATGTAAGCTGACTCAGACAAAGCTTGCCATTCGGCAAGCTTTGATTGTCGAGAAACCCTCTGTTTTCTAAAGCAGAGGGTTTCTCTTTCTGTAAAATATTTATTTGCAGAAAATCGTTGTGTAGACTTCCATTTTGGAAATGCTCCTTTTTTGGACTGAAGTGTCTTGAAGGACAAAAAGGCGGCGACTCCTGCAGGAAAAGCAACAGCTGAAGATCCCGGTGATGTTCCCGAGGAAGCGGAAGCGTGGCCCGCGGCGTAGAAGACAACGTTTATGGGAATGAAATGCAGCTCGAACGGATGTCGCACTTGTACCTTCAGGTAAAAGCGTCCGGGTGAAGCAAATAAAGAGTATGGACTGTTTTTCTAGTGGATTAGTTATTACGTATAAATAAAAAGAATGGCACTCACAAACAGTGAGGCCATTCTTTTTACCTTGGTTTTGGTCCAGTCTTTATTTTACTTTTGCTCTTTTTGCATTTGTTCTATTTCTTTATCAGCTTTCCTGAAAATTTTTGCATAACGCACTTCCTGAGTACTATTTAGGCCATTATGCTTTTTGTTAATGGAACGATGTGCAAAGTGTTTCACTCGAAAGCTCACCTCTTTGTAAAATAGTTGTTTGTGCTTATTATTCTTTTGCCCTTTCTGGTTTATAGTCAAACATTAAATTTATTGGAAAGCATATAAGGAATCCCTCTTTACTTTTTCCCTTACACCACTTTTCTCTTTCTGCTAAGATGTAGAAGAAAATATCTTACGAGGAGAAACCGATGAAATTTATCCTAATCAAAATTCTTCGTTTTTATCAACGATTTATATCACCATTAACCCCGCCAACATGCCGCTTTCATCCGACATGTTCTCAATACAGCCTGGAAGCCGTAAGAACATATGGAGCATGTAAAGGAAGCTGGCTGACCATAAAACGCCTTTTAAAGTGCCATCCTTTTCATCCTGGCGGCTTTGATCCGGTCCCAGAAAAAAGAATCAGGACAAAGGGAGGAACGCATCGTGACCGTTCCTTTAAAGAGAGAGATGATCTGTCTCTCTTTTTTGTTTTTATAAAGGATAAATTTCTTTTCTACATAACCTGT
This sequence comes from Thalassobacillus sp. C254, assembly GCF_001310615.1. Lineage (NCBI taxonomy): Bacteria > Bacillati > Bacillota > Bacilli > Caryophanales > Bacillaceae > Thalassobacillus > Thalassobacillus sp. C254. The sequence goes on along the minus strand of NZ_BAXQ01000004.1, from coordinate 112,231 downwards.
GCCAAACAAAACACCAATCACGATAAAAATAAAGCTTGCAATTTGTGGCATAGTAATATTTTCACCTAAAAGAAGTGCAGAACTAACCAATCCAAAAAAAGGCACAAAATTATTAAATACTGCAGTTTCGCCAGCGCCTATCTTTTGAATGGCTCCATTAAACAATTGATGACCTAGAGCTGTTGCCAGTACGGCTGAACCTATAAATATGGCCCATACATACAACGGTGCCGTAAACATTTCCTTAATTCCATTAGGCTCAAATACTACACTTAGACCCAGCAAGAAAAAGGACCCTACAATAAACATGTAGCCAGTCATCAAAGCAGGACTGATTGTACTTGTTGCCTGCCTAATAAAAATAAAGCTCAGTGCCTGGGTAGCCATCCCCAAAAAATAAATATATCTCCTCTTGTTAAGGCCCCAAATTCCCCATCACCCATAAATACGATCAAGAAAACTCCAGTAAATGCAGACAAAATCCCTACAAACCTCAGCTTAGTCAAGGGATCACCGAGAATCATCATAGCTAACACGGAAGTAGTGACAGGAAGCAATGCTAAAATAATTGATGCATTAGAGGCAGTAGTTTCTGTAAGCCCCATTGCCAAAAAAAAGTGATGCCCTACTACACCGAACAGCAAGGCAGCAAGCGTGATCTTCCATTCTTTCTTTGTTAATTTCCTAAAGCTTCTCCGAAGGAAAATAATAAAAAACACAGTCAAGCCGGCAAGAAAAATTCTAAGTGCCTGCATGGATGCAGGTTCCATAAAATCCACCAAAACTTTAAGAGCAACTACATTCAGCCCCCAGACAAGCATGACGGAAAATATAAGTACATAAAGAGGCCATAAACGTCTTTGTTCCAACACAATTCCCTTCTTTCTTATGCAAATTCCTATTTACGAAGAAGTCGTAGCTTCTACTACAGGTCAATACCACAAAAGCCCATCTCATTTGCTCGTAAAATAACCGTTAAGGATTTATACAGTTACAAATTTTGGATACCATGGATCCCCAGAGTAAAAAAGTAAAACAAAAACATAATGACAAGTATGAAGACAACATTTTTCTTCACAATCTCCAGGGGCGAAGTTTTCATCAGATGAGATGCCAAAAGGACCGATCCCGAAAATGGAGAGAGCTGAGTAGAAAGTGTCCAGGCTGCAAGCATTAAGAGTCCCATGTATGACGCCTCCACACCAAAGCTCTCGGGAGAAAGAGAACTCCCCAGTCCTATCACTATAATGACTGGATGGATTCCTATAAATGCCAGCAAAATGGCTGTTCCAACCAAAAGAAAAGAAAAGACAGGCACAATTCCCTGCGACATGTACAACAAGGCTTCAGATAAGACCTCTCCAATTTCTGTTTCAGATAAAGCTACCCCGATAAATCCGGCTGTAATAAAGATAGTTAACTCATTATGAAGCTTTACAAAGGACCCTTTTATATGGCCAGCTCCTGCTCTTAGAAATTCCTTTGTTACCTTGGCAGCAACAGACCAGGCCAAAGGAAGAATCAATGCAAGAATAGAGACCACCGTCAGCATATTGATCTCCAGCACACTGTCTAAATAAAAAGAGGAAAACAAAAGAATTATAACATAAAGCCGCAAACGCCCATAATAAACGCCTTGTTTCCCTGTCTATTCTCGTTTCATTTTGTATAAGAGTATGATCTCGATCGTCTTTAAAGGAAAGAAACGGGAAAAACATAGCAGTCACAATTGTATATACGAAGGCGAGAAAGAGACTGTATATACCGATTTCCTGCCAGGATAAATCATAAAGAACAAGCACAAGCCCAACGTTCACAAAATAAGGAGACCAAAGCATACAGAATCCAAAGCCGCGCAGCAGTGTCATACCAAAACGCTTTTCCTCGTATTTTGAAAAGCTCTCTTCGCTGATCCGGTGAACTAAAGGCATGGAGCCTAAATTTAAGAGGGAACCCATGGAAGCTGTTAAGATATACCCTAAACGATAGGGCCTTGCTTTTTTGTAAGTTCTCTTCTGGCAATAGCTGTCTTTAAAGCTTGTAAATAACCCGCTTCAGACATCAAGGTTCCATATAGAGGGATCAGAAGAAATAAAGCAAGGAGATTCAAGTTTTCTCCAAAACTGAGCCATATCGTTTGCATATCCACCTCATATCTGAAGAAAACCAGACTGCCAAGGACTAATAAAGAAATCACTACAATCTTGTTCACCGGATTGATAAGAACCAGCCCGCACAGTAACAAAAGAAATGTGAGAAAACTATATATGTAAGGGAGAATTTCTATGGGTATGAACAAATGCAGTAAATATAAAAAACTGCTAAAAACGCAGCAACTCCCAAAAACGATTGAACATTTTTCACGTGAATCCCGTACCTTTCTGCCAAAAAACCTTCCTTATTATTTATCCTACCACGTAAAGCCTGAAAATGAGTATGATTTGCTCCAAAGAAAAAAGCCGTTCTCTATGAAGAGAAGTCGGCTTTTTTGGGAATTCCACTTGATTATCAGGGGTTTCAACTAGTGACAGGCCTGAATAAGATGCTGGCTTTTTTATAAATAAATCTTTTGGTACGTCAGCCAGAAGCTCACATCCTGACTCGGTGATACGGATAGATTCAGTAATTTCAACTCCGTAGTCATCAAGCCAGATCCCAGGCATTAAATGAAAGGTCATATTAGGCTGCAGCAGAGTCCGGTCTCCTTTACGGAAACTAATGGTATGCTCACCCCAGTCAGGAGGATAGCTGAGGCCAATGGAATAGCCTAAGCGTGATTCTTTAAAGAAGCCTCGCTTGGCAATGCTCCTGCTCCAAACTGCTTCCACTTCCTCTGCTGTTATCCCAGGCTTAATAGCATCAATCGTTGTTTCAATTCCCTCTACAACGACTTCGGCAAGTTCTTCTACTTTCCAGGCGCCTCTCCAATAGCCATTGTTCTTGCCATCGGTGTATGATACCGATTATAACATCCTGCAATTTCAATGGTGAGATAATCTCCATATTTATACCTTCTGTCTGTCCACGTCAGGTGGGGGCTTGCCGTGTTTTCACTGGTCGGAATCATTGGGACAATGGAAGTATAATCGCCGCCATAATCAGGTGTTCCGCTAATTTGCGCCTGATAAATAGCAGCAGCTACATCATTTTCCCTCACACCTACATCGGCTGTATCGTAAGCAGCTTCATGGCATTTTCTAAAATTCTTCCAGCTTTCTTCATGCACTCTATTTCACGGTCTGATTTCACAACCCTTACCCAGTTTACGAGAGTACTGGTATTTTTAAATTCAGCATTGGGCAGACCATGGACAATTCTTTCATAACACATTGCTGTAAAATAAAAAGCGTCCATTTCTAAACCGATCTTTCGGTTGCCCTGCCCTATCTCTTCCAGGATATTTGCTACAAAGTCCATTGGATGCTTAATGCTCGACTGCACAAATTCATCCGGGTAGGAAATAATATGATTTGTATCAAGCCATGTTGTCACTTTCGCACTATGGGCATCCATTTCTCTTCCAATCCAGATGGGCTGTTCCTCGTCAATCATCACTACTAGAATTTGATGAACATAAAACGACCAGGCATTATAACCAGTTAAATAATTCATGTTGGACGGATTTGAGATTAATAATACCTCAACACCGTATTCAAGCATTTTTTGTTTAGTGTAATTCATTCTAGTTAAAAATTCCTCTTTAGGGAATAACAACATTGACGACCCACCTTTCATCTTTCCAGCTTAGTGGACAAAAAGGCTTCCCCTTTTGTCCACTGGCCCATTTTACTTTTCTTCATCATCAGTTAGTTTAAAGCAGACGACACGCTCTTCTGACATGTCTCTCATGGCATATTTGACGCCTTCTCTTCCAAGCCCGGAGCCTTTTACACCGCCAAACGGCATGGCATCGATCCTGAAATCACTGCTGTCGTTGATCATGACTCCTCCGACCTGGAGCCTGCGAGCCCCGCGCATGGCTTTATTTACATTTGTTGTAAATATACCAGCCTGAAGACCGTAATTAACATCGTTTGCTTTTTCTATTGCCTCTTCAAAGGAATCAACAGATGAAAGGATAACGACCGGCCCAAAAATTTCTTCTACAGCCACTGCTGAATGCCTTGGAACATTCGCTAGTACAGTAGGTTCGTAGAAAGCACCGTTCCTTTTTCCTCCTGTCAAAAGCTCTGCTCCATCTTTTAGGGCATCTTCAACCATTTTTTCCACTCTCTTGGCTTCTTTTTCATTAATAAGGGGACCCATATCAGTATATTCAGAAAGCTTGTTTCCCGATTTTAGCTCTTTTGTCTGTTGTACAAATTTATCTTTAAAGGAAGAATACAGGTCATTTTCTACATAAATTCTTTGGACACCCAGGCAGTTTTGTCCTGCGGCAGCAAAAGAACCAGATACAGTGGAGGAAACAGCATGATCCAGGTCAGCATCCTTTAAGACGATAGCCGGTGAATTAGAACCAAGTTCCATCGATACCTTCTTCAACCCCGCCTTTTTGGCAATTGCTTCCCCTGTTTCAAGTCCTCCAGTAAAACTAATCATGCGAATCTCTTTATTTTCAATTAAAGTATCGCCAATATCCCTGCCTCTTCCGGTTATAACAGTCATCACCTTTTTAGGCAATCCGGCCTCTGTAAAAGCTTCTGCTAATTTTAAGGCACTTAATGGCGTTTCTGAAGCTGGCTTCACAATAATCGCATTTCCTGCAGCAATAGCAGGGCCAATCTTATGAGCCACAAGGTTTAAAGGATCGTTAAATGGCGTGATGGCGGCAACAATACCGATTGGAAAACGAAAGTAGTAACCCATCCGGTCTTCATTTCCGGCATTTTGATCGAAATTAATGGATTCACCAGTCATTCTTCTTGCCTCTTCCGCACTAATACGAATGGTTTCGATCGTTCGTGTTACTTCTCCTCTGGCTTCTTTAATTGTTTTGCTGCCTTCAAGAGCTATCATTCGGGCAAATTCTTCATGTCTCTCTTGTAAACGTTTTGCAGCTCCCTGAAGAATATCCATTCTTTCTTTTACCGATAACGATTCAGCTATTTTAGCGCCTTCCTTTGCTTTTTCTATCGCAAGCTCCATGTCCTCTTTGCTAGCTGCCGGGACTGTATCAATTAACTGATTATTTTCAGGGTTATAGACTTTGATTTTATCCTCTCTGTCTACCCACTCACCTGCTAAAAGCATTTTCTGGCCTAATAGTTTTGTTGCCATGTTCCTCGCCACCTTTCTTCACAAGTTTCCCATGATCCATGTAACACTTATATTTGCTGTCGTTCCATATTAATCAAGTCGATTAAAAGGGCGAAACCTGTTTCTGGAATACCGGCGCCGGCTCCGACAAGAGTGACAGGTCCTGATAGATCACACTCATACGTAACAGCATTGAGCGCCCCTGCAATGCTGGATAGAGGGTCGCCTTCTGCTACCTTTTCCGGCCCGACAGAAGCTTTTACTCCGTCCTGTGTCCTTTCCAGTCTGCCGATTAGCTTCCACTTTGCTCTTTCTTCCTTCGCCTGTTCAATGTCTTCTGGGGAAAGGTGAGATATTCCCTTGCAGGTAACATCCTCTTTCTTTAAGGGAACACCCATTACCACGTTTGCCAGGATGACAACTTTATAAAGGACATCATACCCCTCTACATCACTTGTAGGATCAGCTTCAGCGTATCCAAGCTCCTGTGCCTGGGCGAGAGCTTCTTCATATTTCATGCCCTCTTCCATTTTTGTCAGCATATAATTGGTCGTACCATTGAAGATTCCGCGAATTTGTTTAATTTCATTTCCAGCCAGTGAGGTTAACGGCATTCTAAGTGCTGGAGTACCGCTCATCACCGTACCTTCAAATAGAAACCGTACATTATTTTTGTCAGCTAATTCTTTAAGCTCCTCATAGGCAAGTGCAACCGGTCCCTTGTTTGTAAGAACAGCGTTTTTCCCGCTCTGAAATGCTTTCTTGCAATGATCAATTGCAGGCTGTCCTGTCTTAACATCAGTAAACGTTATTTCAATCATTGTATCGGCATTGGAAGCTTCAATGGTTTCCATACTGTCCATTCCTCTGACAAGATCAGGAGAGTCAGGGTACCTGTCGAAATTTCCATCTTCCTTTAATCCATCCATCACTTTGTCCAGCTGCAGACCATTTGGGTCATGAAGAGATCCTTTGTATAAATCACAAATGGAGACAACCTGAAAGTCAGTGCCAAATTCATCCTTGAGCCAATCACTTTTAGACAAAAGAATATCTGCCAATCCTTGGCCGACTCCTCCAAAGCCTATAAATGCAAGTTTGTGTGCCATATTGCCATCCTCCTAGTAAAAATTAAAGCTGAGGATCGGACATGAATTTTAGAACAGATCCTGCAAGAATAGATGCTCCGACCGGCAACGCTTCTTCATTAATATCGAAGCAAGGCATGTGAAGACCTCGATCCTTGCGGTCATCCTTGCCAGCTCCAAGAAAAAACATGGCGGCAGGGACCTTTTCTGCCATATATCCGAAATCCTCACCACCTAAACCGTATGGTTTGTTATGAATGACCATTTCTGGAAAAACTCTCCTATGGTCTCTCTTACTAGATTGATTGCTTTAGAACTATTATTTAAAGCCGGCTCCCCTTTTTTCACCTCAAGTTCATAACTCCCGCCTAATGACTTTGCAACCGCAAATGCATGGTGCAATTCTTCCTCCAGCTCTTTTCTTGTCTCTTTAGTGTAGCTGCGCATTGTACCCTCAAGGAGAACCTTGCTCGGTATAACATTTGTTGAAGAGCCGCCTTCAATATGACAGACACTGATCACTGCTGGCTCTAAAGGCGAAACTTTTCTGGCGCTGATACCATGAATGCTTTGCAAGATAAGTGAAAGCATCCATGTTGGATCCGTCCCTAAATGAGGGTAGGCTCCATGCCCACCGGTTCCGTGGATGGAGCCTGTAAATGTGTCCACATTAGCCATGCTGGGTCCTTCATGAAGGCGGACATGGCCGACAGGGTACTCCGGATCCATATGAAGGGCCAATGCCACATCTACATTATCAAGTACTCCGTGGCTGATCATATACGGAGAGCCTGTTACCCCTTGTTCATCTGTGTCTTCTTCTGCAGGCTGAAAAATAAACTTTATCGTTCCGGCAAAAGCCGGCTTTACTTTTTCAGCTAGAATGCGTGCTGCTCCAAGGACGATTGTCGTATGAGCATCGTGTCCGCAAGCATGCATGACTCCCGGCTGTTTTGAACGATAGTCTTCTTCATTTTCTTCCTCGATTGGAAGAGCATCCATATCTGCTCGCAGGGCTATGACAGGACCATCATCGCCAAAAGCCAGTTCTCCAACTACTCCGGTGGATAATCCTGTATGCTCAAGACCTGCATATATTTTCATACCAGGGATCTTCTCCAGTTCTCGTTTCACGACACTTGATGTCTTGTATTCTTGGAAACTGAGCTCAGGATATTGATGAAGCTCTCTTCTTAGCTGTATGAGAGATTCTTTCAGGTTAAGTGCTTCTCTAAATACCTGGTTCTGCGACGTAAGCATAGCCATCTCCTCTACTGTTACCTTTTAGCTGCTTCAGCTTTTTTAAGGCTTGCGAATGCATTCTCAAGATCCTGAATTAAATCGTCGGTATCCTCAATCCCAACAGAGTAACGGACAAGGCTTTCAGGTATTCCAAGAGCTGCTCTTTCCTCTGGCGTGTTCTCAATATGACTGGTTGTTCTAGCCGGTCCAACAGTCGTTTCAACGGCCCCAAGATTCGCTGCCCGGTTGGCAAACTCAAGTTTAGGAAGAAACTGCTTTACTGCATCCATACCGCCTTTAACAGAGAAGCTCAGCATTCCGCCAAACTGCCGCATTTGTTTTTTCGCAATATCGTGACCAGGGTGATCTTCAAGACCTGGATAGAACACTTGATCAACCTGTTCATGATTCTTCAAGTATTCTGCAATTTTCATGGCTGATTGACATTGCTGGTTCATCCGTAAATGAAGTGTTTTCATGCCACGTAGAATGAGGTATGCCGCCATCGGATCCATGGTTGCACCGTTAATTTCTCTATAGTGGTATATTTTCTCTACCAGTTCTTTTGAACCACAGACGGCTCCTCCAAGAGCGTCCGCATGCCCTCCCAAATATTTTGTGCACTGTGGATGACGAGATCCACACCATATTCAAGTGGGTTCTGAAGTATAGGAGTGGCAAAAGTATTATCCACAAATACAAGAGCCCCTACTTCTTTTGCAACCTTTACCATCCTCTCAAGATCTGTAATTTTTACCGTTGGGTTCGTAGGTGTTTCCAAGTAGAGAATGTCACACCCTTTGCGCACTTCTTCTTCAATTTGTTCATGGTTTCCGGTTTCACAAAGTTTCACATCTATATCAAGCTGAGGGAGAAACTCACTGAAAATCTTATTTGTTCCACCGTACGTATCTTTACAAGATACAACGCGGCTTCCAGGTCGTAAAAATGTTGCAAGAGAGTTGCTGATCGCAGCCATCCCTGTAGAAAAGCTAGTTGCTGCCTCGGCATCCTCTAAAATTTTTATCTTTTGTTCAAACGACTCAACAGTCGGATTTGTATTTCTTCCGTAAATATGGCCTTTTTCTCTGCCCACAGCCACATCATACCAGTGATCCAAGTCGTCATACGTAAAAGCAACACTGTGTACCACTGGAACCTGAGACGCTCCGTGCACCCTGTATTCTTTTTCGCCTGACCATACCGCTTTTGTAGAAAGGGAGGCGCCTTTTGTTTTGATTGATCGTCATTTGGATCACTCCTTTTAAGAATTATGAACTTTGATTTCTACTATCATCTTACGAAAAAGAATAAAATTTACCATCTGTCATTTTGTATGAAGTTTTCCTTTCTTTTTTCATCACATTGAATGAACTATTTTCTGACATTGTTGTTTCAAAATAAGCCCTTAGGCTCACTATTGTGCTATAATAGGTCTAAAACTTGGATTAATTAAGTATTCTTACTCTTTTCTCATGTTTTCTGCTTTTTATAAGCATCTAAGAGGTGATGATATTGTTAACGGTGGGAAATATTCTTTCTTTTGAGGTTTTGAAAGAAGCGAAACAAATGGCAGGAGGAAACGGGAACCTCGATAAGCCCGTGGAGTGGGTTTCAATTATTGAGACACCGGTTGAAGATTTTGTACGGAAGAATGAAGTCGTGCTGACTACCGGGATCGGGTGCAGAAACGATGAAAAAAACTCTTGTCTTTTGTAAAAGAAGTGATGGATTCAGATGCGGCTGCCTTAATTATGGCAGTAGGAAGATACGTAAGAGAAATACCTAAAGGGGTGTTAGCCTACGCAGATACCCACGGCTTCCCAATTATCGAAATTCCCTGGGAAGTCAGATTTGCAGAGATCAGCCAGGCCATTTCACAGGCCCTTCACCGTCAGGAACATGAAGGTGTGAAAATGTCAGAAGAGTTCCGCAAACAGCTCTTAGAAATTATTCTTGAAGGAAAAGGTCTTAATGAAATATGTACCTATGTCTACAAGCACTTAAAGGCACCTGTTTTAATTTTGGATAAAAGAGGTGTGATCAAAGGCAGGAGCAAGAACGGACATGAGCTGGAGGAGATCTGGCAAAGTTATTTATATCATACTGTTGATCCACTCAGTATGTTTCATGAAGAAACCCCCGAATCTTTTTCCCAGCCAAATATGCACTGGCTTGATATTGAGCAGGAATCCGTCCTTCAAATCCTTATTCAAAGCGCAAGGGAAATCCAAGGGTTTCTTCTTATATCCCTTCCAGAACCTCAGGAAAACTTTTTTAACGATCATACCCTGCCTCTTTTGGAACATGCAGTAACAGCCTCTGCTTTATGCTTTTTGCACGATCATGCTGTGCTTGAAACGGAAATGCGCCTGCGGGATGATTTTGTCTGGAGCCTGGCTAAAGGGCAGGTTTCCAGCTGGGATGCAGCCTTATCACGGGCCAAGTCACTTGGTACTCCTTGAACGTTCCCTATCTCTGTCTCTTGGCACGTCCGGAAAACCTTCGGGTGTTATATGATCATAACCCTCAGCCGCATGCTTCTTATGAACAGTGGCTGCATCATCTTGGCAGTATGTTTGAAGAAGAGGTCTTTCATGCAGGGAGGACAATGCAATTAAAAACGATGTGCACCTTTCAGCGAGAGGAATTAGTCGTGTTTGTTGAAGTCCGCTCTGAAAGAAATATGGAAACCATTTTTCCTTTTTTGGACCTTTTACAGTATCGTTTAGAACAAAAGCTTCCTCAGCTCACTGTGTCGTGGGGGGTAGCGAAAACATCTGGCAAGCAGTCCTTTTACGATAGTTTCCAGGAAGCCAGAACGGCGCTTGATATTGGACGAAGACAAAGAGGTAAAGGCTATATCAGTACTTATGCAGATACCAGGTTTGACAGAGCTCTCATGGCTCTGGCTGAAAATAATGAATTAAAGCAGATTACAGACGCCACAATTGCTCCTATTGTTCATTATTCAAAAGAAAGAGGAATTGATTTAATTCATACTTTTGTAGTCTATAACCAGCATAAAGGCAACGTCAGCCAAACGGCACGTGCCTTAACCTCCACCGCCAATCTCTTTTATACAGACTTAAAAAAATTGAAAACATGACTGGCTGTGACCTGGATAATCCTGAGGATATGTTCTTAATAGATTTGTCTATCCGTTTACACACTCTTGGTTATGATGGCGATAAAGAAGGTGTCTTAGAAAGAGGCAATGGTTAATCGTTCGAGTTCTCATTAATCCATCTTATTATTACTACAAAACCGGGCATTAAGAAGCGCTTCTCAATGCCCGGTTTTCCCTATAGTTAATACTTAGATTTTTAATCTTGAAAGAAATTATCAATTCTCACAAGCCGGTCGTCACCTTCCTGAGGCTGCCCTCTTCCATCAGTATTATTAGTTATAATATAAACGGTCTCTTCCTTTATAAAGACATCACGTAAACGACCTTCACCTTCAAAAAAGCGTTCGATCGTCTCTTCTTCTACGTCAACTCCAAACAATGCTTCTCCCCTGAGTCCTGTCACTAGTAAATACCGGTCGTTAATCATAGCAGATCCAGAAGGCGCCCATGTATCCTCGCCAGATTGAAGCAGTGGTTCCTCCATTCCCTCTTCTGTTTCATCACCTGAGATTAGAGGCCAGCCGTAATTATTTCCCGCCTCAATTCGATTAATCTCATCTTCTCCAACAGGTCCATGTTCCGTGCTGTACATTGTTCCTTCACTGTCCCATGACAGACCTTGAGGATTTCTATGTCCATAGCTGAAAACAGCTGAGTCTTCAAATGGATTGTCCTCTGGAACGTCTCCATCAAGTGTCAAGCGCAAAATAGAACCTGCAAGATTGTTTTCATCCTGTGCTAGATCCGGCTCAGATGCATCCCCTGTAGTAGCATACAAATACCCATCAGGTCCAATAGCAAGCCTTCCGCCATTGTGAATGGAGTCTCCAGGAATATTATCTTTTATCACATCTTTTTCGGTCCATTCCCCATTGTCCCTCTCAACGATTACAATTCGATTCTTCAATCCGTCTTCAAGATACGTATAATACAAAAAAGCCTGGTTGTTCTCCTCAAACTCCGGATGAAGAACAAAGCCGAGTAATCCCCCTTCTCCTTCATGGGTGAAGGTCTCTTGAAGATCTATATCCTCTCGGTTGATCACACCATTTTCAATGACGGCGATAGACCCTTCTCTTTCGGATATATAAAAGGTGTCATTCACTTTATTAATGGACCAAGGAATATTTAAATCTTCAACTTCGGCTTGAATCTGCAGGTCTTCTGAAACGCTTTCTGCACTTTCACCATTTACTCCCTCTTCGTCAGCATCCTGGACGGACTCCGTTTCCTCACCGTTGCAGCCAGTGATCAAAACGACTAACAGCAAGGCTCCGCATACTGCCCTGTTCACCTTCCTCAGCTTCCTTTCTTATAATTTATAATCGTTTTCTACTGTCTCCAATGTTTTTAATGCTTTTTGAGACCATTCGTCATTTTTTTCTCTTAGTAAGTCCTTTTCTTTTTCAACCGCGTGCTTTAAGGATTTTTTATAGTCAGGAGGCTCTTCATCGTACTTTCTGAGCATGTCAGTCTGAACCCACACCTTCTCAAATTCAGCTAAAGCCTTTCGTTCATGAAATAAAGGAACATCTACTTGTTTTGGGTTATGTAGATCTCCTTGCTTTGGATGTTTTAAAACTGCTCTTACTTTAACTAATGTTTTTTCCCCTTTTTGGTCTATTTCTTCCCCTACGTACACACCTGTCTTATAAGGAGCCTGGATGATTTTTGCATCAGCTGCCATTATTAATTCCTCCTTCTTTCCTATTAATGACTGAGCATCCTTTCTCTTTTAACCTATCACCGGAATGAGGTCCTTGCAAGCTAATACCTTTTAGACATGGTTTCTAAAAACATGCAGTCATACTACCTTTCTTTTCCCAGATCAGCTGTAAATAAATCGACAGCTTTACTTTACATAATTATATTATCGTTACCTTATTTCCTTTTTGTTGAATAATTAATTACGGTGCGTGAAATTTAAATTTTGATTTTGGTGGTTTGTCCGGTATGATTAAAGAATCAGTAAATAAGTGGAAAAAGTAGTGAAGACAAAGGTGTTGATGTAAATGTGGATCGGGAAATTAAAAGTCCGAATGATTGGAGGAAGAATCGCTAAAACGGGGGTGGCTGTCCTCCTTACAGCATTAATTTGTCAGTTTTTGCAGGTTCCTCCCGTACTAGCCGTTGTGACTGCCATTGTAACGATTGAACCTACAGCCTACGAATCGATTCGTAAAGGGTTTATCCGCCTGCCTGCCTCTGCGATAGGTGCCGCAATTTCTTTAGGACTTGTCTTTTTTCTTGGTGTCACCCCTTATACCTTTGCTTTATCTGCTATTTTAACACTCTTTATCTGCCATAACCTAAAGCTTCAAGATGGGATGCTCGTTGCTTGTTTAACTGCCGTAGTTATGATTCCTGACATAGGTGTAAACTACATGGGTGATTTCTTCACTCGCCTCGGCGGAACTTTTATCGGCCTTATTACTTCAACCTTGGTAAACGTGTTATTATTGCCTCCAAAATTTACACCGGCATTAGAAAAAAACTTGATCAATTATTTGTAATGAGCGGAGATATACTGGAAGAGCTTTCTTCCTCGGTGTTACAAAACAACACCATACGTCCTGCGGCCCCACAGTTAGAGAAGTATCAAAGGCTGCGCAAGGAGATTGAAAAAAGCGGGGAACTGGCTGAATATCAACGAAAGGAATGGAAGTTTCATCATGCCTCTTTTCGCGAATTAAGAAAGTTTATGTATCTTGAAAAAAGACTGCGAATTCTGCAGCGTATCTCACTTCATCTCGGCCACTTACAGTATATAGAAGGAGATCTTTCTTTCAATGATGAAGAAAAAAGAAGTGTCTGGGCGTTGATTACCTCATTAAAAAAAGCCTTAATAGCGGGCCCTCACACTTTTGATGAAGAACACTACTTATTGATTGAAAACTTAAAAAATCAATTTATTACTCACAACAAAAATTGTTCACCATTGAATACAGACCATTATCATCTTTTTCTGGAACTTCAATTGCCCTGTATGAATTTCTTTCCCTCCATGATACTGTGGAAGATTTATTAAAACTGAGAAAACAGCAGGAAGCCTCTCTTCCTCTTCCTCCACCTTCGTCTTCTATTACAAAGTCAATATAAAAAAGCCTGTTCTCAAAAGTAAAGCTTTTAAGAACAGGCTTTTTTGCAGTTTAATTGACATTTGTCTTTTGCTGAAAAAAAGCGTAAGGCAAACTTACTTTCTATATAAAAAATACATACAACCGGTCAAGTAATCACACACTGGGATAAGGTGTGCAAAGGAAACAGAGAAAAGAGACAATAAAAGAAAGACCTTTCCCAAACCGGGGAAGGTCTATTTCATCCTATTTTATAGAACCAAATAAAGCGAGGATGTCTCAGTAGATTTACTACATTATACTATTTTTTGAGACACCCTCTTCTTAAAATGATTATGGCAGGTTTGAGCTTCCCATTAAATAACGGTCAACCTCTCTTGCTGCTTCGCGCCCTTCATGAATTGCCCACACGACAAGGCTTTGGCCGCGACGATTGTCTCCAGCAGCAAATACACCTTCCACGTTTGTACTGTATTTTCCATATTCAGCATCCACCGTGCTTCGCTCGGTTGTTTCTACCTTCAATTCATCAAGTAAATGCTTTTCTGGCCCTGTAAATCCAATTGCCAAAAGAACTAAATCTGCTTTCCAGGCTCGTTCTGTTCCTGGAATTTCTTTTCTCAACTTTTTGCCATTTTCATATACTGTGTCGACCTCTACAGTATGAAGCTCTTTAACATTACCATTTTCGTCTCCGACAAATTTAGTCGTTTGAAGCTTATATGCTCTAGGGTCTTTGCCAAATACTGCTTCAGCTTCTTTATGCCCATCTTCCTGGCTATAAACGACTGGGAATAATGGCCAAGGATTAAGTGGCTCTCTGTCTTTATTCTTTTCCGGGTGAATATCAAATTGTACAAGAGACTCACAGACATGACGCAAAGACGTAGTAATACAGTCCACCCCAGTATCTCCACCGCCAATTACAATCACATTCTTTCCTTTAGCGGACAGATAATTTTGATCCTGATGGTTAGAGTCTAGAAGTGACTTTGTATTTTTCTTTAAGAATTCCATTGCATAATGAATTCCTTTTAAATCTCTGCCTTTAGCAGGCACATCTCTTGGTACTTGGGCACCTGTACACAAAATGGTGGAATCAAATTCTTCATTCAGCTTTTCTGCTGGGTAATCTTTACCAATCTCAGTGTTAGTAACGAAGGTAATTCCTTCTTCTTCTAATAATCTCACCCGTCGTTGCAGGACTTCAAAAGAAAGTTTTACGTCTGGAATCCCGTAAGTTAAGAGGCCCCCGACACGATCATCTTTTTCAAATACAGTTACTGTATGACCTGCTTTATTCAGCTGGGCGGCGGCAGCCAGACCAGCTGGCCCCGACCCAATGACAGCCACCTTTTTGCCTGTGCGTTTTTTAGGAGGCTCAGGCTTGATCCAGCCTTCTTTAAATCCTTTTTCAACAATATGAAATTCAATGGATTTAATGGATACAGGGTCGTCACTAATAGCCACTGTACAGGAACCTTCACACGGTGCTGGACAGACTCTGCCTGTAAATTCAGGGAAATTATTCGTTTTATGAAGTCTTTCTAGAGCTTCTTTCCATTTCCCTCTGTAAACAAGATCATTCCACTCTGGAATCAGGTTATGAACTGGACAGCCAATTTCTGCCGAGCCATCCATCGTTGTTCCTGCCTGGCAAAAAGGAATCGCGCAATCCATGCAGCGGGCACCCTGCTCAGATAGCTTATCTTCGGGCATTAATATAGTGAACTCCTGCCAATTCTTTACTCTCGCAAGAGGATCTTTTTTTGCTGGTGCTTCTCTCTTATATTCCATAAAACCTGTTGATTTTCCCATTATACTCACTCCAAACGTTCCTAGTCTTGGTTGCCAAACTTGAAAGGGAGAGCTCAAGAAGCAGCTGTCTTACTTGCCGCTTACCCGAGCTTTTTCATTTTTATTTTCATCAAAAGCAACCATGATCGCTTCGGCCTCTGTCATGCCTTCTTTTTTCATGCGCTCAACAGCTTCAAGCATCCGTTGATAATCCATTGGAATAACTCTTACAAATTGATTAACTGTTTTATCCCATTGCTGCAATACTGTTTCACCGAGTGAGCTATGAGTATAGTCTACATGATTTTTAATCATTGCTTTTAATTCTTGAATTTCCTCTCCATCTTGCAACGTTTCAAGCTGGACCATTTCTTTATTGCATCGCTGTGCAAACGTTCCGTCACTGTCTAATACGTAAGCAATACCGCCTGACATACCAGCTGCAAAGTTCTTGCCAGTTTCTCCAAGAACTACAACTCGGCCTCCTGTCATATATTCACAACCATGGTCTCCTACACCTTCAACCACTACGCTTGCTCCACTGTTTCTAACACAGAACCGCTCACCGGCAACCCCACGAATATAAGCTTCTCCGCTTGTCGCACCATAGAAAGTAGTGTTTCCAATGATGATGCTGTCTTCTGGAGCAAAAGTTGACTCCTCTGGAGGATAGGCAATGACTTTTCCGCCTGATAAACCTTTTCCTAAATAGTCATTCGCATCGCCAATAAGAGTCATAGTCATCCCGGCGGGAAGAAAAGCTCCGAAACTCTGGCCTGCAGATCCATGGAATTGAAGATTTATAGTATCCGCCGGCAGCCTTTGGCGCCATATTTTTTCGTCACTTCGCTCCCTGTAATGGTTCCAACCACGCGGTCTGTATTCTTAATGGTGAAAGTACCTTCCACTGTTTCTCCATTTTCAATGGCTGAATGTGCCAGAGGAAGAATTTCTCGGATATCCAATGATTCATTAATCATATGGTCTTGATCTTTATGACGGTAGTGCTTTTCTTGATTATCTTCGTTTGGACGGAATAGCAATGGAGTGAGATCTAACGTATTTGCTTTCCAGTTGTCCACTTCTTCAACCTGCTCTAATATATCTGTTCTTCCAACCATTTCTTCAATAGTACGGAAGCCTAGCTCAGCCATAATTTCACGCAATTCTTCCGCTACAAAATACATGAAATTCACGACATGATCCGGAGTTCCGACGAATTTTTTACGAAGCTCAGGGTTTTGAGTGGCGATCCCCACTGGGCATGTATCCAAATGGCAGACACGCATTAATACACAGCCAAGAACGACAAGAGGAGCTGTTGAGAACGCATATTCTTCAGCACCCAGAAGTGCAGCTACGGCCACATCTCTCCCAGTCATCAGCTTACCGTCAGTTTCCACTGAGATTCTATCTCTCAAGTTATTCAACACCAGAGTCTGGTGGGTTTCAGCCAGTCCAAGCTCCCACGGAAGGCCAGTATGCTTAATACTTGTTCTGGCAGCAGCACCTGTTCCGCCATCATATCCGCTTATAACAAGACCATCTGCGCGCCCTTTTGCTACACCTGCAGCAATGGTACCTACTCCTGTTCCTGATACAAGCTTTACACTGATATATGCACTTGGGTTGGCATTTTTCAAATCATGGATCAATTCCGCTAAGTCTTCGATAGAATAAATATCATGGTGCGGCGGCGGCGAAATAAGTCCTACACCCGCAGTCGTTCCTCGTACCTCGGCAACCCACGGATATACTTTGTTCCCCGGCAGCTGTCCGCCTTCTCCAGCTTTGCGCCTGAGCAACCTTAATTTGAATTTCATCTGCATTTACAAGATAGTGGCTTGTAACACCAAAACGGCCGGAGGCTACCTGCTTGATAGAGCTTCTCCTGGAATCCCCGTTTGCATCACGAGTAAATCTTTTTGGGTCTTCTCCGCCTTCTCCGGTATTGGACTTACCGCCAATGCGGTTCATTGCGATCGCTAAGGCCTCATGAGCTTCCTTGGAAATTGACCCAAAAGACATAGCGCCTGTTTTAAAACGTTTGACGATATTTGCAACAGGTTCAACTTCCTCTAAAGGAATCTTATGGTTGTCTGTAAAGGTAAGCAAACCGCGCAGTGAGGTTTGTTCTTTTTCCTGCTCATTAATAGATTTCGAATATTTCTTAAAGAGTTCAAAGTCTTTTGTCCGGCATGCCTGCTGAAGCATGTGAATGGAATGAGGATTATACTGGTGAGCATCCCCGTTTCTGCGCCACTGCAGGTCATCACCCGGCTCAAGTGTTGTGTCTTTTCCTTCTCGATCATTAAAAGCTTTTTGTATGACGAAGAAGGACTTCTTTAGCAATAATTTCAAGGTTCACTCCGCCGATTCTTGAAGTGGTCCAGGTAAAATACTTATCAACCACTGAAGGATCAATGCCTACTGCTTCAAAGATCTGAGCGCCCCGATAGCTTTGAATCGTTGAAATCCCCATTTTAGAGAGAACCTTCATGACACCCTTTGTAGCTGCTTTAATATAGGTAGCTACGGCTTCCACATAGGAAGTCGCTTCCAGGCGTCCATCCTTGATCATCGCATCAATGGAATCAAAGACCAGATAAGGATTGATGGCTTCTACACCGTAGCCTATTAGCACAGAAAAATGATGTACTTCCCTAGGCTCAGCAGATTCAACAACAATGCTTACCTGCGTTCGCTTTCCATTACGGATCAGGTGATGGTGAAGGCCGCCAACAGCAAGAAGAGCCGGGATGGCTGCTGATTCCTTATTTACCCCGCGATCACTTAAAATCAGCACAGTTGCACCATTTTCAACAGCTTCATCTGCCGAAGCAAACAGCTGGTCAAGTGCTGGCTCTAACCCTTTTTCCCCTTCTTTTGCAGAAAAGAGCATAGGAAGAGTTACCGATTTAAATCCTGGTCGTTTGTTTGAACGCAGCTTGGCAATTTCCTCATTATTTAATAACGGTGTTTTCAGGAAGATATGCCTTGCACTTTCGGGAGCAGGGTGAAGAAGATTTCCTTCTTTCCCAATCGTCGTTCCCACAGCAGTAACCAGTTCTTCACGAATCGCATCAATAGGCGGGTTCGTTACCTGGGCGAATAGCTGTTTGAAATAGTTATATAATAGCTGAGGTTTCTTTGAGAGAACAGCAAGGGGGGAATCATATCCCATGGACCCTACTGGATCTACTCCTTCCGTAACCATCGGCTTAATCATCTTCTCTAGTTCTTCGTACGTGTACCCAAAAGCCTGGTGGCGGGTATTTAAATTTTCAAAATCGGTGTTATATACGTCCTGGCTTTCCATCACGTCGTCTAAATCACAAAAATGCTTATCAACATTCCTTATAGGGCTCTTCAGAAGCAATCGTGTGCTTAATCTCCTCATCTGGAACGATTCTGCCTTCTTCCATATCGACAAGAAGCATGTGACCAGGGTGAAGCCTTTCTTTATAAAGCACATCAGAAGGGTCAATGTCTAACACGCCCACTTCTGAGGACATAAGAATATGGTCGTCTTTTGTCACATAGTATCTTGCAGGACGAAGGCCATTACGATCTAGACAGGCGCCTACGCTGCGGCCGTCTGTATAAGCGAGCGCAGTAGGGCCGTCCCATGGCTCCATAAGCGTACTATGAAACTTGTAAAATGCTTTCTTTTCTTCATTCATTAAAGGATCATTCTGCCATGGCTCAGGTACCATCATCATTGCTGTATGTGGCATTGAACGGCCAGCCAAAGTCAGAAATTCAAATGTATTATCAAACATGGAAGAGTCACTTCCAAGGTGGTCTACCACCGGGTGGATCTTTTCCAGGTCATCTTCGAATTTATCAGATTGAAATACCGCTTCTCTAGCATGCATCCAGTTAACATTTCCTTTAATCGTGTTAATTTCACCATTATGAATCATGTAACGGTTTGGATGAGCTCTTTCCCAGCTGGGAAAAGTGTTTGTTGAGAAACGGGAGTGAACTAAGGCAACGGCTGTTTCAAAATCATCGTTTCCAAAGTCTTTATAAAATTGGCTCAATTGTTCAGTTGTCAGCATCCCTTTGTACACAATTGTACGGGACGACAAACTTGCAAAATAAAAGCTGTCTTCATCAGGGACATGATGTCCAATCTCTTGTTCAGCACGTTTTCTTATTACATAAAGCTTTCTTTCAAAATTTTCTTTGATTTTCGATTGCTTCATTTTTCCCAATGAAAATCTGGCGAATGTAAGGCATAGTCGACTTGGCATTATTACCTAGCATAGAACCGTCCGTAGGAGGGATTCTCCAGCCTAATACCTTTTGTCCTTCTTCTGCAACAATCTTTTCAAGCTGTTTTTCACATCTGTTTCTTAGTTCTTCATTCTGGGATAAAAATAACATCCCTACCCCATAAGATCCTTCTTCAGGCAGCTTGATCCCAATGTCTCTAACCCTGCTGTTAAAAAAGCGGTGAGGTATTTGAAGAAGCATCCCGGCTCCATCGCCAGTGTTTACTTCATCTCCTTGACCACCTCGGTGCTCTAGTTTACACAGGATATCAAGGGCTTTTTCTACAATATCATGAGATTTTTTCCCCTTAATATTGGCTAAAAAGCCAATGCCACAATTATCGTGTTCAAATTGGGAGTCATACATACCCACTCTCCGTGAAAAGTTGCGTAATGTCATTACCCTCTCCACCTCTCTTTTCTGTTTCACACACAAGAAATCTACAATCTTTTTTTATCTCTAATATACAAGATCATACCATTAAACTTTAGGTTCGGCAAATTATTTCCCATACTCCCTCTCCTTTGAAAGCGCTTTCTGCAGGCATCCCCCCGTTATTACCTTAGTTTTTTGAAAATACAGCACTTACATAAAAATAACAGTGCTTGTATTTTTAATCGTTTAACATTATCGCTAAGAAAATCAAGTAATAACCTGTTTATCTCCCCATATCTGTTCATTTCTCTAGTTTTCTCTCTTTACTAGAAAAATTAATGTTCTTCTTTTTTTTGTAATTAGTACTGTCATTTATTCGTGTATTAATACTCTTTCAATTTTTTTGAATATTTAGTTAATTATCCCCCGAATAATACATCTTGAAACAAAAATTTTTTGTTCTTCATATAGAAAAGAGGTGAAACAAAACTGGCTCACTTAAGTAAATAAAACTCCAATTATCGACTTTGGATATTCAATAGGTATCCTTTTTGTGTAACTATTCGTGGGTGGTTCAAAAATCACAAGACGCCTGCTGGAAAAGCAGGAGCTGAAGCCTTGCCCGGTGCATAGAAGACACCGTGAAAGCGAGTAAAATGAAGCTTGAACGGCTGTCGCACTTGTGCCTTTAGGTGCAAGCGAGTTCATTTTGAACAAGCCACTACTAGAATACTGAAGACAAGAAAAGGCTCTCACCGGGTGAGGCCCTTCTTATTAGCTGGGTATTGCCCAAGCCTCTACACATCCTATTCCTTCTCTTTTCCATCCTTTTCTTTCTCTTTCATTTTTTCCTGCACTTTAAAAAAATTAACCGTGCTTGAAATAGCCTTTTCCAGCTCAGGTGAAGACTGTTCAAAAGGATGGGCGGTGTTAAAGGTATGACTTCCCGTTTCAATCCATTCCAGCCGGCCATTATCAGCGTGTTTGTTCAGTTCCTTCGCTCCAGCTGTAAGCTTAGGGGAATCTTCACCACCTTGTATAAAGAGCTTTGCAGTTTCTGTTTCTTGGACAGCCTGGATAATATCATACCTTTCATGGTTACTCTCCACATCTTCAACTGCCTTTTGTTTGACAGGCATATACTCTTTCGTCCTGCCATTGTAAATATACCCAGTCCCTTTTTCCCTAATTTCTTTTTTCAACTCTTCATGAAATAGATCTGCCTGGCTGATTGCATTCCATGTAGCTACTCCATTGACCTTTTCTTCATTCTCCCTTGTATATAACAGGACGGTTGCTCCACCCTTACTGTGACCGAGCAGGTACAATGATTCTTTATTCATTAATTCGGCGAAAGGAAGTGTATCATCCTCAATTGCTGACACTATTTCTTTAAGGTCTTCGATTTCCCTGTGATAAGTATTTTCAGAGAACTTATCCATTTCGGTAAACGAAAGCAAGTCCTCACCTACCCCGTTCATTGAAAAATTAAAGGTAATTGCGATGAAGCCGTGCTTTGTAAATTGCTGTGCGACGTAAGGAAAAAAAACCCAATTTTTAAACCCTTTGAATCCGTGAGCGAGTATGATTACAGGCTTTTTTTCAATTTGTTCGCCACTGCCATAAAATACCGTTCCTCTAATGGTTAAATCCTCAGCTGCTTTTATCTCAAAGTTCTCTAACATCCTGTTCCTCCTTTGTTTGTATAGGAAATGAAAATGATTGCTCATTAACCTGGCCGCCAGTTGTAAAGGTTCGTTCTATCATCTTTGCATTGTAATCAGCAGTAACCGCGAGCACTGTCTGGGACCTTGTCCCATAAGCAGGACTGATAATAAATGGAGAAGATAAAAGCCTTTCCATTTCAACGCTTATCCCGGTATTTGGAAGAAATTGATCAGGAGCTTTTTCTGTGTCTGTCAGTGCTGCAAAAAGATGGTCCACAGGAAGGTCAGTAAATGGCTCATCAAGGATCAGCTTCTTCATTTTCTGTTTGACTTTTTCCACTTTTGGCCATGGTGAATTGAGCTGGGCATTACTTAGGCCATGGATACCCGGCAACATGGCTTCCGCTTTCATCCCTTCCTGCTTGTTTGAATAATAAAAAAGGTTATCGACGGTGCCTGCTATCAGGTTAAATCCATTGTATTCATCTTTTTCTTTAGCAAGCTTTTGAAAAAAACTTTCCGTATCTTCCTTTTTCAAAAATCCTGCTGTAATTTCTCCCCTTGAACGTTCCTTCTCCTTTTCATTCCCATCTCTTACATTCGTAAGAGCAGCAATGTAACCGTGCTTGGTCATTCCCATCCAAGTGCCGCCTTTTTTCAAGTCTCTTCCGGCATAAATAAATGGAGCGTCTTTCCATTGGTGTAAAAGGGACGTTGGACGGTTATAGAACTCGTCCCTATTGGCTGCTATAATAAGTGGGTATTTACTGTGTACCTTATAAGCTACCGCGACCAGACACATGTCTTGTTCTTCCTCTCTCTATCTAAATTTATATCATCCGTTCTGGAGATTTTCTTTCTGCCTGTAAACCCTTCAAACAACCCATGGTAGTACTTTACTTGACTTTCACCCTGCCTCCAGCAAAGAAGTACAGGCTCCCCTTCTACTTTTGCCGGGAAGTCCACAAGTCCGTGATCAATACTTTTTACGAGGATCCCGTTTCTCTCGAGACGTTCAATATGAAGATTGGCCTGAATCTCTACAAAATCAACCATGCATTCTAAATAAAATAACTTCTCTCCTGTATCCGGAATGGGAGAATGCTTAACCAGTTCATAATGTTTTACACTTTCAGTAAAGCTCTCCTGGAGGTTCTGCAGTTCAGACATTTCTTCCTTGACAAAAGGAATATGGCAATTTGCTTCTTCTATGGTGAAATACTTCTTAAACATAAAAGGCTCCTCCTTTATGGATGCGAGTCTTTGTGCCTAGTCCTAACCTCTGTTTTCATTATCTAACATCTTAGTTTCTCTATTCCATCTCTTCTTGAATTACAAACCGCAACTTCTCTTTCCCTTTATCGTATCTAATATCATTTGAAAAAGGAATCATAAACAGGACGAATGTTCATGGAAGATGATACAATATCGACAAGAAGAGGGTTTACTTTTGAAGATGTCTGAAGGAGGGTACTCAATAATGGATGAATATAAAAATCACAACCTTAATCAAGAAACAACCGAGAACGCAAAAAGAGATGCGCAGGATTATATAAATAACCTTAATAAGTCTAATGTTGATGAGCTTCTTTCAAAGATAAGCTCGCTAGGTGAAAACGAACAAAAGCAAGCAGGGGATTCATTGGAAGCTCTAAAGCGGCCAGTAAGTGAAATGATGAGTCAAAAAGACAATGAGTTACCTGATAAGCTTCATGAATTAAAAGTGATTGTCGGAGAACTTGAGCCCGAACATTTAGAAGAAAGCAGAGTCCAAAAAGTATGGAACAAACTACTGCGTCGCAGCCCAATGGAACAATACGCCCAAAAGTACCAGACGGTAGAGGCACAGGTTGAAAATATTATTGAAGGGCTTCTTGCCGGCAGAGATAAGCTGCAAGAGGACAATGTAATGCTTGAACAGTTAAAAGAAACAGCAACCGCGCGAATCTATGAGCTGGAAAAACAAATGGCATTAGGTCAGGAGTTAAACCAAATGCTGGAACAGGAAATGACGAAAGAAGAATGGCGTGATAACCCTGCCTCATTGCAAAAAGGACAAGTAAGGGTTGTATCAAGAATAAAAAACATGAGTCAGGCCGTCATGGTGCTTCAGCAGTCTCTTGCCTCTGTGGATCTTATTCTGGATAATAATGAGAAGCTTGAAGAAGCTATTTTTAATGCCATTACGATGACCAAAATATTATAACCGTTACTGCTTCCATCCAGCTTGCTTTAGGGAACCAGCGGAAAGTCATTGATGCTGTCCAAAATGTAAACGAAGCAACAGAAAATATGATCCTCTCCAATGCACAAATGCTTAAATCCAATACAGAAGAAACATTAAAGACCCTCGAAGAGCCTGCAGTAGCCATCGAAACATTTCGGAAAGCTTATAGTGATGTCCAAGCTGCCATTGAACTGACAGAAGAATCTAACGAACGAATTGTTCAATCAGGGAAAAAATTCATTGCCGAGCTGGATGATTTAAATAAAGAAATGCGTACAAAGCTGTTAGAATAAAAGGTGAGATGACTAAAAGAAGGTGGTTTTTTGTTTAAACAATGGCTAGAAGACGTATGGTTTGACAAACTTCTTCCTGACCACTTAAAGCCTGTAGACCAGCACATTTTTTCTGATGCAAAGGGCCTGCAGCTTATAGAAGATACGGAGGCTGTATTAGATACGCTTATTAATAACGGAAAACAGACGAAAATGCCCCACTCTTTTAAAAAAAACGGCGGGACTTTCCAGTTCCGTTTAAAGGTAAACCGAAAAAGAATGAAGCTTTTAAGTTATGACACTACCAAGTCTGAAGCTGCAATTAAAAAACGGATTATTATCCTCTATCAGAGAAAATATCATCATGGGAGCCGGGGACATCGTATTAAAGAAGCTTCTGTTCAATATATAAAAAATGGAAAAACCTACGTGAGAAGCTTGCAAAAGTCCAGGTACTTCCAAGGTATTTTTTATAAATTGAACGTGTTAGATGATGTCTTTCTGGGGCAGCTTATTGAACCGGATAAAAAGGCTCCTCCTTCCCTTGCCAAGAAGAAAATACAGGAAGAAAAAATAACTGAGCAGACATCTTTACCAAAGGAATACAGTGAGCTTTTGTCAGAATGCAGACACCGCCTGATTTACGAATGGAGCCTTCTCCCTTCCCCTCATCAAAACCGCCTGAGAAGATTGGTAGAGGAAACTGAAAAACTTCTTGTTTACGCTCATAAGCTTGACGTGGAAGAACGATATGTATGTAAACGAATGCTTCAAAAAGATATTCCAGTCTTACTTGAAACGTATTTGTCGCTAAGCAGTGAAAACCAGGAGGAGCAAAAAGAACCGCTTTATGAAGCTCTGACTAAAATGGAAATTAATATTCGTTCAATGCAGGAAAGCATTGAGATATCAAAAGCCGAAGAAATGGAAAAGCTCTTTCGAATTAATGAACAAAGGTATTCTGCCTCCGGAAAAACAAATGGAAAATAAAGTATCCCCTTTATCTTTACAGATGAAGGGGATTTTTCTACACTTATATGGAAGGGTTTTCAAAACGAAAAGGGGTTGATCATAATGACTGTAAGGTGTGAAGATCTTGGACACAACTTGTATGTAATAGACGGATACGATTTAGGACTTCCTAACAGGACCGGAGTCTATATTTTTAATGAAGAAAGAATTACCATTTTAGAAACCGGGCCAAGTATGTCCCTTCCTTACATAAAACAAGGAATGAAAGAACTTGGGAGAACACTTGATGAAGTAGATTACATTATTGTTACACATGTTCACCTGGATCATGCAGGAGGAGCGGGACTCCTTCTAACAGAGTGCCCAAACGCAAAAGTAATTATACACCCCAGAGGAGCCCGTCATTTAATAGATCCTTCCCGACTTATTAAAGGAGCAAAAGCCGTTTATAAAGAAAAGTTTGAAGAGCTGTTTGAGCCTGTCCTTCCGATTCCGAAAGACCGTGTCGTCGTTCTTGAAGATAACAGCACATTGACTATTTCTTCCGAACGGACGTTAACGTTTCTAGACACGCCTGGTCATGCAGCTCACCATTACAGCATCTACGACCGTGAAAGTGAGGGGGTATTTACTGGCGACACCATTGGTATCCAGTACCCTGACGCAAAAAAATGAATAAAGACATATATATACCTTCCACTTCTCCTAATCAATTTGACCCTGATGCTATGCTTTCCTCACTCGAAAGAATTATGGCTCTTGAACCTAAACGGATTTATTTTGGACATTATGGAATGTGTGAAGACCCAAAAGAAGTAGAAAAGCAAATAAAAATGTGGCTTCCTCGTTTTCTTTCCATTGGGAAAGTTTCCTTTGACCAGCATCACACTGAAGAAAGGCTTTCAGAAACTCTCTTTAATGAAATCAGTGAGCATTATCAGTTAGACCACAGCGAAGACCTTTCAAACCTGACTGCTTTTTTAAAAATGGATGCCTCCGTTTCGTCTATGGGGATCATTCACTACTTTGCTCAACAAGAAAAAGCAAAGAATTCAGCAGCGGAAAAGTAGAAACGATATTTGCACCCCCCTTTACATTTTCTCCTTCTTCTAAAGGGGCGCCTTCTTTTATCTTGAATCTCTTCTTTAAATCACCGTATAATGTGAGGAGCAAATATCGAAACTAGCAGAACTACTCTGTTAAATGAAGAATAAAGCGAGGGTTATCATGAATAGAGCCAAAGCAAGTCAGTATAAAGGCCAGACAATAGTCGTAGATGAAGGGAAGATGGGTTCTTACTTCGGAATCCTTACTAACATTGACGCCCTCCCAAATAAACCTTGGATGGCTTCTGTTCGAATCACTGGTATCCAGGCTCTTCCTGCATCAGCAGACTTGCATGAACCAATGTATCTTGAAGGAGAAGTTGTTGAATGCTTGGGAACGAAAGTAAAAGAACCTGAAAATGAATACACTGGAAGCTATGAATCTTCTTTTATCGATGCTCTGCAGAAAAAAGGCCAGTGGCTGCAGGAAAAAACTGCACAGTATACGTCTTTTCTTAACGCTATTGAAAAGAAACTCCAGTTTTATAATGCTTCCCTTACTAACGTTGGAGAAATAGATCAGAAAACTGAAGATGAAAGCTTTGTTTACTATTCCATTGTAAAGGTAAATGATATTCTTTATCTGCAGGAAGACACGCGTGATGAACAACTAGAACTGGAAGGATGCCCATTCACCCTTGAAATCGAATACAAACATCAGTGGATAAAATGCACTCCGGCCGGTGGCCTTTCCTTTTTATCAGAAAATGGAAAACTCATCCTGTGAGTGAAGGGGCACGTGTGCGGATCAGCAGACAGCAGTTTGAACCTTTTACTATTTTATTAAATGAGTTAGAACAACCATCGCGGCAGTCCCTGGAAAAAGGATTACGTACTCTGGGGTTTACGGAAAAGGACCTTGTAAAATGCCATAATCGATTACTTCATGAGCTGCTTGCCAGAGATGCTGAAACATCCTTTCAAGGCGTGAACTTTCTTATGTTCCAAAAGAACAGCTCCACTCTGATTGTGCAGCATCATTATGAAAGAACGCTTCAACAAAATAGTCCAGACTCCATCTTTGACCGATTTGAATTTACAACTGATCAAGGTGCCAGGAGCATTATTACCTATTCCAATGCTCTCTCCAAATAATTTTCCTACACTAAAAACCCAGCATGAGAAGGGCTGTCTAGCCCTTCTCATGCTGGGTTTCTTTTTCATAAGAATACCACTGATACAAATCATTTCCGTCATCCTCAGCCATATCACGTACAGAAAATGATTTCCCCCCTGCTGTAGAGAGAATGGAAACAGTAAACGTGCAAAGGCCCATTCTTCTTTGAAACAGGGAATGGCTTTTTTCCACAGACTGTATTCTTTTTTTAGGGACTACCTCTCTCGTTAAATTAAAGTGCCGTGTCTGGAAAATGACATGCCTTTTTGTTACCGCATGCCCTCCATCCTTATACCGGAGCCAGCCAAGAGCAAATGCAACCGGTATAAAGATAAGCAGCCAATTGCCAAATGGAAGCCATACAGCTGCAGGAATGACTACAATAAGAACTGGTATAACAGCTCTCACCATAAACCGAATCAGTGCTCGCTTAGGAAGCGGTGTCAATTGCTTTTCAATTACGTAATCAGGAACAATTTCATTCAGGATTTCGTTGGCAGCTTTTTTCCTGACCAAGGGAAGAAGGAGTGTAGAAAGCTGTTCATCACTGCTTCCTCCTCCTGCACTCTCTACATACACACTAGTAAAACCGAGGGGCTGGCGAATCATGGTGGCTACATAGCGTACGGTAGTAATCCGCTTAATGTTTAAAGTGAGCTGCCTTGTTTCCAGCAAACCTCTTGAAATAATAAGGTCGTTTCCTCTCTTGACGACGCTAAAATTGCCGTATTTGATGACGGTAATAAAAATTGAAATAATCCATGCTATTACCGTGATAAGAAAGATAAGTATGATAATAACAAAAATACTCGATTCCACAAAAAAACCTAATGTTGTTTCATAAAAAGTCTCAGGGAGCAGCTGGTCTACTTGAGTAAACAAGGCTAACACAGCAGAAAGCACCAGCCCTACACCACCTGATGTCAATCCTGCTATAAATAAGTCTCTAACTGGAAGCTTCCATTGATAGTCCACAGGATGTGCTTCCAGTTCCTCTTCCTTTTTCTCCTCCGTTTCCTCTGCTTCCGTATCATCCACCTCTGTCGTACCTCGATTGAGAAGCATCGACCGCAGCTCTTTTGCTTCTCCTTTGGTGACAGCTACAATTTCAACCTCTGGTTCGTTTCCTCCCCCAGCGGTCTCTATTCTTACTTTAACAAGACGGAATAATCGCTGAAGCACGCCCGCTGTCACATCGAAGCTTTGTACTCTGTGCCTGCGGATGTAACGATTTTTTTTAATAAAGATTCCCTGCTTTATCCTCAGCTCTCCCTCTTCGATGCTATATCGATAGGTCAACCAGTAGAGCAGGCTGTGGATCAGCATAATAGCCAGAATGATGGGAAATACCAAGCGAAATCCAAATATGTTTGGACCTGTGCCCCCAACCACAAAAGCGAGGATCAAGGGAATTAAGAAATCTTTTATGCGGCCGAAAAATAATATAACAATGGCTGCCCCATGCATTCTTTTTCCTTTATTCATCTTCATCAGCTGTTTGTGCCAGCATGGCAATTTGATCTCTAAGGTTATCGGCCACTTCCTCAGTTAGAGCAGGGATTTCATGAACGTCTGCTGCGGTAGAAATCGTAACAGCTGAAAGTCCATATCTTCTGTAGAGGGGACCCTGTTCCGTATCCACATGCTGAACCCTTATCATAGGGATTAATGTTCGCCTCACAATAAACACCCCGTACTTTAAGTCAATTTCCTGTTCATGTACTTCATAGCGCCATCTCCTCCACCTGACACTTGGAATAACCCAGACAAAAAACAAAAATAATATTCCGTACAAACCTATAAAGACCCATAAAAGCCACTGAGGAAAGTCGTAAAAGTACATTAATATTCCGTAAAAGACCGGAATGCTTAAAAAGAACAGACTCTCTAGCGCCCCTTTAAACCGCCAAACTGGCAAAGCTTTCCTGGAAATGCGTTGTGTTGGTTCTTTGCGCAAAATAATACCCCTTTCCCCTTGACCTCTTATTCTTCATCAGCGTAAACAATCTCTACGCCTAGTTCAGAAAAAAGTTGAAGAACCTGATCATTTAAAATTTCATCTCTTAATAATCCAAGAGATTTGACTATTTCTATTTCAGCTAGTTCTCCATTTTCAGCTTCTTCAAGCAAATCAAGGATTTCGGTGTACTCTTTTTTTCTAGTTCGTTCATAATCTCATCTTTAGTCAATTTATTTCTCCCCTTTTTTATTATGTAATTGTCCTTTTATCTTACCACGAACCATTTTATTCTAAAAAAACTTCCCCCAAAAAGGAGTGTCGCTTCCTCCATCGCCAAGTTTTGTACAAAAAGAAGAGACTTCCTTCTTACGAAGCCTCTTCTTCATATTATTATTTATTTTTTGATTGTTCAATGGTGTCAGTCATCTGCTTCCATACCGATCCCTTTGCTTCTTCGCCCCCTTCAATGCGTTCAAGAGCCATTTTGACTTGCATGGCCACCTCAAACTCAGGGTCGTCCTGGGCTTCTTTCAGCGGTTCAACTGCCGATTCATCTCCAACCTCATAAAGAAACATTGCTGCTCGCCAGCGCACTAGTTTGTTTTTATCCTTAAGTGCTTCCGTCATGGCAGGTATACCTGCTGTATCCCCAATATCTGAAAAACAGTCTCCAGCTGTTCTTCTCACAGTAACCGTCTTATCCTTTAGTGCTTTTTCAAGAAGCGGTAATACTACAGGCTTTTCAATCATTCCAAGATAAACTGTCGCCAGGCGGCGGATTGCAGGCTTTTCGTCTTCTAACGCTTTTTCTAATACAGGTAAATCCTCTTCTGTTGGTCCATCTGTTCCATAGCCGCATACCGATTTTTCCAATCGGGATCCTTTAAGTCTTCAAGTGTAACCGTCTTCCGCTTTTTCTGAGGGAGTTCAGAAGCATTCTCATCTGCCAGGGCTCGTTGAACAAGATTGTCGAGACGTTCCTGATTGTAGGCAGCAGACACTTCTTCTGCTACTTCCTGACCGATTTCCTCCAGGTCACTTCCGTACCGGGTGCTGCTTTCAACCCACTTTCGTTCTAGCACGACATTATCTTCTTCTTGTTGGGCCTCAAAGGCTGCTTTCTGGAACCTTTCAGGAAGGCCCACTCTCTTTTCCTCATCCCCTGTGGTCAGCTTAATTTGCATAGGGATTCCTTTAAACTCTTGTATGGAGACTTGTACTTCTCCAAAGGCATCATCCACTGTTTCCTCTGCTTCTGTTTCTGCAGTCTCCTCGCCAAATACCGCTCTGACCTGCGGGAGAATTACTTTCCAGTCTACTTTTGCGTTTCGCTCTAGCGCCAGAAAATCAGCTACATGATAAACACCTTTAATACCCTCAATTGCAAAAATCTCTTTAATTTGTTTTGGAGCGTCTTCTTTATTATTTTGTGTATAATTATTGCTCTTTCCCCCAGCAAGTGTTTCATCCAATATTACTTTCATTGTATTGGGACTTGGGGTTGGCTCAATTGTCTTTATCTTCATTTTCTACTATTACTCCTTTCCACGGTGTTACTGGATTGATTGTAACATAACCAATCCTTCTCCTTCCATTCCAAGCATTGTTAAGATTCGTAACTGTTTCTCAACTCATGTATAATGGAAAAAAGAGCAAAGGGGGAAAATAATATGCAAGTTGCAATCCTTTCAGACATTCACGGGAACGCTAAAGCATTAAAAGCAGTATTAAACGACCTTGCTGAAAAGAACGTCAAAAAGTTATACATAATCGGTGACTTATGTTACCGGGGACCAGAACCTAAAAACGCTCTTGAAACTGTACGTTCCACCCCGGCTAAAGTGTTAAAGGGAAATGCAGATGAATGGATCGTTAGGGGAGTGAAAAAAGGAGAGGTGCCTGACAAAGCTCTTGCTATTATGAATCAGGAAAGGGAATGGACAGTAGAAAGACTGACACAGGATGATATCGCTTATTTAGAAAACCTGCCTACTTCCTTCCATGAGAACCTGACAAAGGAAATAACGATGCACTTATTCCATGCTACCCCTGACAGCTTATTTGAAATTGTCTCAAAAGAAGCAAGCGATGAAGAACTTGAACATTCACTAATGACCCAGGTAGATGCTGACTTTTATATCTACGGTCATATTCATACACCATTTGTGCGAAAGATTGGCGATAAGACTGTAATTAATACTGGGAGTGTGGGTCTTCCCTTCGATGGAGATAATCGAGCATCTTATGCACTGCTTACGATTAAAGATGGAAAAGCAGAAGCTGCGATAGAAAGAGTAGAATATGACATTAACCGGGTAGCCGCCTCTTATGATGCAAATGATTATCCTAACCGAGAACAGATGAAACAAATTATTATAAGCGGAAAAAACCGAGCTAAGGATAAATGAAATAATGAAATCAGCCGAGCTCTCTGTGAAGAGGACTCGGCTGTTACTTGTTTAAGATGCTTGTTACGCCTTCCATAATAGTTAAAAAGGAAGCTTTGTCATTGTACATTTGTACAATCTCCTGTTCTTCATTGATCAATACAGTAGTAGGAACACCCATACATCTATATTGATCATATGTTTTTGTTCCTTCATCTGCAAGAGCCGGAAACCTGTATCCCTGCTTTGCAAGAAATGCGTGCCCGTCTTCTTTATTACCTTCTCGGCCGGTAACATTTACCGTCAGAAAAACGAGCTGCTCACTTTTCATGCTTTCATAGAAGTGATTTTTCTGAGCAAGATCTTTTACTGAGTCAGGACACCAGGAGGCCCAGAATGTGAGCATAACAGGCTTTCCTTTATAACTTTCTAACTCTACAAATTCACCATCTTGAATATTTTTCAATGAAAAATCAGGTGCTTTCATGATATCTTCTGCTCCTCTCTTTGGCCGGTACCCTTGTTTACTTTATGTATGGCTTTAGATTATTTATAAATGACTCGATTGAACCAAAAGCATAGATTGTTTCTTTACAATCCCCCTCTTTAAATATCTTTACACAAGGCACACTTTGTATTTTCAGCTGTTGAACAATCTCCGGCATCAAATTAACATTCCCTTTGTATGCTGACGGAGCTGCAGATAATTCCTCAGCGGCAAGAATCATCTTTTCAGCTATTTTACATGTCCCGCACCACGGGGTATAAAAATAAATCATCACTGCTTGATCTCTTTGTAAAACAGCATGTAACTGTTTTTCTGACACTTCTTCCATTGAAGCTTTCCCCCCGGGAGGCATTTTATTCTTTTATCATATCTTCTCATTGCCTGACCTTCAAGTGAAGCACTTGGGATCTTAGGTCATATCTGTTCCACTCAGTATCTTTCTGCGTGCAGCCGGCTAACCAAGTGATTTTGAAACCAGAAATAAGGCTCCAATTACCAAAGACGATAATTGGAGCCTTATTTATTTAAGTGAGACGGTTTTGTCTCCCCCCTCCTTCATGAAGAGGAAAATGATGATTTATTGATCGGTTTGTTCTTCATTCTTTTCAACGACCGCATCCCGCCATTTCATAAGGTCGTTCACTATCCCGCCAAATTCCTTATTAAAGGATAATTTTCCTGCATTAATGCCTTCTGTTCCATTTCAGGCAGTCTCCTTAATGCTGTTTCAGCTTCATTAGCCGCTTGTACTAAACGGTCTAATCTGCGATTTAAATCAGCTCTGCTCATCGGGAATCCTCCTTCTTTGCATTCTATTTCTTTTTACCCAAAGGAGAAGAATGCAAAACTTTCAGGAAGATTCCTATTCCGCCCAGGAGACATCAACGTTATAAATCATTTCTTCCTCCTCGATTTCAAGAGCTTCTTCTTGGACGGGGCGTGGTGGTAATGAGGGAGTTGTATCATTAATATCGGAGAAGGCTCCCCGGATAATAATCTCTGCTGGCAGACCACCTTCTTCAGATGGTGTGGTAAAATGGAGGTCAATAGAAAGACCGGAAACTTTAAATGTTTCCTTATGAAAGGTAAGAATATAAGTTAAAGAATCAAGTGTAACATTAAGAGGGCTATCCGTCAGACTGACCCCGGCCTGGTCTCCCATAAGGCGGTAAATATGGGTATTTAATTCTTCAATACTTACCCCTATATCTTTAAAAGAGATGAAAATTTTTTCATCCTTTTCCGTGATGGAAGCTCGTCTGAAGGCTTGAAAAGGAAATTGCAAATGCTCATCCATGCTGTTTTCTGCCTCAACAAAAGCAAGAGCCTGCTCTGCAACTGGCGGCGGTACTCTCCGCCATGTATTTTCATTAGAATGAAACAGGTAATAGCCGCCTTCGTTTATATAAAACTCCGAATACATCTCTTCACCAGTTCCCTGATGAATCATAGTTTCATAGCTTTTGTGCAAGGAAAAAGGCTGGAACTTCACTTCAGATTGTAAAAATACTTCTTTTAAGAATTCTTCTTTATCAGCTCTCATCCTATTTTCCCTAATATTCATTTCCATTGTATAACTTGTCATGGTATTTAAGCTGTTCTCCATGTTATTTATCATTTTATGAGACGTCGTTTCACTTTCCCCTTCTCTATCTCCCCGGCCGTTTCGTCTATGGATGGAATGCTCCTTGTTGATGCTTCCTCTTCAGCATTCACACAACCGGTTACATAAAATATGGAAAACAAGAGAAGCTTAGCCACATCCTCCTCTGCATAAAAACGCCCCTTTTCCACTTCTTTCTCTACTTATTCCCATTAATGATGTCATCATATCATTAATTGTTAGAGTATTGAAAAATTTATGAGGGCTGTTCAGTATAATCTCTTTCCTGCTTCAAGCAGTTCTGCCCCTACTGGCCAAGTATCATGGCATTTTGCATTTGTCTTAAACGTGCCTGTGCTCTCTCTAATTCCACCCGCTGCTGAGGTGTAGTGCTTCTCAAAAGGTGAGAAAGTTCATCCTCAACTTCATTAATTCTTTGTTGTAACAGACTGTATTCCTCCTGGTCGTAATACTCCAGCTTTTGACCTTCCTCCCATTCGCTGCGTGCCATAGCAATTGTTTCCTCCACTTTACTAAGCATTGCATCCATTTGTTTATAAATAGCCATCATTTTTCCTCCTTGCATAATATGTTTCATTATTATCCCGGAAAAAATAATCACCTATACAAAGAGAGGGAAGGGAAAGAATGGATGTGCTTTTTTACTTCACTTTATAAACAAATCCATCATAAGCAACAGAAATATTGGAAAATTCTCTGGCAGCTTCTTCTCTCAGGATTTCAAGTTCCTTCTCATACCTGGGGCTTATATGTGTGAGGATGAGATGCTTGGCCTTGCCGTCCCTGGCAATGATTGCAGCTTCTTTAGCAGTGCTGTGCCCAAACTGTCCGGCATGGTCTTTTAGATTTTCAGAAAATGTACCTTCATGTATAAGTACTTCAGCGTTTTCAGCTAACGTTCTGCTACCCTTGGATGGTTTGGTATCCCCTGCTATACTGATCACCCTCCCTGGCCGATCAGGTTCCAAAGCATCCTTCCAGCGAACCACTGTTCCATCTTCCGTGACAACGTCCTTTTTTTCCTGAAGCTGTTTATAAAGAGGGCCTGGCGGCAAACCCTTTTTCACTAAATATTCCTTTCGAACACGTCCTCTCCTTGCCGGCTCTGTGAAACGGTAGCCAAAAGAAAGGACAGTGTGGTCCAGCTTAACTACCTCTACAGCCCCCCTATCTGTTTCAATCTTTTCACCAGCTCTCACTTCATTTACAAACAGAGGATAGTTCAGGTACGTACCCGAGGCCTCCAGGGAGATGGTTATAAATCGCTTTATTCCTGGCGGCCCATAAAGAGTGAGAGGGGTTGTTCCTCCCATAAAAGAACGGCTTCCTAAAAATCCAGGAAGACCATAGATATGATCCCCGTGCATATGTGTAATAAATATTGCTTCAAACATTGGGGGCCTTAATGTAGAATCAAGCAGTCGGTGCTGTGTTGCTTCCCCACAGTCAAACAGCCAGGCCCCTTTTTGCCCCGAAAGAAATCGAAGCGCCGTTGCGCTCCCATTTCGTTGTTTGGAAGGGACACCTGCTCCAGTACCTAAAAAATGTATTTCCATGTATGGTCCTCCCTTGTTCATTCGATAATAACAGGAAAAAGAGATGGGACAAAATTTGTACGAACATCGTAAAGACGAAGATAACTATATGAATATCGCCCTTGTGACTGGGCAAAAGCGAAGGGGGACGAAAACATGCTTCTTCCTGGCTATCGAAAGAAAGAAACCCGAACCACTGTTAATAAATGGTCCGGGTTTTCTTGGAGTGATATCGTTTTGTTCCAGCCTCAGCAAATCATGTAGCTAACGCATCGGCAAATGCTTTTGCGTAGGGAGGAAGATCAGGGGGGCGGCGGCTGGATACAATATGACCGTCCACCACTACTGCCTCATTTACCCACGTTGACCCAGCGTTTGTCATGTCATCTTTGATTCCAGGCGTGCTTGTTACCTTTACACCCTCCAAAATACCAGCTGAAATTAAAACCCAGCCGGCATGACAAATTTGTCCGATTGGCTTCTTCTCTTGATCCATATGCTTCACAATCGACAACACTTCATCGTAACGGCGTAATTTATCAGGTGCCCATCCTCCTGGCACCAGCACTCCGTCATAGTCGTTTGGGTCTATACTGGAAAACGCCTCTTCAGCCGTTGCAGGCACTCCATATTTCCCGGTGTATACCTTGCCCTTTTCTTTCCCTGCAAGGACTACCTTAGCACCCTCTTCCTGAACACGCATCAGGGGATACCAAAGCTCAAGATCTTCAAATTCTTCATCTACCAATGCTATAACTTTCTTACCTTCTAATCTCATAATGGCCTCCTTTAGATGATCTTTATCTATTCTACCATCAGCTCAATTTTGAAAAAAGAAGGGAACTACGAAGGGGGATGAAAAGTAATAAATGTTTTTATTTGTTCTCTTTTTTCCAGGCAGCTGCAAGGCCCGTTTTTTACAATCTTGTTTAGACACTCTCCAGCTTCTCAATGTAAAAGAAAGCCTTTGAGCAAGGGGAAAAGGTGTTATCTCAATATCTTGAGTACTTCTCCAGACGGCGTGCATCTTTTTTTTACCTAAATAGTCAAAACGCTGTCTAAACCCATTTTTAAACCATGGATACTCTTTTTCTTTGCTTACTCCAGGTTGATTTAAGCAGGAATATAGTGAAATATCATCACAAAATTGGAGAATGTTTAAATGTTCTGTTTCAAAACCAGTCCGGGCTCCCCGTCCTCTTAGTTTATCTTGTCTTTTTTGCTCCTGCTCATAAAACTCTTTACCCATTTTTGTTTCATTGCTCGTAAAAAAAGAAGCGTAATGAAGGCTCCCTAATAAGGCGGCATAAGGATTAATTCTTTCAATCTCATCCACCCCATTAGCGTAAGCATTTATTTTCTCATTCATTGGATAATCAGTAAAAGAAAAAGGCCTTTGTTTCGCTTCATTCCACAACGGTTGTTTATCAAGGGGATCCATGCTCTGTCATGCTCTTTTACAGCGAGAATGACGGCTTCCCACAAACTGGTCTTCACGGCAGGATCTCCCCAAAATGCGCACACTGCACCAGACAACCTGGCATGTTCATGCTGCTCAATTAACTCAAAGCTGTCACTCCATTCTCTAATAATCACTTCAACTCCCCCTTTGTTTCATCTTTTTCTAGTCGTTTTATATAATAAATTCTTGATAAAACAGAGATAGTCCTTTTTTATTACGAAGCAGGATAATGAAAAACACAAATCCTGCTTATCAGCTCTTTCCCCTGTAATTTTTTCATCACTATTATCGGTATTCTTACGGCAAGTGAAATTTTAAATTAATCGACAGTTCAACCATTACTATATAAAAAGAGGATGCCGTCAACATGAGGCATCCTCTCCATTACACTAGAAAAGTAAATAATCGTTCATCTTTGTTAATTTCGTCGTATTGAAAGCCTTTTTTCTGCATTCTCTCAATAAGCTGCTGATAATCTTTACTGCATTTTAACTCAACGCCTACTAAAGCCGGTCCGCTTGTTTTATTGTTCTTTTTTGTATACTCAAATCTGGTAATATCATCAGTCGGTCCAAGGACTTCATCTAAAAATTCACGCAAGGCACCTGCGCTGGGGGAAGTTGACTATAAAATAATGCTGGAGCCCCTCATAAACAAGAGATCTTTCTCTCATTTCCTCCATCCTGCCAATATC
Source organism: Thalassobacillus sp. C254 (assembly GCF_001310615.1). Lineage (NCBI taxonomy): Bacteria > Bacillati > Bacillota > Bacilli > Caryophanales > Bacillaceae > Thalassobacillus > Thalassobacillus sp. C254. The sequence goes on along the minus strand of NZ_BAXQ01000004.1, from coordinate 74,493 downwards.
ATTATTCCCGCCGCTTACAATACAAACTACGGTCTTTCCTTTAATTTCATCCTTGTAAAAATCCAGGCTGAAATCGGCATGGCCCCTGCCGGCTCTGCCACTATGGCATTTTGGTTATACAGTTCAAGAATCGTACTGCAAATTTTCCCTTCCGGAACAAGCTTAATATCATCTAAGACATTTTTACAAATATCATAAGTAATCTCACCCACACGTTTGACAGCTGCGCCATCAACAAACTTTTCAATCTCTTCCAGCTCCACAACTTCTCCGCTGGCCAAAGACTCTTTCATTCCAGGAGCGCCGGCTGGCTCTGTTCCAATTATTTTGGTAGAAGGAGAAATGGATTTAATATAGGTGCCTACGCCGGAAACAAGGCCGCCGCCTCCAATGGAACTGAACAGATAATCTATTTTTTCTTCTATATCATTCATAATTTCCATTCCGACTGTGCCCTGACCGGCAATAATTTTTTCGTGATTAAAGGGATGGATAAACTCCATATTGTGTTCTTCCCTGTATTCCATCGCCTGGGCAAATGCATCATCAAATGTATCACCTGTCAGAATAACTTCCACAAATTCCTTGCCGAATAATTTCACTTGGTCAATCTTTTGACGGGGCGTTGTATTAGGCATAAATATCTTGCCTTTTACTTTTAAAGCTTTGCAAGAATAGGCAACTCCTTGAGCATGATTGCCAGCACTTGCACATACGACTCCGTTTTCAAGACTTTCCTTAGAGAGACTATGCATAAGGTGATATGCTCCCCGGATTTTAAAAGACCGGACGACTTGCAGATCTTCCCGCTTTAAATACACATTCGCGTCATATCTTTCAGAGAGAACCTGGTTTTTTTGAAGAGGAGTATGAGTAACTACATCCTTAAGAGTTTGATTAGCTATGATTATGTCTTCGATATGAATCCTGCTCATGCTTTTTTTCCTTTCATTTGTCAGGGTTTGCGCTGTTGTCATTCGAATCATCCTTTTTACGTCTTTACCAGGCTATTATGTCCCTTTTTTCCTGTCATTTGCTTTGTCCTGCAGGCTTCATATAAAACCTGCCGCTCTTCTTTATTAAAGAAGAGCAGCGTTTATACAGACAAGCTGCCTATTTATCCTTACTAATTATAACATCATTTTACTATGGTTAGAGATAATCTCAAGCCATTTCAAGCAACTTGTCCCTTATCGTGGACGAAAAGATGAATCAAAACGTTTTCATCTTTTACTTTCTGCCATATAGGATGGCAAGGAGGCGTTCTATCCTCTTAAAATTCTTCTTGGAATAAGGAAAGTAATTAAAAGAACGTTTTCCCTTTCCTTTTTCAGTCATTATAGCCTGGGTATACGTGAAAGCTTCAACTCCTTCTCTGCCGTGGTACCTTGCCGCTCCGCTTTCTTTCACCCCCCCAAAAGGGGCATTCATATTGGCAATATTCTTAATGACATCATTTACATAGACGCTTCCTGTATTCAGCCGTTCAGCCAGCTGTTTCCCTTTCTCTGTATTATTTGTGAAAATGCTTGCATTTAATCCAAAGCGGGAGTCATTTGCCAGCTGAATCGCATCTTCTTCCCTGTCATATGGTGTGACGGTTACAACAGGTCCAAACGTCTCTTCCTGCATAATTTCCATCCCTTGATTTACATTTGTTAAAATTGTCGGTGGAAAAAAGGATACTCAGCTTGTTTCCACGTCTCGCCCGTCACACAGACTGCACCATGAAAGATAGCATTCTCCACCTGCTTTTTTACATTTTCAAAGCCGTCTCTTGTTGTCATCCCGCCCATATCAGAATGAAAATCAGTTCCCTGGGTTAATGCCAGGGCTTTGCTGCGAAGCTTCTCTACAAAATCTCTATATAATGATTGATGTACATATATGCGCTCAACGCTGACACAAACCTGGCCGCTGTGGAGAAAACTACCATACAATCCTGCTTCAACAGCACGGTTTATGTTAGCATCCTCACAAACAATCATCGGATCTTTGCCTCCAAGTTCAAGATCAACAGGGATCATATAGTCAGCCGCATGTTTCATAATGCTTTGCCGACAGGAACACTGCCTGTAAAAAAATCTTTTCTGGTTTGGCATCGACTAGGGCTATTCCCTGCTCTTTGCCTCCATGGACCACCTCAACTGTTCCAGCTGGAAAGACAGAGGAAAATAGCTCCTCCATCCATTTGTTTAATTTTGGCAGGACTTCAGAAGGCTTTAGCACTACAGTATTTCCAGTAACTAATGCAGTAAGTGCAGGTACCATTGAAAGCTGTAAAGGAAAATTCCACGGAGAAAAGACCGCAATTGTTCCCAATGGCTTTCTCACTACACTGGTCCTCTGCTTCCCATAAATAAACGGTGTTTTTCTCGTTTCCTCTGCCATATATCCTTCGATTTCTTTTTCATAATGAACAATGGCATCTGCTGTCGCTAAAATTTCGGCTGTCAATGTATCCGTCGGTGTTTTATGTGCTTCATTCTGCAAAATGCTGATTACTTCTTTTCTCTTTTTCAACAGTTGCTTTCGCAGCTTTTTCAAATATTCAACTCTCTTTTTCAGTGGCAGTGAAGACCAGGTTTCTTGTGCAAGTTTAGCTTTGTTCATTTTTTCAGTTATTTCTTCCGGTGTGTGCCAGATTGTCATTTTCATCTCCTCTTTCTTCTTTCTTTCTGAAAAAACGCTATTATGTTCAGGACGTCTCCTGGTACAAGCAGGAAACCTGACAGGAAAGCGGTGCTTATTTTACAAGATCCTTGTAAAAGGAAGGAATTGAAAAAAAATAATAGAGCATCTATAATAAGAGTGATATCGTGTGAAGGGGAGTATCTCTTTTTCCAGCATACACGGAAATTCGGTCCGGCATCAAAGGATCGAAACCAAGGATGAGTGGCTTTTATACATACAAAGGAGGATCACAATGGTCAAAAATGTAGTGCATGGTTAATGATGGCGTTTGCGATTTTTGCTCTTTCTCCTCTTGCTGCTTTGGGAGCAGGAGGCGGAAACGGAGAAAATGGCGCTGAAGAAGTAGGAACGTTCATGTATACTTCTTTATCTGTCCTTTCTCTGGTCACTATTGTTTTTGTAATTGTACTTATGTTTACTGATAATAACTAACCTGTAAAGCATTCAGCCTTTGGCTGGATGCTTTTTTCCTAAACGCTGTATTTTAAAATGTTTTGCACCGGTTAGTTTTGGTAAAATACAAGTATGGGGAAATCAAAGCTTCTATCTGCTCGCTCCCAAATCGAGAGATAAGAAAGCAGTTTCCTTTCGCCCGGGAAAAAAGAGGGCAAAATTCTGCAGGAGGGGTTATGATGAACGAACTATTAAAAAAAGGATTTTTCCTAGGACTCGGTGCAGCAGTGACAGGGAAAGAAAAAGTTCAAACATATTTGGATGACCTTGTTTCAAAAGGACAGATCACTCCTAAGGAAGCCGATGAGTGGATGGATGAAATGGTTACGAAAGGAAAATCAACAGAAGCTGAATGGTCCTCTCAAGCTAAAGACCGCATGCAGGATTCCTTTAAAGACATGGGGGTTGCTACTCAAAAAGATATAAATGAACTAAAAGAACAATTAGCAGCAATTGAATTGCAATTAGCACAGCATATCAAAAACAATGATGATGAAAACAACTCAAACTAACCAGCGAGACATTCAGGAGAAAGGAAATGTTGCATGGCACTTTCTAGAGGTCTCAAGCACGCAAACCGCTACCGAAAAATAGTAGCTACTCTGACAAGACACGGGTTTGGCTACATCATCCAGGAGGTTGGGTTATTCCATGTCCTTTCTCTCCCAAAGCGTCTTGCCGCTGATTCAAACAAAAAAGAAACCAGGTCTGTTGGTACCCGAATCCGTCATGTGGTAGAAGAGCTTGGACCAACCTTTATAAAACTTGGCCAAATGATCAGCACAAGAAAGGATATCTTTCCTCCTTCTATTATTCAGGAGCTTGAAAAGCTTCAGGATGACGTACCTCCCTTTCCTTTTGAAAAAGCAAAGAAAATGATTGAAGAGGACATGGATACCTCAATTGATGAGGTCTTTTCAGAGATTTCAGAAAAGCCCCTTGCAGCTGCCTCTATCGGACAGGTACACTGGGCCCGCCTTAAAACAGGAGAAGAAGTGGCCGTTAAAATATCTCGTCCTCATATCAAAGAAATTGTCGAAAAAGATATAGAGATCCTTAGAGATCTAGCCAGACTCCTTCACCAGCGTTTTACATGGCTCAGTTTTACCGCCTCCAGGATGTAATAGAAGAATTTGTTACTGCTATACGAGATGAAGTGGATTATTTTGTAGAAGCCCGTAATACAGATAAAGTCAGGAAAAATATGGAGAAGTTTGAACGGGTAGTGATCCCGGAAATTTATGAAGAGTTTTCCACCAAACGCATACTTACTATGTCTTTTTTTAAAGGGAACAAGATCAGTGAACTTTCGGAATCAAGAAGTGAGGTTAAAAAAAATGCCCTGGCCCGTTCTTTAGCTGACGCTTTTTTGCATCAGGTGTTAATTGACGGCCTTTTCCACAGTGATCCTCACCCAGGAAACATTATATTTTTGGATGAAGACAGAGCTGCTATGCTCGACTTCGGCCAGGTAGGGCGCCTTAATAAAGCAATGCGGTACCAGTTTGTCAGTTACGTTATTGCGATGACCCGCAAGAAACCAGAAGAAGTGGCCGAGACCATTTATGATATGGCTGAAATTCCTGAAGATATTAATCATGATCAATTTGTGGATGATGTGGAATACTTATTGCAGAAATACTATGACCGGCCGTTTAACCAGGTACGGTTCGGTGAAGCAATCAATGACATATTCTCAATGTCTCATAGGTACCAGATCCAAATTTACAAAGAATACACACTTCTTGCCAAAGCGATTATTACACTTGAAAGTCTCCTCGAAAGACTTGATCCTGAGCTGAGCATTGTTGAAGTTGCCGAGCCTTACGGAAAAATGCTTGCTCGTGACCGTTTAAATCCGTTTGCCTGGCTTACGAAAGTGGGACGAGAAGGAAAAAGACAGCAGGACATCCTTACCGATATCCCAAAAGAATTAAGAGATGCATTAAGGCAGATCCACAAAGGAGTAGGTATTGACGTAAAGATACCTACGCTGAATATCTTCTTAAATAAAATGGACAAAATTGTTAACCGGATTTCTTTTAGTATCACACTTCTTGCCTTTAGTATCATCATGGTAGGCCTTATTATTGGTTCCACGTTTGGGGACCAAAACTCTATTCTTGTCCAGCTTCCAGTCATTGAAATCAGTTTTATTGTCTCCTTTTTTATGTTTCTTTTATTGATTTATTCCATTTTTAAATCCGGACGTTTTTAAGAGCTGTCAAAATGAATGTTAACAATGTTTTTTTCACATTTTTTCAAACAACGTGTTTACTATATAAATTGATACGAAGCATCCTTGATGTGGACTCATTCACCTTAAGGGATTAGGGTGGTTCTCGTTTTCAAATTTTCCCATGATTACGAGCAAAGCAGCCAGGGTAAGCCTCGCTCGAGCGATTACAGCGACCGGGCAACATAGACCGCACGCCTCTTATCAGAGGATTTGCGGTCTTCTTTTACTGCAAAGAAGCACTTACCTCGTGTAACAGTCGGGCCATTCCTTCTGAAGACATACATAGGTCTATTTGAATCAGACATTCTTTTACGCAGGCTGGCGGGGTGGATCATTCTTTCATTTCTCCACTGCTTTGGTAAGATAAGCATGAACATTATACAAAGGAGCAGCCTATGACCTGGGACATATTAAATATTATCGGAACGATTGCCTTTGCCTTAAGTGGTGTTATTGTAGCAATGGAAGAAGATTATGATCTACTAGGAGTTTATATCCTGGGGTTTGTTACGGCTTTCGGGGGAGGAGCCGTGCGAAATTTACTGATTGGTGTGCCTGTCTCTGCTTTATGGGAGCAAGGAAACCTTTTTACGATTGCTTTTATTGTTATGACTTTGGCTTTTCTTCTCCCGAATCTCTGGCTTACTCAGTGGGGAAAATGGGGAATATTTTTTGATGCCATTGGCCTTGCTGCATTTGCTGTTCAGGGAGCCATTTACGCTGCAGAGATGAATCACCCGTTGAGTGCTGTCATCGCAGCCGCTGCTCTTACTGGTGCAGGAGGCGGGATGATTCGAGACGTGCTTGCAGGACGCAAGCCTATGGTGCTGCGTCAGGAGATCTATATCGCCTGGGCCATGCTTGCAGGGTTATTGATTGGTACAGGGGCAGTAAACACCATGGCTGGGTATATATCTTTGCTGGTTGTCATCGTGACACTCCGCATGCTGTCAGTCTATTATAAATGGCGTCTGCCTCATCGTTCTTTAAAGAACGGGTAATCAATGCCCTTTCTTAGTGAAGACTTTAGGGACACAATCAAGCGTATTTTAACGAAAATCCCAATGATTGTAATAAAGCAAAGTGAAAAAAGCTCATTCTTCCCTATGTACGACAGGGAAGGATGAGCTCTTATGTTATGATTTATCTGTTTCATAGGGAAGATCGGGATATGAAGACCAATCACTCCAGCTCCCTGCATATAAACGGACATTTTCAAACCCTGCTTCCTTTAAGGCAAGAACATTAGCTGCTGCCGTTACCCCAGAACCGCAGTAGGATATGATTTCATCAGAATGAGACAACCCGGAAAAGTGGCTTTGAAGCTCTTCAGATTCTTTCCATTTCCCCTCTTCTGTTAATACTTTCTTCCAGAAATAATGCCTGGCTCCAGGGATATGACCAGCTACCGGGTCAACCTCATCCCTGATTCCTTTGTATCGTATTTCATCACGACCATCAATTAAAACCTTGTCCTCTTCATGTAATGCTACCTTCACTTCTTCCAAATGAACTAATAGACGAGGTTCTTTATCAGCAAAGAAATATCTTTTCTCTATAGACGGAATTTCCTCGGTTACAGGATATCCTTTTTTCTTCCAACTTGTAAATGTCTGATTAAGGACATAAACATTCGGATGGCCAAGATATAACAGCATCCACCAAAAACGAGCTGCCATAGCACCGCCCTGGTCGTCATATGCTATAACCTTTGTATCCTTATCAATCCCAAGTTCAGAAATAAAATCCGCAAACTCCTCCATGTCAGGCAGAGGATGCCTTCCACCATGGACGGCCGGAGAATCTGATAAATCCTTTTCCAAATCAACATGTACTGCTCCAGGAATGTGGCTTTCATAATATTCTTTTCTTCCCTGCTCAGGCTGTCCCAATTCAAAACGACAATCAACGATTCGAAGGTTTTCATCATGCAAATTTTCATTCAGCCACTCCGTTGTTACTAGATAACTCACTACATGTCCCCCTTCTTCATTTTATTTCTATATTTTAACATGCTTCAGCAGCATGCTTCTATTAAGAAGGGCTTTTAACTCATAAAGGATTCCTTCAAGAACGTAATCCACTGACTGCACCATTTCATGGAATCTTTTTGATTTCGTATCTATTTGAAAAGCAGTCACTGACAAAATAGTGAGGTTCTCATGTGTGTCTGTAACTTGTTTTTTGTATATATATTTTGGCTTCTCTTCCTCTATCCACCTTTCAGATACTTGCCTCCATTTGTCAGCTGCTTCTTTCACGTGGTCGGCAAAGGGCTTCACCTGCCATAAAAATCGGGTGAGTAACCTTCTTTTAAGGTGTTCTGCTCATACTGTTTCAAAGCCTTTTCATTCCACTGCTTTACTTCCTTTGTTAATGAATGTAAAAGAGCGGCGTCTTCTTTTGTCCACATTATCTCTCACCTCTTTTTTTATCATACCAAAGGAAGGTCTCTCCTTAAACTGAAAACAATCCGGCAAGAAACCCTTTTTCTTTTTTTGAAGGACCGTTTTCGTCCTGTGGTTCTATCTCTTTCATTTTTATCTCTATTAGACGCTCTTCTATCTTTCCGATTTTTCTTTCGACTTCTTCAAGCTCCTGCCTGTGCTTTAGTAATTGATAACTTACAACTTCATCTGCTTTTGTTTCTATGATTTCTTCCAGCTGTTCTATTCTCTTTGTCATAATATCCATTTTTTCCAGTACTGAGGCTGAAGCTACTTGAGATAAGTGAGATTCGGTGTCATTTTTCCGGCTGTCATCCCATTCCTTTTTAAGAGCTTCGAATTTAGAAATGGCCTCTTCTCCGTATAAAAATGTCCCCGGTCATTTGTTGAACATTTAATATCATGCTTCTTTACCCACTTATGCACAGTAGCAGGAGCTATTTGCAACAATTCGGCCACCTCTTTAGTCTTCAGCATTCGTTCACTCATCTTGAAACCTCCTCCATTCACTTATAGCTAGGTAATTCTACCTTTCTGCTTGCTCTCCTTTCCACCTTACAAAACTAGTGCTTATTCGAAAAAGAAAGAAGAGATCTGTGCCTTTTCTTGTTTTTTTTCCGCCATTCGCATAACAGCGTGAACCAAGGGGACAGTAAGAAAAAGGAGGGGTTGAATTGAGAAAAAAACCGAGTCAAAACAATGGGAAAGTGAAAGGCAAGGAAGAGAAAAAAGTCGGGTACGGAGATAAGAAGCTTGAGGGCCCGAATCGTCCTGCTGAGTAATCAGAGGAAAAAAGAAGCTTTCACTCTGCGATGAGCGAAAGCTTCTTTGTTATTCATCTGATTTACTATTGAGCCTTTGAGCAACCGTTTCCGGTTGAATAGCAGAAAGAATGACATGGTCGCTGTCAGCCAGAATAATGCTTCGAGTTTTTCTGCCATTTGTCACATCGATGAGCATTTTTCTTTCTCTTGCTTCCTGGATCATTCGTTTGGTCGGAGCTGAATCCGAATTAACAATTGATACGATGCGTCCAGAAGGCATCATGTTGCCAAATCCCAAATTTATAGGCTTATCACTCATCTTATCCCATCTCCTTCTATGTAATAAAATTATTCTAACATATACAGTTCCCCCCTTGTCCACTTAGCCTATAAACGTTCAAGAAAACATCTTCTTTGTAATGAGAAGTTGTGCTATGATAAGTTGATGACATTTGACTGTCCTTTATTTTACACAAAAGGAGGGTGAATTTGTTGGCCTTTCGCTATCCAAACGGGAAACGATTTATTCCTTCTGGAACAAAGCCGTCCAAGTCTCTCACTGGGACATCTCCTCAATTTGGCAACAGAGGGATGACCTTGGAAGAAGATTTAAATGAAACAAATGAATATTATTTACAAACCGGACAGGCTGTCATTCATAAAAAGCCAACACCTGTGCAAATTGTAGGAGTTGATTACCCAAAGAGGAGTGCTGCCACCATTACGGAAGCCTATTTTAAACAGCCGTCCACAACTGACTATAATGGTGTATACTCTGGAAAATACATTGATTTTGAAGCCAAAGAAACCAGGAACAAAACTTCCTTCCCTTTTGGCAATGTCCATGAACACCAGGTAAAGCATATGGAACGGGTCGTAAATCAAGGCGGTATCGCATTTTTAATTTTTCGGTTTTCACCGACACAAGAAGTATATTTATATGATGCTTCCCACTTTATTTATTGGTTTAGAGAACAAAAGGAACGCAAGTCTATTCCTAAAAATGATATCGAAGAAAAAGGACATCTCGTGCCTCAAGGTCTATCTCCTCGTCTAGATTATTTACAGATAATTGACCGTGTCTATTTTTAAATTTGTAACTTATCCTACCTGTTTACGTCTAACAGGATAGGAGAGCTCGGTTCGTTTGAACTGATAGAAAGGAAGATCTAGCAGAATGAGTCAAGAGTATCGTTCAAGAACAGAAAAACGTCAGGCTGAAGAAAAAAATAAACGGGGCAATAAAAAAAAGGCAGAAAATACAACGCTAAAGCAGCCGTTATGGAAAAAAATAGTCATAGCTTTTTCTATTATACTTGCCGTTTTGGTCATCGCAGGCGGAGTTACAGCTGTCGCTATGATCAGAGACGCTCCTGCACTTGACCCTGAACAGCTCGTTTTTTCCCAGGCTGCCCAAATATATGATGACCGCGACGAACTGATTACTCAGCTCCAGGCCACAGAAAATCGTGTCATGGTGGATATAAACGAAGTACCTGACCACGTAAAAAATGCATTTATTGCTGTTGAGGATGTCCGTTTTTACGACCACTTTGGTGTTGATATGCGCCGGATGTTCGGAGCTCTTGCAGCCAACGTATCCTCAGGTTTTGGAGCTGAGGGGGCAAGTACAATCACCCAGCAGGTAGTTAAAAATGCATTTCTGTCCCCTGACAAGCAGATAACGCGAAAAGTACAAGAACAATATCTTGCCGTACGTCTTGAACAGCAGTACAGCAAAGATCAGATTTTAGAAATGTATTTAAATCTTATTTATTTCAACAATGGCGCTTACGGTATTGGTCAAGCTGCCCAGTATTACTTTGATGTCTCTAATGTGGAAGAGCTTGCCATTGAAGACGCCGCTCTTCTTGCTGCGATTCCGCGCCGTCCGAGTTACTACGATCCTACTAACAATCCGGAAGCTGCAGAATCGAGAAGAAACCTTGTTATATCTTTAATGGAAGAACACGGTTTGATCAGCTCTGATGAAGCGGCCGAAGCAAGAGCTGTTACCATTGAAGAACAATTGAATGTATCTGAGCTTGCTGAAACCGAAGGTCAAGTATATGATTCATTCATTTCCCACGTACAAAGTGAAATAGAAAATATTGATGGGATCACTTCTTCTGACTTATATTCAGCAGGGCTTCAAATTTATACCACCCTTGATACCTCTGCTCAAGATTACGCGGAAGATGTCATTCAGACTCGTGATTATATTGATTCTTACCCTGATAATGAGCATTTCCAGGTCGGTTTCACCCTGCTTGATACTCAAACAGGTGAAATTAAAGCAATGGTTGGCAATCATCACGGCGGTGAGGTTGCTCGCGGATGGAACTATGCTACACGTTCAGAGGCCCAGCCTGGTTCTACCATTAAACCAGTGTTGGATTATGGTCCTGCCATTGAAAACCTGCAGTGGTCCACCGGCCATATTATTCCCGATGAACCACACTCCTATTCAGATGGTACGGAGATCAGGAACTACTCAAGAAACTATATGGGCAACATAAGCATGCGAGAAGCTTTGGTACGGTCTTTAAATATTCCAGCTGTAAAAGCTCTGCAGGAAGTTGGACTGGATGAGGCTCAGGAATTTGCCGCCAATTTAGGCATGCCTTTCGAAGAAATTCATGAAGCGTACGCTCTTGGCGGAGTAGCAGAAGGTGTCTCCAGTAAAGAAATGGCTGGTGCATACGCAGCCTTTGGTAACGGCGGAGAGTTTATTGATCCTTTTGCAGTAAGAAAGATCGTCTTCCCTGACGGCAGAGAAATCGATCTTCGTCCGGAAGCCAGCGAAGCTATGAGTGATTATACGGCCTATATGATAACGGATATGCTTAAAGGTGTGCTTGATGAATCGTATGGTACAGCAAGAGACATCAGCCTTCCTAACCTGCCTGTGGCCGGTAAAACAGGAACAACAAACTTTACGGCTGATGAAAGACAGCAATATAATATCCCTTCCGGCGGTGTGCCTGATACGTGGTTTACAGGGTACACGTCCCGCTATACAGCTTCCGTGTGGACAGGATTCAGCGGCGGCCGGGATGCAGGCTATCTAAGTGAAGGACCGGAGCGACGAATCGCTAAACAAATCTTTGAACTTGTTATGAATGAAGTTTCTGATGGTATTGAAACTCCTGACTTTGAACAACCGGAATCAGTTGTAAGAGTAGATGTGGAAAAAGGCACAGGAAAGCTCCCAAGCCCTCAAACTCCCCAGTCTGAAATAACTGAGGAACTGTTTGTCAGAGGGACAGAACCTGACAGCGTCTCACAAGAATTTATTGAAGAAGAGGAAGAAGAGGAGGAAGAAGAGGAGGAGACAGAAACTCTCACATCAGTTTCCGGTTTATCGGCTTCCTACAATCAAGAGAATGACCAAATTATTGTGACCTGGAGTTACGATGGAAGCGGCGCTTCTTTTGAAGTGAGTCATGGTACTGGTGGATCTCTCAATACAGTAGCTACACAAGGAGAAATGCAATATATCCTAAATGCACCTGAAAAAGGCACTACTCACGAATTCCAGGTTATAGCCGTTGAAAACGGGGAACGAAGTGATCCAAACAATGTAAGTGTAACTGTTCCTGATGAAGAGGCTATAGAAGAAGAGGAGCCGGAAGAAGAAGAAACAGATGAGGAGCCTCAAGAAGAGGAACAGCCGGAGGAAGAGCAGCCTCAAGAAGAACAGCCTCAGGAAGAGGAGCAGCCTCAGGAAGAGCAGCCTCAAGAAGAGCAGCCTCAAGAAGAGCAGCCTCAAGATCAGGAGGAAGAAAACGGTGCTCCTGAAGGTGGCGGGAATAACGGCGACAATGGACCTCCAGAAGAAACACCAGCTCCACCTGCTGAAGAAAATAATGGCAACAACAATAATGCAGAAACAACTCCAGAACCACAGCCTGAGCCACAACCTGAGCCGGAACCTGCTCCACCTGCTGAAGAAAACAGTAATGACCAATCGGCAGAAAGTAACGGCGATGAGAACGGCAATGGAGAAGAAGACTAAGATTAAAAAGTGAGACTGGAACTAAACAGTCTTATAAAACAAAAGAGGATCCAATAACTGGATCCTCTTTTTGTTGATGATAATACGGTTTATAGTGTTTTCGGGTTGTGGACGTTCACAAGATTACCCTTCACTGCATACTTCATTTATTTTTCCCCTTACTTTTCCTTTTTCATCAGTTCTCCTTTCAGAAGGAAGATGCTGTGGCAGGCAACCATACCCTTTTATAATAATCATCTAAAAATAGATGTCAGTTTTTCCTTCTCAGCTTCAAGGGCAGGTTTCATGGAAGTATCCATCATCCAAGTAAGTCTTTCTTTTTCCTGATGCAGGCTTTCTTTTAAACGATTTTGTCCATTCTTCTCCCACTGAGCTACCCTATCAATTAATTCTTCTTTTACTTTTGCTTCTACGGTAGCCAGTTTTGAAGCTGCTCCTTCCTTTCCATCCTCAATTAACGATTCTTTGAGGCGTTTAATTTCCTGGTTCTCAAAGAAGTCCTTTTTGGATTTCACGTAAGGAGCATATTTCTCACGGTCCAAGGCTAAATAGGAAGGGTGCTCCAGGGAAATGGACTGCTCATTCCATTCCTTATCACTGACTGATAAAAATGGGAGCTCTTTTCTCCATTGTTTCATCCATTCAGAAATTCCCTCTTCTCCTTCTCTTCTAAGCTTTTGTTCCAATCGGATCAAGGAAGCTTCTATTTCCTGCCTAAGGAATTGTTCTATAAATCCTTCAAATTCATAAATGGCCCCGTCGAGCTGGTTTCTCAGCTCTTTTTTGGTTGAGCCGTTAATGACTGCACTATTAATGACATGAGGAAAATAATCATTCATAACAAACGCAGTTCTCTCTTTTAAATAAGCAAACTGCTGTCTGATTCTCGAAGCACTTCTCCCTTGCCTTTTTGCAGTGAGAAATTTTCCGCCTCTTTCCCCAGCCTTTGTATTGTAGCTGTCTGCCTTGCAAGCTGTCTTTCTTTTTCTTCCTTGTCTCCTGCCATTCCTGAAAGAGTGTCATCTATTTTATTAAGAATTTCTTCAGCTTTTCCTTTAATAGACAATAGATTCAAGTGCTTTAGTTCTTCAATGGTATGCTCACGGAAATGATCTTCAAACACTCCGAATGATGATTGATCCAATACTTCCTTTTTCTGCTTTGCCTCCAGACCCTTTTTACTGGAAAGAGCAAATAAACGTGGCTCTTTTAAACCATTAACCTTCAGCTGTTCTTTCACATGATTCTTTACCCCGTTTAGTTCCTGGGGTGAATTTGCCAAATCAGATGCATTAATTATGAAATACAATTTATCTTGCTCAAAGGTTTCATTAACCTTGCCCATTTGCTGAAGAAAGTACTGGTCAGCCTTTGAGAAAGCATGATTATAATAAGTTAAATAGAAGATAGCATCTGATACTCTCATTTGCTCAAATGCAACGTTCGTATGACGCCCATGAATTGAATTCACGCCAGGAGTGTCTACCAGCTCTACTCCCCGCTTTGTCCATTCACAGTCATAATAGACAATGACTTCTTGAAGCAAACATGCCTTCTCTTCCTTAGCTACCAAATCATGCAGTTCCGGGAGCGGCATCGTCAGTTCTTCGCCCAGTTTCCAAGGTGATTGTTCCAAAGCCCTTTTTAATGTTTTTAAATATTGAATGTTTGTTCGTTTCCACGTTGAGGTGATATTTTTCTCAGATCTGTCCCATGACCTTAAGGTTTTTAACTGAACATCCTCTTCAAGCTCTCTGGCTACTTTTTTATTTCATTATTTAAAAACTCTTCACTTTTGACAAACACTTTCACAGTGCCATGAGAATGCTCTTTATCAGGCTTTCTTACACGGTTCACAGTGGCTGTTGTAGGATGAGGCGAGACTGGAAGAACCGTATCCCCAAGAAGGGCATTACCGAAACTCGATTTCCCCGCACTAAATGCTCCAAATAAAGAAATGACAAAGGTTTGATTCTCATAGCGGGTGAGAAAATTCTCAAGCTGCCTTCTTTCAGAAGATAAAAATGACCTGTCCTATATTCGCTTACATACGTACTAACCGGCTCAACCATCCAGGATAAATCTTCTTGGATGCGGGAGGTGAAGCTCGTTTCCTCTTCTTCCTGGTCAATTACACCTTCATCTGGCATAGTGACTTCAGAAAAAATATTATTAACTGCATCTGGCGCCCCTCGTTGGAGAAGGTCCTTCAGCTTGTTTTCTAACGAGGAGGCCGGATTGTGCCTTCTAAGCCACTCATTGACAGTTTCTATTTCATTTTCAAAACCTTGTTGGACTTCCTCCCATGCTTGTTTTTCATAATCAAGGCTGGCAGATTGTTGTACCAGACCTTCGATTTCTTCCTTTTCCCTTTCATATGCTTTGCTGATTCCCTGCTCATACAGGGAAAAGAGCTCATCTGTTTTCTGCTTGACTGTTCTCACTATGTCAGATGTGATTTGCTTTGTGAACGTATAAACAAACTGACGATCCATCTGCTGTGTTGTCACATAAGGAGCAAACCATTGCTGATCCACTGTAATCTCTAATTCCTCGAGCTGCCTTTCATAATAGGCTTGATCAGGCAAGTACTCCCGGCTTGCATTTGAAAGAAGATTCTTGATGTGAAAAAGAAGCTGAGTATTGATTTTTTCATTCAGCTCTTCTGTGAGAGCCTGCAAGCGCTGGTTTCTTTCTTCTTCTGTTTTCTTTTTACTAAAGAAAAACCCCTACTTTAAATTGAGGATCCTGGCTTTCAAGCCAATTCCTTGCCTTTTCTGTAGTTGAGTACGGAAACAACGTTACATTTT
The DNA here is from genome assembly GCF_001310615.1 of Thalassobacillus sp. C254. Taxonomy (NCBI): domain Bacteria; kingdom Bacillati; phylum Bacillota; class Bacilli; order Caryophanales; family Bacillaceae; genus Thalassobacillus; species Thalassobacillus sp. C254. The sequence goes on along the minus strand of NZ_BAXQ01000004.1, from coordinate 59,068 downwards.
CAAATAAGCTGTTTCTATCGTCATAAAGTTTTTTGATAGCCTGTTTCTTTTCTCCATCCAGAGTCTTCAGGCGATGTTCTCTGGATTCTTGTTTGCGAATAAGTTCAGGATCGATATCATTTTCTTCGAGTCTTGCTTCCCATTCTTCCTTTGCTTCTTCTATTTCCTCTTCAATCCTTGACTTCAACGCTTCTGCAGTTCCTGCTGCAAGCCTTGATAAACTTTCTGAAAGAATCTCCTCGCCCCGGTATAAAAGGGCTTTCATTTCCCTATTAAATACTTCAATTTGGTTTGCCGGGTGATCCAAATCCTTCATGCTTGTGTAATAAATCGAGACAGGATGAATATTCCATCGATCAAGCATTGTCTTAATTGAATTCTCATAAGCATGGAGGCTTAATTCCTTCTCATCATGCTTATCTATTTGATTAATGACCAAAAAGATAGGCTTTTGTTCTGATGTCAGCTGGCGGAGAAAATGCAGATTAGTCTCTGACTGGACATGGTTGTAGTCTGTTACATAGACTATGACATCTGTCGTATATAATTGCTCAGCTGTTACCTGCTGGTGGGTAGGGTCTGTAGAATCTACCCTGGCGTGTCCAATAGGCGGACATTTTCTCCCAGAAAAGATAAAGGAGCTGTAATAGTTATTTGTTTGATTGCCGCTCCGTCCATGCCCCACTTGCGCACATCACCCCATGGAATTTCTCCCTCCCAGCGCTCTGCAGAACTGTCAGGAGTTTCTGCTTCAAGGCCTAAGCCCTTGCTTAATGGTAATAATATTTGCACTGGTAGGGATAGGACTTGTCGGCAGTACTTCTGCCCCAAGGATATGGTTTAATATTGTTGACTTTCCTGCTGAGAAGTGGCCGCAGAACGCGACATCAAATGTCTCATTATTTTGTTTTTCTTTCAGCTGTTCCAGTCTTGCTTGGTTATCCTTACGAAAAGGAAGCTCTTGCTCTAAATGATGGATGAGATCCGTCTTTGTGATCGTCATTTCTTTTATACACCGTCCTTCACGCTTACTATAGCGAATTTTCTAACAAAAGACCAGTCTTTCATGGTATAAAAAACCCTTCCTCTTTGGATGAAACTCTCCTATACAAAAAAAGACAGCTAAGCTGCCTTTTTTCAGTTACTTTTCTTTGTTTTCAGCAAGGATACTTTAAATCGCTTTTCAAGTTCATCAAACATTTCCTTTAGCTGTACAAAAGAAGCATGATGATCTGGCGCTTCGAAAACAAAAGCTAATCTATCTTCTATATTAAAAGGCTTTATATGAAGCCTTTCACTTTCTTTACTAAGAATACTCGGCTTCGCTGATGGTACCGGTTTTTCATTTGCCCACCACAGCGCACTGATCAGATTTGCCAGTTGTTTAACCATGAAGGGCGAAGCTTCTGCCCTTTTTCGTTCTTGATATAATGCTGCTAATTTTCCTTTTTCTTGTTTCCATTCTTGCAGGAGAAAAGAAACGTATTTCTCCACCTCTGTCCATGGCTTAGGATCAACCGGTCTGTATATGGACCTTATTTCAGCATAGAAAGGGTATTTCCGGATGCCTTCTTCAATGGGGACAGACAATGAAATCACCTCAGTCACCGAGCTGGAATAAAAAGGGGCTTCACAATAAGGGTCAGGAACAGGTACATCATTCACGCTGTCCCCTCCTTTTTTTCATCCGTTTCTTTCCTTCCCGGCATAGATCCAGGAGCGGACAAACATCACATTTCGGCGACTGGGCCTTACAATGATACCTTCCAAAAAAGATTAAACGATGATGAGTCACAGACCATTGATCCTGAGGAATTTTTTTCATCAGTGTCTCTTCCACCTGAGTCACATTATCTTTCCACCTGCAGATTCCTAGCCGTTTAGAAACCCGTTCAACGTGGGTATCCACTGCAATTGCAGGGAAGTCAAATGCTACAGAGGATACAACGTTTGCTGTTTTTCTTCCGACACCTGCTAGCTTCATTAATTCATCCCTTGATTCGGGAACTTCGCCATTATACTCTTCAACAAGCGATCGGCTCAGCTTTTTGATGTTTTTGGCTTTGTTTCGATAAAGCCCAATGGAACGGATATCCTGTTCAAGCTCTTCCTGTTCCACAGCCAAGTAATCTTCTGGTTCTTTATATTTAGCAAATAATGAAGGAGTAACCTTGTTTACAAGAGCATCCGTGCATTGAGCAGAAAGAACGACGGCTATTAATAATTCAAAAGGATTCGTATGGGTAAGTTCACATTCTGCTTCAGGAAACATTTCTCCGATGGTTTGCAGAATCTCTTCCACCTGTTTTTTGTCAGCATTTCCATTTACTCCTTTCTGCAGATTGCACCACCCATTCTTTAGGAATCAAGCCAGTTAAAACCGGGATAATGGGGGGTTTTCTCACGCTCCTGAACTGGTCGTCGATTTGTTTGGTACTTGCGGAATTTTTCCCCGTGCTTCCTTGCTTCCTCCGCTGTTTTCACTCCGTTTTTTTGCCATTCGAACAAAATACGGTCTATGTAACGTAAATTAAGTTTTCCAGAGATCACCGCTTCTCGGAGGGCGGCATGAATAATTTCTTTTTCATATTGATCCTGCTCAAGCCACATGGCTATCGTTTCGCATTCCATTGGTGAAAGGGGCCTGCTGAATTCATGCTCAAACAGCTCATACAGCTCTCTTTCAGCCGTCTCCTTCTCTTCCTGGCATCCTTCTTCAGTTTCCTGTGCAAACATAGTAAGAAGCTGATTATAGAGCGGGTCAAGAGAATACGTTTCAAACATTACCTGATTTTCGTCCTCTTGTTCTTCGATATGGAGAAATCCCCGCTTTATTAACCCACGAAGATGGCCGGCACATGCTTTTGCTTCAAGTGTCATTTTCGCAGCCAAGTCATCTGGAGTAGGAAACGCATGGCCCTCTTCCATATAACGATGGACATGGATAAGCACCATCATTTCTTCCTCTTTTAGGCCGAGCGCTGCGTAATAATCTAAGAACAGCTTTGGTATCGAGATGTGGCCTGCTTTAAGCCATCCGATCAATTGTTTTCTTTCCATCCTTTTCCCTCCCCTGCCATGGATCGTTCCAGATCCTGCTTTTATATCAAAGAAACACCATTATTTTTAGCTCTGTACAATGGGTCCTGGACCAGTACTCTTCAAGAAGTCTTCTCACGCGCGTTTTCTCGTAAATTACTTAATAAGAAACAACATAGGTCTTTAACAGAGCTGATTTAAAATAAAATCCCCCGCATAACGGGGGTAAGGTTCTGGTATTTATCCGATGATCATCTAAGCATCAGGTCATTGAGAGATCATTTTACCATTGATTATTGAAATAAAGTAGTCTTGATTTTTTTCCTTTTATGGATATAACCGATTTAAGAGACGTGGAAATGGAATGGTTTCCCGGACATGTTCCGTCCCTGAAATCCATGCAACTGTTCTTTCTAATCCAAGGCCAAATCCAGAATGAGGAACCGTGCCGTATTTCCGTAAATCTAAATACCATCCATACGCTTCTTCAGAAAGATTATGTTCGTTATAGCGATCTTTCAGCAGCTCCAAATCATCAATTCTCTGGCTTCCGCCGATGATTTCACCATAGCCCTCAGGCGCTATAAGATCGGCACAAAGTACAACATCTTCCCGGCCAGGATCAGGTTTCATGTAAAAAGCTTTGATATCTTTTGGATAATGAGTAATAAACACTGGTTTATCAAATTTTTCAGCAATGATTGTTTCATGAGGGGCACCAAAATCTTCTCCCATTCAACCTCTTGGCCTTCTTTTTTCAAGATATCAATTGCCTCATCATACGTAATCCGTGGAAAAGGAGCACTAATTTGTTCCAGCTTGGATGTGTCACGCTCAAGAGCCTTGAGCTCCTGCCTGCAATTTTTAAGTACAGCCTGAACCACATAACTTACATATTGCTCCTGAATTTCCAGACTTTCTTCATGTTCGACAAAAGCCATTTCTGGTTCAATCATCCAAAACTCGATTAAATGGCGACGGGTTTTGGACTTTTCTGCCCTGAAGGTCGGTCCAAACGAAAACACGCGGTTAAATGCCATGGCAGCCGCTTCCATGTACAGCTGTCCTGATTGAGACAAGAAGGCATCTTCATCGAAATACTTGGTGTGAAATAAATTAGTCGTTCCTTCTGCTGAATTTCCTGTCAATATCGGAGGATCAACCTTGATAAAACCTTCCTTATCAAAGAATTCATATGTTGCCTGGATAATTTCATGTCTGATCCGGAGTGTGGCATGCTGTTTTTTTGAACGAATCCACAAATGACGATTGTCCATTAAAAATTCCGTGCCATGCTCTTTTGGAGTAATAGGGTAATCTTCTGCTTGCTGGATCACTTCAATTCCGGTAACTGTCAATTCATATCCGGAAGGAGCACGGTCATCCTCTTGAATGACACCTTTTATATATAATGAACTTTCTTGTGTGATCTCCTTTGCTTTTTTAAACAACTCCTCGCCAACTTCATTTTTGACAACGACTCCTTGAATAAATCCTGTCCCATCGCGAAGCTGTAAAAAGGCAATTTTTCCGCTGGAGCGTTTATTTGCAAGCCAGCACCCAATCGTTACTTCATTACCTACGTGACTGCCTGCTTTTTTAATGGTCGTTTTCACGTTTTTGTCCCTCCTGTCGGTTCTCGGTTCACTTATCCACAAGCCTCATTATACATGGGCTTAAAAATGGAAGTCAACGAGACCACAAAAGGACGGCTCTCTCTTAGAACCGTCCTTGTTGTTTACTGCTTTTTCTTTTCAATAAAGCGTCCAATACGTTCAATTGCTCCTTCTAATAAATCCAGTGAAGTGGCATAGGATAATCTTACGTTATCTGGTGAACCAAAGCCTGATCCAGGAACCAGAGCTACTTTCTCTTCTTCGAGAAGATCCTTTACCCACTCATCTACGTCATCATAGCCGTTCATTTTTGCAGCTTCCTTCACGTTAGGAAAAAGATAAAAGGCTCCTTTGGGTTTAACACACGTTACTCCCGGAAGCTCCACAAGCTTATCGTAAATCGTATTCAAGCGATCCTCAAAAGCTTTCCTCATGTTTTCTACAGAACCATCATCCTTCTCGTAGGCAGCAATGGCACCATACTGTGCATTGGCTGTCGGGTTGGATGTGGAATGACTGGCAAGGTTGGTCATTGCTTTAATAATCTCTTTTCTTCCAGCTGCGTAGCCAATGCGCCAGCCAGTCATAGAGTGAGACTTAGAAACACCGTTTATAATAATCGTCTGTTCTTTCAGCTTCTCAGACAGCTGAGCTACTGATGTATGTTCTGCTCCGCCATACACAAGCTTTTCATAAATTTCATCGGATACAATGAGTATATCGTTATCTAAAGCTGCTTCTCCAACCGCTTTTAACTCCTCCGGGTCGTACATGGAGCCTGTAGGGTTGCTTGGAGAGTTCAGGATAAATGCTTTAGTTTTGCTGGTTATAGCGTCTTGAAGCTGTTCAGGAGTTACTTTAAAGTCATTTTCTTCTTTACCTTCAATGTAAACTGGCTTTCCTCCAGCAAGCTTGACCTGCTCCGGATAACTTACCCAGTAAGGAGTCGGGATAATAACTTCGTCTCCTTCATCTAAAAGAGTTTGAAACAGCGTATACAGGGCATGCTTTGCTCCGGTACCCACAATAATTTCTTCAGAGGTGTAAGTAAGGTTCTGGTCTTGCTTAAATTTATGGGCGATCATTTCCTTTAATTTCGGCAGGCCGCCTGAAGGAGTGTATTTTGTATGTCCTTCCTCCATGGATTGAACAGCTGCTTTTATGATGTAATCAGGAGTGTTAAAGTCTGGTTCTCCAGCTCCCAGACCTATGACATCATGGCCCTGGGATTTTAATTCTTTCGCTTTTGCTGTGATTGCTAATGTTGAAGATGGTGTTAGTGTTGATACTCGCTTAGCTAATTTCATCTTATGGCCTCCTCTAGATTCCTTGCAAACGTCCATGACTTTATAAAAGGTTATTTTTTCAGAAAAATCACCTAAGATAAGTTTACGGAATGAGCGGGTTGAATTCAAGCTTCATCCCTTCTCCTGTATCTGAGCATACAAAGAAGAGAAAGCGCATCAGCCGGTCAGCCCATTCAGGTTGTCTCTTGCAGGCTGTACCGTTTAACGAAGGAGGCATCTTCAAAAGTAACGTAGTAATAATGAAATCTTCCTTCCTGACTGCGATACGTTATTTCATAAACAGGCTGGTTTTGGTCATAGCCTAAGCGCACCGAACGAATATCCACGCCTTCTTCCGCTTCCTCCACCATGGAACGCACCTGCCCTTTGGTTACTCCTTCACCAGCTGATCGGCGGTCAATCAGCTCCCACTCTTCATCATAAAATAATATCTCTTCTTCGCCTTCGTCATTGATAGCTCTTGCTACCCTGTATTGTTCCTCGCCGTTGTATATTTCTGCTTCTTCCACCGAAGTTATTCCATCTTCCCCCTGCGCAGCTTCTATTGTCCGGGTTTCCAGACTGGCCAGAGGGGAACGTGCACTTTGGTAAAAAAGAATACCTACAACAATAAGGGCCACGACAATTGCGACACTGAGAATCGCAACCAGATTCCGCATGCCCTTCACTTCCTTTCTATGTGCGGTATATTGTAAAAACCATCTGCTCTTTATCTTCTTCGTCCAATGCCAGTCCAAACATCAGATCTTCTTTTTTTAATGTCCGATTTAAAGAATCAACAATTTTGTAAAGGTCAGGAGTTGACTGAACCTTCACTGTCGATAATACCTCGATTTTGCTTTCCATGTTCATCCCTGCCTTCCTTTTGTTTCTGCCCCCATTTTGCATGTCTGCACTTTATCAGGGGAACTATAAAAACATACCCGTTAAGGGAGTGAATGAAAACAAACCCGCCCGTACCTCATTCATGCCTGCACCTGCCTATGGTGCAGGTTAATTTCGGTACAAACCGTTTAAACGACGGTACTGATTATTTGCTTCATAAACAATCTTCTCTTCATCAAGGGTGATAAGCTCCTTATTCCTCATTACGGCCCTTCCATTAACGAAAACGTCTGTTACATCCTGTCCAGAAGCTGAATAAACAAGATGAGAGACTCTATTCTCCACGGGCTGAAGATGAGGTTTGGAAGAATCCACTAGTATAAAATCTGCCTCGTACCCTTCTTTTATTAAGCCGCTTTCAGTGAAACCGGCTGCCTTAGCTCCATGTATCGTCCCCATTTGCAGCGCTTCTCTGGCTGTAACCAGGGATGCATCATGAAAAAAGCCCTTTTGCAGTATTGCAGCTGTCCTGACTTCCTGGAACATATCAAGGTTATTGTTGGACACAACACTGTCTGTCCCAATTGATAAATGAAGACCTTGCTTCATCATTTCTCCAACAGGCGCCACACCCGAACCAAGCTTTAGATTGCTAAGGGGGTTATGGCTGACTGAAACGTTCTTGTCTGTCAATAGCTTTATCTCAAAAGAGTTTACATGAACCCCATGGGCAGCCAGAACCGGACTTTCAAAAAAGCCCAGGTCATCTAAATGTTCAACCGGTCGTTTTCCGTATTCTTCTTCATGGCGAGCGACTTCTTTTTTTGTTTCTGCTAAGTGAATGCTTAAAGGAAGATTTTCACTTCTCGCTCTGTCTGCCACCGCCTCCAGAAAATCAGGAGTGCAGGTATAAGGAGCATGAGGGAACAAAAACCCTTTCAGTCTTTTCGATTCATGGCTTTCCCACCCTTTCGCAAGGACAGCAGCTTCATTTAGCTTGTCTTTTAATTCCTGAGGAGTAAATCCAAGGGCAATCATGCCTCTTGATAAGGCACCCTTTAATCCTGCTTCCACTACTGCTTCCGCAACGATGTCCATATGTAAATGATACATGTCTAAAAAACCTACAGTGCCTGAACGGATCATTTCCACCAGGGCAAGAGAAGTTCCTGCATGGATCATGTCCTTATCTAAAAACTTTTCCCGTGGCCACACTTCCTCTTTCAGCCACTGATCAAGGGGTAAATCATCAGCGCTCCCCTTAAAATCGACATAGGCGTGTGACAGTGAGTATTAAAAAACCCAGAGAGCAGCCATTTTCCTTTTGCATCTTTTATATTTACGGCCTTCTCTTTCAGTGCTAAAGGAGGGGGGCCTTCACTCACTTGGATGAATCTCCCCTCATGAACCAGCACAAAACCATTGTCGATCATCTCTTCGTTGTCCAGAGTGATTACCGCTGCATTGTGGATTAACAAATCATACATCTTATCTGCCCTTACTGCCATGTATATCTTATTTCCTGGATATTAATGTGAACCATTCATTTTTTTCTTTGCTCCATTTAAAAGAGATAGTGCCGTGCTTGCCAGTTTGATACACATCAATCCAGCATCATTCAGCCGTTCCAATAGCCCTTTGTCCGCCCGGTCTCCACCCAATAGAAAAACGATTGCTATCTGGGGATCCACATGGTCCAGGAACATAAGATTGGCTCCAAAATGACTCCCGAAATCTCCTACTTTTAAAAACGTTGATTTAATTCTGGGATGATCTGTCAGCGCTTCTTCTACTTCTTCCTTTGCTGTCCCCATGTATAAAAGGCTTTCTCTGCCGTAGGAAAATTTAAGGACGAGCGCGCCCTCCTCATCTTCTCCCGCAAAAAGAACCTCGGTTTCCATCCCGATAGCAGGAAAATTCACTTTCCCTTCCTCCCAATATATCACTTTAGATGAAAGTGCCGGAAACCGGTCTGCAATCATTTCAGAAGATTTCCGGCTTCCAATAATGGTGTCTATGCCGTATTGGGCGGAAAGCCAGTCGGTGTTAGCTGTATAAGCCTCATCCTCATTTGTAAGAACCAAAGCATCAATCGCATACACATCAAAGGCCTGAAGACTTTCTTCAAGCTTTGGTCTGCTTCTTTGTCCCCCGGTGTTTATCAGAACATTTTCTCCTGCACCTGATTGAAGAAGGGTAGCCTCTCCATCGGGCAAATCCATAAAGGTTATTAAGAATTCATCAGCTTCCAGATGGATGTCCATTTCTAAGGCAGGACTTGCCTCAGTGCTGGCAGGATAACTTTCCTGACAGCCCGTCAAACCAAGCAGCAAAAAGCAAAACAAACAGACATATAGCAATACATCACGCACCTGTGTCGCTCCCCTTCCTTATAAAGAGCCTCCTGAACCTTCCTTAGTGTACGTGATTTTATAGCAGCTTATGAACTTACTCATTTAAAAAACGATCAATTTCATTTAATACTTCGTCCATTGGTTTCTGAATAACCGGTACCTTTGGAAGAGACCTTATAAAATCTTTGCCATAGGATGATTGCAGCAGCCTTTTATCAAGGACCACCACCACCCCTTTATCGTTTTCCCGGCGAATCAGACGTCCGAATCCCTGTTTAAATCTCAGCACAGCCTGTGGAAGAGACAGTTCAGAAAATGGATTTTTCCCCTCTGCTTTCACTTTTTCAGATTTAGCCTGCAAAACAGGCTCGTCAGGAGGAGAAAACGGCAGGCGCACGATTACAAGGCAGCTTAAAGCGTCACCTGGAATATCAACACCCTCCCAAAAAGTGCTTGTTCCCAAGAGAATGGACCTTTCATGCTGTCTGAATGTTTTCATTAGCTTTGTTCGGCTTCCTGTTTTTACCCCTTGGCCGATCAGGACAAAATCACCTTCATCATCCCATTCTCGCAATAACCTGTACGTTTTTCTGAGCATATCGAACGATGTAAATAGTACAAGCATACGGCCTTGCGTAATAGAAGCACTATGATAAATAAACTCTGCTGTTTGCTCGATAAAAGCTTTTTCATCTGCCTTTTAATGCTGCCCATATCCTCTGGTATTAACAACTTGGCCTGTCTTTGGTAGTTAAAAGGAGAGGGAACAGATAAGGTTTCAACTCCAAAGTCATCAAGCCTAACCGTTTTTTTATAAACCGAAAAGAATTTTTAACGGTCAAGGTTGCCGAAGTCATAATCACGCTGTCTTTTTTTGCAAAAAGTTTATCAGCCAGCAGTTCGGAAACATCGATTGGACGGGCATACAAATACGTGGCATTTTGAGCGCCTTTGCTTTCTGCTTCCATCCAATACACCATATTAGGATCTTCTTCAAGGAGCAATTTTTCAAGCATGGTTCCTTCTGCCAGCAAGTCTCTTACTGCTGATAAAAAATCTGAGACAATCCCCCGTTCTTGAAAGGAGAGGAGCTCTTGATCTATATGATCACCGACTTCCAGAAGCTTCTTTCCCTCTTCTTCAAGAAGCATAACCACTCTTTTGGCCCCTTCCTGGATAGCCGACAATCCCTTTTCCTCTGATGGGGAAAAACGTATGGAAAGCCTTCCTACTTCAGAGCTTCCTCGTTTGGAGCGGCCCAGACAAAAACCATGAAGCATTCGAAAGAGCTCATCTATTTCAAATTTCAAATCAGCCAGTTTTTCAGTTCTTGCCTTTACCCATCCCTGCTCTTTTATCGGGGGACCGTCAGGAATAATGGCTACACTTTGAGCAAGAAGACCCTCATTATCCATTGTTCCAAGGCGATGAATGAGATGAGTGAACCTGGTGTAATCTGTTTCAATTCCCAGGTGCTGGCTTGCCAGCTGCTCTAAATGATGGGCTTCATCAATTACAGCATGCCGGTACCCAGGCAATAGAGACTGGTCATGTACCATGTCCGTAAACAACAAAGCATGATTAGTTACCACAATATCTCCATGAAAAGCCCTTTCTCTTGCCTGTTGATAAAAGCAGCGTGAAAACCATGGGCAGGAAGGACCCGTACATGATTCCCCGTCGCTCTTTACTTGATCCCAGAACCTCCGGGAAGCTCCACCCACAAGGTTAAGTTCTTCAACATCCCCATATTCTGTTTCTGTAAGCCACACGAGAAGCTGTCCCAGTGCCAAAGCCTGCTCATAATGTTCGGGCTGTTCATCAAGAAGCTGTTCAAACTTCCGCAAGCATAAGTAATGACTTCTGCCTTTTAACAGGGAAACATCAAAGGTATAAGGAAGAGCTTTTTGCAGAAGGGGGATTTCCTGAGCCATCAGCTGGTCCTGCAGCGTGATCGTTTGCGTAGACACAATTACAGGACGGTTCGTTTGCTTGGCAAACTCGACGGCAGGAAGCAGGTAAGCCAGTGATTTTCCTGTTCCTGTACCTGCTTCTACAAGTAAATGGCTGTTCTGATTAAAAGCATCATGTATTGAAGCTGACATATCTTCCTGTCCGGAACGATATTCATATTTGTTCATCGCACGAGCCAGGTGCCCTTCTTGCTTGAAAAATTCATTGCTGTTTATTCTCTGTTCCCCATCCGGCTGTTTTTGACTTCTCTTTTGAAAGGGAGTCTTCCTTTTAAGAGCTATTTGGCGATACACTTCAATATGAGCCGGGTCTTCAGCATCTGCTTTCACTTTTTCTCTGAGAGCACTTTGAATGATAGGCTCAATCTCGCTTTCCAGGTGTTTTGATAATGGAAGCAGACGATGCAGCGTAGCTGCTGGCAGCTCTTCAAGTTTTTTCTTCAGTTTCATCCAGATAATAGCTGTAACTTCTGCATCACTGTCCGCCTGATGAGGGCGGTCATGAACGACAGAAAAGGTGTCTGCGAGCTGATTCAGCTGATAACTTGCTTCTGTCGGGTAAAGAAGGCGGGCGCATTCAACGGTATCTATCACCGGGCCTCCAAATGGCTCATAACCTGCCCTTTCTAATTCCCCATTAATGAAAGAGAGATCAAAAGGAACGTTATGGGCGACAAAATAGGAACCTTCCAAAAACGTAAGGAGTCTCGGCACCTGTTCTTCAAATAATGGAGCGTCAGCCACATCATTATCAGTGATACCAGTTAGCTGCTGTATGAAGGAAGGAATGCTGTGCCCCGGGTTAAAAAAAGAAGAGTAGGAATCAACAATTACTTCGTTTTCTACAGCGACTGCACCGATTTGAATAATCCTGTCTCCTTTTTTGGGAGCATTTCCAGTTGTTTCTACATCTATAATTACGTATCTTTCAGTCAATTTTTTCACCCCTGCTGCCTTTCACGATGGCTAAAAACTATAGGTGCATTTTTCCACACTCATTTATTATAACAGATTAAAAACATGGATTATCTCTCGACCGTTACCAACTTATATTTCTCTATCAGGTAAAGCACCAATTACGTTTAAGTTTTGAAGCAGGGTCCTTATCTTTCGGAAGTTTTCCACAAGGGCGGGCTGAAAAAGGTACATGCGGCCAAGTATAGTAAAACATATGCTGATGGTAATGAACGATCCCACGCCTTCTGAAAACATACAAACAAACGAGCTGGAGTGAACCCTTCCAGCTCGCTTAACGAGGAGTCGAGACTTTTAAGACAACCGCCTCTCCTATTATAAAATTGTATGTGCTGGTTCTGTGGCCATTAATGTCTCAATTTCATTCTTATCATTCATTATGGCTACTTTTGGTTCAAACTTCTCCAAGTTTTTCTCTTCGACCATCGCATAAGCAATCACAATGATAAGATCCCCGGGCTGGACAAGACGGGCAGCTGCTCCATTTAAGCAAAACACTCCGCTGCCTCTTTCGCCAGCGATCACATACGTTTCCAGCCGTGCGCCATTATTATTGTTTACCACTTGAACCTTTTCATTTTCAATAATGTTTACAGCCTCTAATATATCCTGGTCAATCGTTATGCTTCCTACGTAGTTCAGATCCGCTTCGGTGACAGTTGCACGATGAATTTTCGACTTCATCATAGTACGAAACATATTCTTTCCCCCAATAAATTTAATAGGCGGCCGCAGCTTTGCGGCTGGCCTCTAATGTGATATTGTCAATCAGGCGAGCTTTCTCAAAACGCAGAGCAGCAGCTATAATTACTCTGCCCTCTATCGACTCAACAGGCTTTAAATCCGGATAAGAAAGAAGCTCAACATAATCTATTTCTCCGTCTGTTTTGGCCTCAATCATGTCCTTTACTTTTTCAATGACCTTCTCCGGCCGATCTTCCCCTTCTTTTATCAATGCTGCTCCCTGAACAAGACTCTCATACAAGGCAGGGGCCTGACGCCTCTCTTGTTCAGAAAGATACACATTTCTTGAACTCTTGGCCAGTCCGTCGTTTTCCCTTATTGTTTCACACGGCACTACCGTCACAGGGATGTTTAAGTCACTGACCATCTTTTCGATGACTGCTACTTGCTGAGCATCTTTCATACCAAAATAAATACGAGACGGCTCTACCATATGAAGGAGTTTCAATACGACAGTCGCCACCCCATCAAAATGACCCGGACGATGCCTGCCGCATAAAACGTCTGTCCCCTCCTTTACCTGCACTGTGACAGAAAGGGGCGAGGGATATATCTCCTTCGTTTCGGGGCAAAACAGTATATCTACACCCCGTTCCTCTGCCAATTTCTTATCTCTTTCAATGTCTCTTGGATAGCGGTCAAAATCCTCATTAGGACCGAATTGAAGAGGGTTAACAAAAATACTCATCACCACGGTGCCGTTTTCCTGGCAGGCTCGATCCACCAGCCGTAAATGCGCTTCATGCAAATATCCCATTGTAGGAACAAAACCAATCTCATGTCCCTCGTTTTTCTTGCGGGAAAGTTCTGTTTTAAGCTCCGCGATTGTTCGTACGACCCGCACTACTTCACACCTCCGTAAAAACTTTTCAGCTGTTCTTCTTTCATCGTAAAGGTGTGCTGTTCTTCGGGGAATCTCTGTTCCTTCACTTCGTTTACGTACTCTGCGATGGCTTTTTCGATGATAGAATCCACATCACTGTATTGTTTCACAAACTTTGGCACAAACCCATTCCCGTAACCAATGACATCATGATAAACAAGCACTTGTCCGTCTGTATCTTTTCCAGCTCCTATACCAATCACAGGGATAGAAAGTTGTTTTGAAACCAGCTCAGCAAGCTGCTTTGGCACGCACTCTAATACAATTGAAAAAGCTCCGGCACTTTCAATCTCTTTTGCCTCTTCAAGCAATGCATGGGCTGCCTCATCACTTTTCCCCTGTACTTTGTAGCCGCCTAGGACTCCCACAGACTGCGGGGTGAGTCCTAAGTGAGCCATGACAGGAACACCGCCGGATGTTAAAGCAGAAATACTGTCGACAACGTTTCCGGCCCCTTCCATTTTTACCGCATGGGCTCCGCCTTCCTGAATAAGGCGTCTTGCATTCTGAACAGTTTCTTTTGTTCCTTCGTGATAGGTTAAAAAAGGCATATCTGTTACTACAAAGGTATCCGGCGCTCCGCGGCGTACGGCCTTCGTATGCAAAATCATATCCTCCAATGTAACTGGCACAGTAGAATCATAGCCATGGACTACCATACCTGCTGAATCACCGACAAGAATTAGGTCAACCCCCGCCTGTTCTGCACCCCTTGCAGAAGGCGCGTCATAGGCAGTCATCATTGCAATCTTTTCGCCGGATGATTTCATTTTCTGAAAACCTGAAGTTGTTTTCACTACTCTTCTCCTCCTTTTTTAGCAGAGAAGATACAAAAGAAACCACAGAATGGAGTAACCACAAAAATTCCTTCTCCCTGGGGAAGAAGGATTTATACCATTTAAGCAGGATAAACTAAACCTGCTCGAGCAGATCACTCTGATAAACGGTTTCTTGCATCCCTCTGTCCCTGTCCTAATGTTGGATCAAGGCAGACATAATAATAAAAATAGTCTGGATACTGTGCTGGCACAGCCAGCTGTCATGATGGGCCAGTGCAATTCACTTGGATATTGCCTGTCCATTGATTATACCAAAATTTTAATTGGTATCGTTGTTAAATTCAATATCTGCACTGTAAATATATTTTATTTCACCGTCTTCTTTTTCCAGGATGAGGACACCGTCATCGGTTATTCCCTTTGCCGTTCCATATTCTGCTCCTTGAACGGTGCGAGCTGTGATTTTTTGGCCAAAAGAAATAGCAAGGGCCTCCCATCGTCTCCGCACTCGATCAAATCCCTCGTGCAAAAAGTGCTGATACCAATATTCATACCTTTTGAGCACTGAAGTCAATACGTCAGCCCTGTGAAACGGTGTCCCTTTTTCAATAGCCAGAGATGTGGCGATAGACTGAAGGTCTTCGGGGAGACTGCTTTTTTCCTGATTCACGTTAATGCCCACTCCTACAATGACAGCTTGTACTCTGTCTGGTTCTGACTGCATTTCTGTGAGTATGCCAGCTATTTTTCTCCCTTGTACCAAAAGGTCGTTAGGCCATTTAATTTCTGCTTTTACACCAGTTGCTTCCTCAATTCCTTCAATGACAGCTACTGCTGTCAGCAAAGTAAGCTGGGGCGCTTGCTGGGGAGGAATATCCGGTCGCAGCAACAGACTGAACCAGAGGCCTGTCCCTGACGGCGAAAACCATTCTCTGCCCAGCCTTCCTTTTCCCTTAGTTTGTTCATCAGCCACTATCACTGTTCCTTCCGCAGCTCCGTCCCTTGCCAATTTGTGAGCGACTTCCTGGGTGGAGGGTACAGACTTTTCATAATGAACCTGAGCTCCCATGATAGAGGTTGTCAGTCGTGAAGAAATTTCTTCCGCACTTACTGTGTCCGGTGTAAAAAGAAGACGATACCCTTTTCGAGGGACCGCCTCTAGTTCGTACCCGCTTTTTCTCAATTCTTCGATATGCTTCCACACAGCTGTTCTTGATATTCCCAGCTGCTCGCTTAAATACTGCCCGGATGTAAACTCATTTCCGGCTTCTGTAAGTACTTGAATCAGTTTGCCTCTCATGGATCCATCTGCTCCTTTATCCAAGTTATAAGGTCTTCTTTACAGTTCCTTACTTTGCTATTTATTACGGCTGTTTCCAGTTCCTTTAGACATTCACTTATCCAGGGCCTGGTGTTCTTTCAAGCGCCTCTGCAAGTTCACTGCCATTAACAGACAAATCTTCCCGAGAAGCAATAGGAAAACTGTCAAACCTGGCATGTAATTCTTCTTTGCTCCAGGCGTCATTTTTCTTAAAGAACACACCGTACAGTTCCTCGGCAGCCAGTGCCCCAGTCTTCCCTGCCCTGTACAAGGCTTCGTTCGTCCATTCATTAGCCTTTCTCCAGCAGCTCCAAAACATCACTTGTTTGACCTTTTTTTGCAGCGAATTAGATCGCTTCCACTTCTTTAAACGAAAACCAGGTTCCTGTTCATTCATTAAAAGTAAAAATGCAGCCCAGCTTTGGACTTCCCCCTCTACCCTTACTACTGGCTCCCAAGAGTCTGGGATTTCCCAGTTTTCAGGAAACAAGTCTTTCCTTAGAGAAGTCAGGGGCAAACAAGTAAAAAAATCATTCAGAGCTCGCTGGCTGTAAGGACCTGTGAGAATTTTCCCCCATTCACTGCCTATACGCTCTGCTGCTGTGTTGTCCAATTCTTTTGCTAAGCAGCGTATCGCGTTTTTTGTTTGTGGTTCAATGAGAAAATTATATTGGGCAATGAAGCGAAAGGCACGTATCATCCTCAAAGGGTCTTCGAGTATGCGTGCATTAGGATCTTTGACTCCTCGTATGAGTCCCCTTTCAAGATCCTTTTTCCCACCGAAAGGGTCAATAACAAGTTCATCTCCTGTTAGAGCCATAGCGTTCATTGTAAAATCTCTTTTTTCTAAATCGGCTGATAATGTGCTGCTTTCATCATTCTTTCCCCGAAACGTTGTCACTTCATAGGGTAAGCCACGGTGCAACACTAAAATGGTTCCATGTTTTTTTCCCAGAGCTGCCGTTTTCGGGTACATTCTTTCAATTTCTGCTGGCCGGGCATCTGTCGCAATATCAATATCATTTACTGGTCCATTTAGCAAGTAGTCGCGTACTGCCCCGCCAACAATATAACCTTCAAAACCGTGAAGCTTTATTTCACTCAATAATTCCTTTGCACCTCTCCAAATATCCTGCTGGCGGTCCATTTAATTTTCCTCGTTTTCTAGTGCTGTTTTGTAAATTGATTCATATTGCTCAACAATGGAAAACGATGAGAACTGCTGCTGCGCCCTTTCCTTTGAAGAAACCGACAGCTTTTTGTATAAGCTTTCGTTTCCTAAAAGCTCAACAGCTTTTTCACCTGCTGTCACAGGATCTTCTGCCGGAGTGATAAAACCTGTTTCTCCATCGAGAACTACTTCCGGTATTCCCCCGACCGCTGTGCCGACTACAGGAACTCCGCATGCCATCGCTTCTAAAGCTGCCAGGCCAAAGCTTTCTTTTTCAGATAACAGAAACATGACATCAGAAATAGATAACAGGTCTGCTATATGTTTTTGATTGCCTAGAAATTTAACTTTATCTTCAATACCTAGTTTTCTGGAAACTTCTGCTGCCTTGTTTTTTTCCGGCCCGTCTCCTACCATTAAAAGCCTGGCTTCCATTTGCGAGGCTACGACTGAGAATGCTTCGATTACATCTGTTATCCTTTTCACCGGCCGAAAGTTGGAAACGTGGATAATCACTTTTTCCCCTTCATTTATTCCGTAGGCCTCCCGTAAACCTGGTACTTCTTTTTCCTGATACACACGTTCGTCAATAAAGTTGTACACTGTTTCTATTGCTCTGTCCGTGTGAAACATTTCCCTGGTCTGCCTGACCAGGTCAGATGAGACGGCTGTGACCACATCAGAGCGGTTAATACCGTATTTGATAATTTCTTTTAAGGAAGGGTCATACCCTAAAACCGTTATATCTGTACCATGCAGAGTCGTGATAATTTTAACATCCTGCTCGGTCATATCCTTGGCAAGCAGAGCACAAACTGCGTGAGGGACTGCATAATGGACATGAAGAATATCAAGGTCCTCCTCATTAATTACTTCTGCCATTTTACTTGCCAGCGTCAAAGAATAAGGAGGGTATTTAAACACTTCATATTGGTTTACTTCTACTTCATGATAATAGATGTTTGAATACACTTTATTTAATCGAAAAGGAAGGCTCGATGAAATAAAATGGATTTCATGGCCCCTTTCAGCTAACAATTTTCCCAATTCAGTTGCAATCACCCCTGAGCCTCCGACACTTGGATAACAGGTAATTCCTATTTTCAATTTTCTCATGGCTATACTCCTAATAGATTGTCAATAAGAAGAGGGCTGTCTTTTATGAATGCTTCTGCGTACCCCACACCTGCTTGTTTACCAAAAACGTATTCCCGGGCACGAACCCCTTCCACATATCCATTCGTCAACGGGGTTTCAATTGTTCCTTCTCGTCTTTCAAACTGGCTTTTATAGCAGGAAAGGGCTTTAATCTTTTTCTCTATGTAAGCTGATACGTCCACATAAAAGTCCGCTTCCTGGATACCGTTTATCATGTAAAAATGCAAAGCATCCACTTTATGAGATTCGGTGTGAAAGGCTTGATATTTTTTGATTTTGGCGTTAAAGACGGCTTCCTTTACGATCTTTCCGCACATGCCGTGGTCAGGATGCCGATCAGGCATTGGAGCAAATACCACCTTAGGCTTTACAGCTCGAATTAAAGCCACGAGTTCTGTAAAATCCTCCCCTTCTGTATGCAAGGAACGATCACTAAATTCAAGCTGATACCTTTGTACGCCCAACACCTCAGCAGCCTCTCTTGCTTCCTGCTGTCTTTCTTCTACTGTACCATTTGATGACAGCTCTCCTTTGGTAAGAGAGCAAAGGGCCACCTTTGCTCCTTTCTCCACGTGTTTTGCAAGGGTCCCTCCCATACCAATTTCTACATCGTCCGGGTGGGCTCCGACAGCTAATATATCAGCTCTATTCATTCCGCTCCTCCGGCAATATCTTGTCTAGATGGAATCAGCCCCTCATGAAGGGCTTTTATCATTACTCTGGCACTGACTGGATTCGTGGCAGCAGGCACGTTATGTACATCACATAAACGCAACAAGGCTGAAATATCCGGTTCATGGGGCTGGGCCATTAAAGGATCGCGGAAAAAAATAACCAAATCAATATCATTACTTGCGACAAGTGAACCAATTTGCTGGTCTCCTCCAAGAGGTCCAGATAAAAAGCGAGTTACATCCAGATTCGCAGCTTCTGTAATTCTCTTTCCTGTAGTTCCTGTTGCATATAGTTTGTGATCTTTTAATATCTCTTTTGCTTCTATAGTAAACGTGACCATATCCTGCTTCTTTTGATCATGAGCAATCAAAGCTATATTCATCAGATCACCTTATTCCATTATATTTTCTAAGCCGTATACAAGAGTATCAAGTTTCATTGCAGTTTCCACTGCGAGCTTTACACCAGGCATAAACGATTCTCGGTTAATGGAATCATGCTTTATGGTAAGAGTCTGTCCACTGCTGCCAAACATCACTTCCTGGTGTGCCACAAGGCCCGGCAGACGGATGCTGTGAATGTGCATACCTTCCATACCAGCTCCTCTTGCACCTTCCCATTCTTCTTTTTCGTCTGGATGCCCCTGCTTTTTCTCTTCTCTTACTTCACTAATTAGTTGCGCCGTTTTGATTGCTGTGCCAGAGGGTGCATCAAGCTTTCTGTCATGGTGCTTTTCTATAATTTCAACGTCTTCAAAATACTTTGCTGCCATCTGGGAAAATTTCATCATTAATACAGCACCTACAGCAAAGTTAGGGGCAATGATCGCTCCAAGCTCTTTGTCCTCAGCTTTCTTTCGCAGGCGCTTTACATCCTCTTCTGTAAACCCTGTTGTCCCGACTACCGGACGGACATTATAATCTAACGCTAAATCCATATGTACTTTTCCTGCTTCAGGGTTCGTAAGATCTATGAGACATCTGCTTCCACGTCCTGAAGGCATCGTTCCATATCTGTGTACACTCTCGCTGATTCATCAGGCATCCCTTCAACTTCTCTTAATTCCTTTCCTTCGTTTCTTGAATCAACTGCTGCTACTAACTCAAGGTAGGTGTCCTGTTAACTAATAACACTGCCTCTTTCCCCATGTTTCCTCGCGGCCCTGCTATAATCACTCGAATCGTTTCAGCCATTACTGATCATCCCCTTCATTTATTTTCGTCCATCGATCCTTATCTCTCGTATTAAACTTTTCCATTACCAGATCAAAGGATTCTTCCATATTAATATCCAAAGAATTAGCAAAGCAAATAAGGACAAACATCATGTCTCCAATCTCCTGCTCCATTGCTTTTACATCTTCAGTGGACTTTTTAGGCTTTTCTCCATACAGATGATTAACTTCGCGGGCAAGCTCACCCACTTCTTCTGTCATCCTTGCAAGCATAGCAAGCGGGCTGAAGTACCCTTCTTTAAATTGGCCAATATACTCATCAACTTCTTTTTGCATTTGTTCCATGGTTTTTCTCTCCATTGTTTCCACCTCGCACTTCTCCCTTATGGTAGCGAAAGAAAAGCTGTTTGACAATCATGTTGTTCGTTGCTCGCCCTTTTTCAATCCCTTATAATGAATAAGGCTTTACTAAGTTTTCGTTTCATGCGAGGAGGCAGTAATTTTGAGCATAGGAATACATCTGAAAAATTGTTTTTTTGTTTTACTGGGTTCTGGGGTGATGGCCTTTGGGCTCGTCTACTTTAATATGCAAAATAACCTGGCAGATGGAGGCTTTACAGGTATTACCTTAATTTTATATTTTATGTTTACGATAGACCTGCGTTTTCTAATTTAGCATTAAACATTCCTCTTTTCGTCATTGGTTATCGAATACTGGGAAGAACGGCATTTGCTTACACTGTCATTGGCACCATCGGTCTTTCTTTTTTTCTGTGGCTTTTTCAAGTCTACCCCGTCGTACATCTTCCTCTTGATGAAGATATGACTCTGGTCGCCTTATTTGCAGGGGTGTTTCTTGGTGTCGGATTAGGTATTGTCTTTCGCTACGGAGGAACCACTGGTGGAGCGGACATTATTGCCAAGCTGGGCTTTCGCTATTTTGGATGGAGTATGGGGAAAACGTTATTTGCCTTTGATTGTATAGTCATAGCTTCCTCTTTGATTTACTTGAATTACCGGGAAGCCATGTATACACTGCTTGCAGTTTTTGTTGCCGCAAAAGTCATAGACCTTATCCAGCAGGGAGCCTATTCTGCAAAAGCTTCATTTATTATTTCTGAAAAAGCTCCTGAGATCGCGGAGGCTATTTTAAAGGAAATGGATAGAGGAGCGACGACATTACAAGGAAAAGGAAGCTTTACCGGTTCAAGAAAAGAAGTTCTTTACTGTGTGGTCGGAAGAAGTGAGCTAATGAGGCTGAAAAACCTGGTTACTCGCATTGATCCTCATGCCTTTGTCACCATTAACGACGTTCAGGATGTTTCTGGTGAAGGATTCACGCTCGATGAAAACAAAAAGCCATTAGGGCACCAGTAAGCCCTGGCAGGTGCCCTTTATAAAGTGGACCAACTAAAAAACCTCCAGATTGGAGGTTTTTTTAGTCGTCGTTCATCATGAAATACATCATCACAAAACGAACCAATTCAAGAACTGCCACTAGTGCTGCTGCAACGTATGTCAAGGCTGCTGCATCTAGTACCTTTCTCGTTTCACGTTCTTCATCATTTCTTATAATCCCAGTGGCTACGACCTGGTGCATCGCACGACTGGAAGCGTTAAATTCAACCGGCAGAGTTACCACTTGGAAAAGCACTGCTGCAGACATGAAAACAATCCCTAACAGCAACATACCTGAAGCCTGCATAAGGATACCCGCAAGAATGAGGAAGAAAGAAATATTGGATCCAAAGTTTGCAATGGGAACTAAGGCATGGCGGAAACGAAGGAATGCATAGTCTTCTGCATCCTGAATAGCGTGACCAACCTCATGGGCTGCCACAGCTGCACCAGCTACAGACTGACCGTAATAGTTTCCTTCTGAAAGCCTTACAACTTTGGAACGGGGATCATAATGGTCAGTAAGCTGCCCTTTGACCGGCTCAACCGCTACATCAAACAGTCCATTTTCGTCGAGGATCTTCCTTGCCACGTCAGCTCCGCTCATCCCTGAGGAGTTCTGAACCTGTGAATACTTTCTATAAGCGCTTTTCACTCGCATTTGCGCCCAAATCGGGATCAAAATGAGAAGCCCGAAATAAATAATCATCATTGTTAAACTCATAATTTCACCTCCACCCTCCAATCTATCTCTATTTACCTATTATTTTACTGAATCCGCTGTAAGGCGTCAATCGAAACGTTTTAAGCCTTTGTGACAGATTCTACTGCTTCATTTTTTCCCGTCCTTTTTCTCCCTTATATTTCTTCCACCCTGCATAGGTAAGAGAAAGAATGACCATTCCTCCTACGGATATCATCACCCAAAGCAGGGATGGATCAATAGCAGAATCTCGGTTTTCTGGATGAAAAAGAGACTTCATTTCCTTTTCCAGCTTTTCTAAGTGTTCTCCCCCATCTTCCTGAAGCCATTCCCTTCTGTTTTGATCCATAAACTTTACATAAGAAGAAACCCGTTCATAAACAGCCGGTTCTTCACGTATTGTAAAAGCAGGGCGAATGATCTCAAACTGTCTCAGCCACTCATTAAAAACACGCTGGGCTTCCTGCTCTTCCTGATTCACTGCATGCTGGTACACTTCCTTCAGCTTTTCTTGAAGCGTAGGCTCTGTTTTTTTCCATAAGGGGTTTTCCCTGCTGATTACACTGTCTAGAGCAAGTCTGAAAGTAAGAAGATGGCGGACTCTCTCTTCCGGCGGAAGATCAGCAGCTGTCACGCCCTCCTGTGCTCCTTCATAAGCTCGTATTAGGGTGCCCATATCTCTTGAATTCAGATCTTCCTTTTCATAGTCCATTTCCGGAAGCCTGTCTCCTATCCAGTTAAGTACCTGCTTGCCCTCTTCATATCTTTCTTCTTGCACGAGGCGCAATGCCATATCCGCTTTTTTATTTAGTGAATGGAAGTCAACTGTGTCATCAGCCAGCGCTTGACCATTGAACAGAAAGCTTATATGAACAACGACTAATAGGAAGCATACACAAACACGCAACGTTTTCCCTCCTTTTTCCTCTCTCTCATCCTTATGCTTTTTGGACAAGAGTAGAACAAAGGAAAGGGTTGCTAAGGAAGCTGCAGTTTTTTGCGCTCGCTTCTGACACCAGTTACATACACGATCCAGATAGAACCGATGGAAAGCCAGAATGTAAAGTATGCAACATGGTGGATGTGATCTGTTAAAAGCCCGGAAACCCATGGATGCATGCCGTAGATGTAATCTATAACATCATTGTGCAGCGTCCAAACCGACACAACAGCCAGGTGCCATACCTTTATACGGTAAAAAGGAGCAAACAACAGACCTTGAATGGCCATGCCAAGGTGAGAAGCGATCAGCAGATAATTCTGCCACCCGAGTTCTGCACCCATAAAACCGGGCACGATGTTCATTACGACAGCCATATCCCATACTTTACCAGCGTTACTGCCGCCAAAGCTTCGATTAAACCGTTATTTTTTCTAAACAAAAACAAAAGCAAGTACAAAGCAAAAAAATAAACTTGCGGTCGGGCTGTCTGGTACAAAAATCAAAAAGTGAGTGGGGGTGATCGCAAGTTGATCTTTGTACCACCAGTATCCATAAATCGTCCCAAGGATATTTATAATCAGCAGAACGGCCAGCATGAAGGGAGAAGCCAGCCAGTACAGCAATTTTGACATGAAATATCATTCCCCGTTTCCAACTTTGTCATCCCGTGTTGCTCCCTGCTCTTTTCCTGATCCTCTGCAGAATCTGCTGCATTAGCAGAGGTTTTATGTACAGTGGGGTACACTCATCTACAAGAAAAAGCTGACCTTTCAGTCAGCTTTTCCAGTAATTCTTATTCTTCTTCGTCTTCTTCTTCCTCTTCATCATCTCCGCCGTTGCCTTCTCCATCAGGCTGTCCGTTAGCGGCGATGTATTCAGCAAGAATTTCAAGCTCTTCGTCACTGCCGTCAAATACTCCAGGCATTTCTCCAATACCTTCTACGGCAATTTCAGCAATTTGATCAACATCATAAGGTACATCATACAGGTCAGGACCTGCTGCTCCGGCACCTTCCATCTGGTCACCGTGACAGCCGATACAGCCTTGCTCAACGTATATGTCATAACCCTCATGATCTTCCACAATATCAATCAAATCGTCCTCGTCCATCATCTCACCTTGTTCAGCTGCCGCTTCCCAGTCATGCTGGTCTACAGATTCCCAAGTAAGATAAATGGTAGCAATAACACCAAGAAACATCATTGCACTTGCAATCGGACGACGAGACGCTCTTCTTTCTTTCCCTGTGTCAAGCCAAGGTGCAAGAAGAAGTGCCCCAAAAGCAAGTCCCGGGATAATTACAGCTCCAACAACCGTATAGGCCCCGGCAGCAAACTCATACTTTAAAAGCTGGTATAAAAACAAGAAATACCAGTCCGGCAATGGAATATAGCCAGAGTCCGTTGGATCAGCCACGCGCTCCAGTGGTGCTGGATGTGCAATAGTTAAACACAAATACCCAATGAGAAAGACAGCCCCGACCATCCATTCACGCAAAAGAAAGTTTGGCCAAAAGGCTTCGGTCTTACCCGGATATTCCGAATAGTCTTTAGGAATATTGGGTTTACGGTCAGCAGGAACACGGGAGTCCCCAACGAACCTCATACCTTTTCCACGATGCATCGGTTTCCCTCCTCAGTCTCAGTACAAAAAACAAATAATCAGTAACGCTGAGGCCTACAATGGGCCAGAGATACCTTGTCTTCTGATCATAATAAAGTGTGCCGCCATAAGTCCCAATAAAGCGCCAGGCAAGAAGAATACATGAATAGCGAAGAATCGGGTCAGAGTCTGGGCACCAATAATTTCACCGCCGGCAAGCAATGTAGCTGCCAGTTCACCGACAAACGGAACGGCTTCAGCAATCTCAAGTCCTACGACAGTTGCGAAATATGCTTTCATATCCCAAGGCAATAAGTATCCAGTAAAACCTAAAGCGAGCATTGTAAAGAAAATAAGTACACCTACAACCCAGTTAAGTTCACGCGGTTTTTTGTACGCTCCTGTGAAGAATACGCGCAGCGTATGTAGGAACATCATTACAATTACTAAACTAGCTCCCCAGTGGTGCATGCCCCGGACAATCATTCCAAAAGCAACCTCACTCTGGAGATACCTTACAGATTCATAGGCATTAACGATATCGGGTACATAGTACATGGTCAAGAACATCCCGGACAAGATTTGAATAACTGTAATAAAGAAAGTTAGTCCGCCGAAGCAGTAAACAAATGCCGAAAAGTGATGTGCCGGGTTAACATGCTCAGGCACCTCATGATCGGCAATATCTCGCCACATCGGTGTAATGTCCAGGCGTTCATCAATCCAATCATAAACTCGTTGAAGCATGGATGACGCCCCTCCTAAATTTGTGGTTCTGGTCGACTAGATAAACAGTGCCATCGCGAACTTCTAGTTCATAGCATGAAGTGGCTCTGTTGGAGGTCTACCTGGCACATTAGTTCCATCTTTTTCAAATAAGCCAAAATGACACGGACAATAGAAATGCTCAGGGTAATCGTCGCTACCCTCCCAGTTAACTGTACATCCTAAGTGAGTACAGATTGGAGAAAGAGCTACGATTTCGTCGCCTTCCTGATAAATCCAAGCTGTATTAGTCGTTTCAGAAGTGTACCAGCCGTCTTCTTGTTCAAAACTAAAGTCAAAACGCTGAGGCTCCTCAGTCAGCTCATCCACTTCCGCTACAGCAATAAAGTCACCTTCCGCTCCTACCTGCAATACAGGATCAATTGCAAACCGAGCCATAGGTAAAAGCATTCCAGCCGCCATGAATCCACCTACACCCGTTAAAGTGTATGTAAGAAATTGACGTCTTGAGACATTATGATTCTTTTCACTCACCACATTTCCCCCCTACTATATAGGTTAAGTCCATCCGGACACGTTTATCACACACAATATAACACTAGGACATACTCATGATAGCCTAGTAAAGCTTTGCCTGTCAATCTTTTGCTGAAGGAATTTAAGATCAATTTCACTCTAATGGATTGTTCTTCCATTTATCGACCATTAAGGGAAGGAGCTGCTTGATCTGCTCAGAAATGATTTGCTTTCTATATGCATATCCAGGTGCTCAAAAGGGATAACAGGCATCCAGATAAGCATGTTGTGGAGGTCTCCTTCTTTCTTTTTCCACTCATGATCAGATGTCACAAAGAAGACATATTTAAGACCTTGTTCTCTCATTACTGAAACCCATTTCTCGAGCCTCTCTATTCTCGTATCCAGATCTTCATCTGCCATGTACGTAAATGGAGGAACCTGAAATACTCTTCCTTTAAACTGCTTTTCTACTTCATCACAAATCACTGTAATAAACTCTCCCATTGCTACATGGTTCTTCATTTCACTGCCAAAGCTTACTGGCACGAGAGGAAGCACTGCAGTATCAACATACTCCCTCGCATCCAGGTAGGTTTTTACATCTTCGGTTGTCCACTTTCATGGCCTCCACCCTTTCATTCAATTGAATGCGCAAGAAAAAAGCCTTATTGTTAAGGGCTTTGTATCATTTTCTTTTTAATTGTATCATTTCCAAGGACAATCTTTCAAAAGAGTCCCTGTCCTTTTTTAAAAGTGCTTCATCAATCTCCACTTTCAGAGACTGAAGGCGAAACGAGCGAACTGCCTCTTCTGTAATTATTTCAGCCATAAGCCTGAAAAATACATTTTCTTCCGTCCGGTTTGGAAGGTAAGGGTTCTCTTCGAGCACTGAGATATACTTGTGACTGCCTTTGGAATCCTGAAAATTTAACTGTAGATAAATATCTTCATCAGGATTCAAGCGTATATCATGAAATGAACGTTCTGCGTTCATGGTTACATGCTGGTTTTTGTGGAAGGAGAAGGGTATATGGTCTACATCATTTGCAGAAATAACCAAGGCTTTAGGGCAAAATTCAGCTTTTTCAACTATGTGCACTTTTTCAAGCAAAGTGTCCTCACTTATCAAATAATTTAAAAGCCATGCACACTCTCTTCTCTTTAGCTCGTGTACATTAAGAAACCAACGTAAAAAGTCGCGCTTTTCAATGAGTGATTTAGTGCTGCCCATGGTAAGACCCTCCAATACGTTGAAAGACAAGATTCAGAGAATCCAGTGTCCTATCTTAATATTATAGGAAGACTCTTCGACAATACGAACTAAATGTCCTTTAATTTTCAATAAAAATGTGACCATTTTTAAAACATTGCTTCTTCTAATTCCATTATAAGCTCTTCAATATCATGACGGGAAGGATTCTTTTGTAAAAGAATTCTAAATTGATGCAGAGCCTTTTCTTTGTGTCCCATTTCTAAAAGTATACGTCCATATTCTTCAATAAATTCTATATCCTCTGAAAAAGCCGGAAACGCATTCTCATAGCTTGTTAATGCTTCCTCCAGCTCATCCATCAGGTTTTTCGCTTTGCCTTCATACCACGTAAATACTGGATCTTCCTCTCCCATTTCCCTCAAATGAGAAACCAGCTCAAGGAGCTCTTCTCCTTGTTCCTGCTCTTCCAGGTAACTTAATAATGTCAAAAAAGCTTCCTGATTGCCTGGGTTGATGGCAAGAGCTTCTCTAAGCATTTTTTCCCCCGGCTCTTTTTGCCCTGATTTTACATAAAGTTTTCCGGCCTCCACGTATAAATCATCATTAAATTCATCAACTTTGATTCCTTCTTCTGCGACCTCCAGAGCCTTCTTAAAATCATTGACTCCTTCGTACGCTCTTGCCAGGTAAGGATAAAGGCTGGCAAATTCTTCATCCATGCTCCTTACTTCTTCAAGCTTTTTTGCCGCCAGTTCATAATCTCCTACCTGAAGAGCTGTATAACCATATCCAAACAAGGAGCTGAGCTCTGTTTTCTCCTTTAATCCTTTTTCATAAAAAGAAAGAGCCTCTTCAAATTGGCCGGTGGCACTGTATGCTTCCGCCAGACGAAGGGCCAGGCTCCCTTCTGGAAATTGAAAGCCTTTTTCATTCGCTTGCTTTAAGTAAGGAATACTCTTGTTAAAGTCTCCTCTTTCAATATAAAATTCACCTAGTCCAGCCAGCAGCACTGGTTCTTCAGGAGCATGCTGCAAGGCTTTTTCATTTGTCTTCCGCAACTTCATCCAGACCCTGGAGCTGGTACAAGTCAGCAAGAAGCAATTGGGCTTGAAGGAACGTACTATCCTCTTCCTTTATCTCAAGAAGCCATTCAATCGCATCCTCTTCTTCATCCAGATCAATAGCAATCTCGGCTGCCAGTATATATAACTCCCCTTCATCGATAATAAGTAAGAAGCTCTTCAACAAGAGGACGTGCACGATCAGACCGGCCCAGCTCCTGATAAAGCGCTGCCAGATCATACTTCGTTTGATGGTCAGCCTTTTCTTCGAGCGAATGGAGATGGGCGAGCCCTTCCTCTACGTTCCCTTTTTCAATTACCCTTAACGCTTGTTCTAATTCACTGTTCAATACTTGATCCTCCTTTATTATCCTTCGGCTCTACTCTTCTTTACCAGAGTATTTTCCCTTATGGCTTTTTTTTAACCTTAAAACGTCCATAAATCCTAGCAGCGATTGAAATCTTGCCACTCGTCATTTTATCAACTTTTTAGTATAGCAGAAAATAATCACACACCATAACTAGAAGCATAAGTAATTCCCAAAAAAAGCAAAAAAAACTGATTTGTAAGAAAACGCTTACAAATCAGATTAGCAAAAAGCTATAAATGAGTATGGATAGGAGTGGAGAGAAACCATACACTACCTTTATTATATCTTTTTTCCTCAATATGTCAATATATTTAAAAAAAGAAATGTAGAATTCCAAAAGAAAGGGCTGTCCCTATCAGCCTTTCTTTTGGATATGAATCTTCTTTTTTACTTTTCAGTGCCTCTAAGCTTGTCAATATGCTCGTAAAAGGTTGGATAAGAAACATTAATTGCTTCTGTATCGAGGATTGTGCTCTCCCCTTTTGCAATTAAGGCAGCAATGCTCATGGCCATTCCAATGCGGTGATCCCCAAAACTATCGACCTCAGCTCCTTGCAATTGTGCAGAGCCGCGAATGATCATACCATCTGGAGTAGCTTCGATATCAGCTCCCATTTTCTTCAATTGGCTGACTACCGTATCAATTCTGTTGGTTTCCTTTACCTTCAGCTCTTCAGCATCTTTAATTACAGTGGTGCCCACAGCCTGGGAAGCCATGACTGCAATAATAGGAATCTCATCGATTAAACGAGGGATGAGATCTCCTTCAATGGTTGTCCCCTGCATGTTTGAAGTTTTCACCACAAAATCTGCCACGGGCTCCCCGTTGACATCCCTTTTGTTTTTTTCCTTAAAAGACACTCCCATTTTTTTCATTACGTCAACAATTCCCGTTCTCGTCGGATTCACTCCTACATTTTCGATAGTAATGTCACTGTCGGGAACAATGGCTCCTGCTGCAAGCAGAAATGCAGCAGAGGAGATATCACCTGGTACAAACACCGAGCGTCCCTTCAGAGCTTGCCCGCCTTCTACAGAAACAGTCTTGTTGTCACGGGTTACTTCCACTCCAAAAGCCTCAAGCTTCGTTCTGTATGGTCTCTTGAAAGTGAAGGTTCTTCAACGGTCGTTTGGCCTTCGCTTTGAAGCCCCGCCAAAAGAATGCATGACTTGACTTGAGCGCTGGCAACTTTTGAGACCCAGTGAATACCTTTCGTCTCTCCGCCACGAATGGAAAGCGGTGTGTAGGTCCCATCTTCCCGGCCGTCTATTTCTGCCCCCATTTGCCGTAAAGGCTCTGTCACTCTGGACATTGGCCGTCTCGCTATCGACTCATCGCCAATGACTACAGAGTGAAAAGGACGACCAGCAAGAATGCCAAGCATGAGCCTTGTAGTCGTTCCTGAGTTTCCCACATCAAGTATTTCTGACGGCTCATTTAATCCACTCCATCCTTTTCCGTAAACAGTCACCTTATCCCCCTTCTGGAGGATATCAATTCCCATTTTCTGAAAGCATGCGATTGTACTTAAGCAATCAGCCCCTGGGAGGAAACCAGTGATTTCTGTTTTGCCTTCAGCTATTGCTCCAAACATTACTGCCCGATGGGAAATTGATTTATCCCCGGGCACCTGGACGGATCCCTGTAATCCTTTTTGCAAACATGTTAATGACTTATTGCTCATCTTCCAGCCTCCTATTCCATCACGTATGTTTCGTACAGCTCCCGCTGCAAACATTTTTCCCTCGTTCCCGGTCTTCATCAGATCGGAACGTAAGGCGGAGTACCCCCATAATATCCTCACGAGTTTCGATAATTCGAATGTTTGTTATACTGATTCCTTCTGTAGCTAATAACCCGGTTACATCAGAAATGACGCCGGGATGGTCAGGCACGTCCACGTACAGATCATAAAAGGAAGGGATGGCACCTTTTTTTCTCGAAGGCAGGCCATCTCTAAACAGCTTGGCTCTTTCAAAAAACGATATATTTCTTCTTTGTCACCCTGTTTAATAAATGTATGAATTTTATCCATTTCTACCTGCCACTTTTCAAGAAGGTCAAGGAGAGGCTCTTTGTTATGTAAAAGAATGTCCCGCCACATCACAGCTGGCAGAAGCAATCCTCGTAATATCACGAAATCCTCCAGCTGCGAGGGTCTCTACCATATCTTCTTCCTCTTTCATTGACGCGACCTGGTGAACAAGCCCGGCTGCAACAATATGAGGAAAGTGACTGACAACACCAACTAATTTATCGTGCTGGTCTGGAGTCATTTCAATAAATTTAGCTTTCGTTCCTTTCAGCCAGTTTTGAAGCTGAATGACTTTTTTTAAAGGCGTATCCTTTGCAGGGGTCAGGATGTAATAGGCATTTTCAAACAGGTGAGCCTTTGCCGCCTGCACTCCCGTTTTATGGGAACCTGCCATAGGATGCCCGCCAATAAAGGTAATGTCATGTTTTTGAAACCCCTGGGACTTTTCAAAATTTTCTTCTTGGTACTCCCTACGTCTGTAATGATCACTCCAGGTTTCAGCTTTTCATCCTTCAAACTCTCCACTAACTCTTCTGTCTTGGTCACAGGGGTAGCAAAAATAATAAGGTCAGCTTCACATACTCCTTCGGCTAAAGACCTTGTTCCCTGGTCGATAATCTTTAGTGATTCAGCCAGCTTTAACTGGTTCTCATCAACCTCTACCCCTATGATAAAAGCGTCATGTTCTCGTTGAATGGCAAGGGCGATGGAACCGCCAATCAGGCCTAACCCTACCACGCATACTTTCCGGCTCAATGAAGGTTCCTCCTTTAGATTCCCATGCTTAGTTCCTCGGTAAAAAGGCATGGAGAAAGCCCCACGCATGGGCTGAACTCCTTTATCTCTCGGCTACTGTTTTTGCTTCCTCGATCGTTTCTTTTAAAGCCTTCATGCATTTACGGTTTTGCTCTTGATCTCCAACAGTGATTCTTACACAATTTGGAAATCCGAGCGCTTCCCCGGACCTGAGGATAAAACCTTTTTTAAGCATCGAATCAAATACAACATCTCCGGAGATACCTGTGTTGATTAATAGAAAGTTAGCCTGAGAGGGATAATAGTATAGTCCTTCTTCTTTACAGAAAGCAGTAAATTCCTTAAGGCCTTGTTTGTTTTTCTCATGACACTCTCTGACATAATCTTTGTCCTGCAAAGCTGCAATGGCCGCTTCATGAGCCATGACTGTCGTATTAAATGGAGGACGGACTGGATCAACCGTACGAATTAATTCCCTTGATGCCACACCAAAACCTATGCGAAGAGCTGCCAGGCCATAAGCTTTAGAAAATGTTCGGAGAACCATCAGATTTGGGTAATCATCAAGAAGTTCAATGGTGTTTGGATAATCTTCCGCTGTTACGTATTCAATATACGCTTCATCAGAAACGACTAAAACGTCTTTAGGTACCTGTTTAAGAAAACGTAGAAAGTCCTCCTCATTATTATAGGTTCCAGAAGGATTATTAGGATTGCATACCCATACAATTCTCGTTTCCTCATCTATTTCTTTGAGCATAGCGTCTAGATCATGCACACCATCAGTTAGAGGAACTTCTCTGATTTCAGTACCTTCCACAATTGCATTATGCTTATATTGTGAAAACGTTGGGGCAGCCATGACGGTGTTCGTTTCAGGTGTTAAAAAGGTGCGGCAAAGCATTAAAATGACCTCATCGGATCCAGCTCCAAATATCAGCTGTTCTTTCTCTACTCCAAGTTCTTTTGCCACTGCTTCCCGCACGCGGGCTGCATACCCGTCCGGATAAATTTCAGGTGAAGACGAAGCCGCGACCATCGCTTCCTTGGCTTTTGGAGAAGGACCAAAAGGGTTTTCATTAGAGGCCAGCTTTATGATTTCATCCAGTCCCAATTCTTCCTTTACTTCTTGAATGGGCTTCCCCGGCTTGTATGGAGTCAGGCCCAGTACTTGTTTTTTTGCTTTCATGTTAATAGCACCTCACCACGTAAATTCATTGCTTCTTCTATGTTACGATGAAATAATGCCGGCGACAAATTCTTTCAATGAATTTATTGCTTCTTCCCTTTCGCTTTCCTTCTTCAGCCTGTCCTTGTGTTTTTCAACCTCTTTCATAATTGCACTGCCGATAATTACTCCGTCGCAGGAGCCTTGCAAATCTTTTACATGTTCTTTTTTTGAAATCCCAAACCCAACAGCAACCGGGACTTCGGCGTGTTTCTTTACCTGCTTAATAAAAGAAAATGCTTCAGGAGGGAAATTCTCTCTCGTTCCGGTCACTCCCAGACTTGATACACAATATAAAAATCCTTGAGCCTCTTTTGCAATCTTTTCTATTCGATGCTTTGAGGTAGGAGCGACGAGAGAAATAAACGACAACCCATTTTCTTTTGCGTTCTTTGCGAACTCCTGACTTTCTTCAAAAGGAAGATCAGGTACTAACACACCATCTGCCCCTGACTCTTTGGCACAGTTGATAAATCTATCCTCGCCAAACTGAAGGATCGGATTATAATAGGTAAAAATAACGACTGGAATCGTAAGGCCCCTTTTTCTCATTTCCGGAATAAGAGTAAGGGACTTTTCAAGGGTTATTCCCTGTCCCCGGGCCCGCTCAGCCGACCGTTGAAGGACCGGACCGTCTGCCAGGGGATCCGAGTATGGAATACCAAGCTCTAATATATGAGCCCCTTGTTCTTCAAGAGCCAAGGCTAATTGGATGGTGGTTTCTTTGTCTGGGTCTCCTGCCATAATGAACGGAATGAATAATGGGTAGGAAGCTTTTTTTGCAGCTACCTGTACATTGTCCCTAAGGGTTTTCATTGGCTCTCCCCCTCTGTTTTTAACTTTTCACGGATCGTATGGACATCTTTATCCCCTCGTCCTGAAAGGCAGATAATCAACGTTTCTTCCTTACTCATTGATTGAGCGGTTTTAAAGGCAAGGTGAAGAGCATGGGAGCTTTCCAGTGCTGGCAGGATCCCTCTGTCTTTGAAAGCTTCTTAAGAGCCTGCAGCGCTTCTTCATCCGTGACTCCCTCGTACACAGCCCGGCCGCTGTGAGCCAGGTGGGCATGTTCTGGCCCGATGCGGGATAATCTAATCCTGCTGAAATAGAATAAGGTTCGATGATCTGGCCTGCTTCATCCTGGATTAAGTAGGTCAGGGATCCGTGAATAACGCCTCGTGTTCCTTTCGTGATTGTAGCAGCATGCTCATCAGTATGAAGGCCTTTACCTGCTGCCTCTGCTCCGAAAAGCTTCACATTATCCTGAAGGAAAGGATAGAATAAGCCAATTGCATTGCTTCCCCCTCCTACACAGGCAACCGCTGCTTCTGGCAGGCGGCCTTCTTTTTCTATAATTTGCTCTTTCGCTTCATCTCCGATCACTCTTTGAAAGTCCCGGACCAATTTTGGATAAGGATGGGGACCGACAACCGAACCAATTAAATAAAAAGTATCCTCCACGTTTGCCACCCAGTATCTTAGCGCTTCATTTGTAGCGTCTTTGAGTGTTTTACTCCCTGAAGAAGCAGGTACGACCTCAGCACCTAACAGCTCCATGCGAAATACATTCAAAGCTTGCCTTCGAATGTCCTCTTCACCCATAAACACCTTACATTCCATTCCCATTCTTGCTGCAACTGTCGCAGTAGCGACCCCGTGCTGTCCTGCTCCTGTTTCGGCTACAATCTTATTTTTTCCCATCCGTTTTGCAAGGAGAACCTGTCCGATTGCATTGTTCAGCTTATGAGCTCCAGTATGGAGAAGGTCTTCCCGTTTTAGATAGATTTTCGCTCCGCCAAGCTCTTCTGTCAGCCTTTGGGCATACGTAAGCGGAGTAGGTCTGCCTGCATATTCTCTTAACGTATCAGCATACTCCTTTTGGAATGCTTCATCAGCCAAAGCTTCTTCTAAAGCCTGCTCTAATTCTTCAAGGGCATACATCAGTGTTTCAGGAACAAACTTCCCTCCAAATTCACCGAATCTGCCTTTATGATCTGGATACATTACGCTCATGAGTTTCCAACCTCTTTTCTATCTCCTGAATGATTGCGGGATCTTTTTTGCCTGCTCTTTCTGTTCCGCTGGAAATATCCACTCCATAAGGCGAAAAAGAAAGGAGATCTGCTATATTGTCTTTATTGATGCCGCCTGCAATAAAGAGAGGCAGATTATATTCACAGCCTGCTTGCTTATAAAAAGGAACAGCCTCCCAGTCAAAGGAGGTTCCTGTTCCTCCCCAGGCCCCTTTGACCCTGGCATCAATAACTATCCCATCGGCCTCCTTATACTCCTTCAGCTGAGAAATCGTTTCTTCCCCGTGGTGAAGAGCTTTCCACACCAGGCAGCCTGTCCGCTGCTGCACGGTTTTAAGGAAGCTGCCTGATTCTGTCCCATGCAGCTGGATAATATCAATGGGCACTTCATCTAGTACCGCTTCTATTTCTTCAATAGACGGGTTCACAAATAAAGCGACAAGCTCCTTATTTCCTTTCTCAGCTGTTTCGATCCAGGGTTTTACTTGGCTTGCCGTGACCTTTCTTTTGCTTTCTGCAAAGACAAACCCTAAATAATCTGCTCGGCTCCCCATAGCCGTTTCTACATCCTCTAAGGAATGAAGACCGCACATTTTAAATTTAGTCTTCGCCATGAAGTGTTTCCCCTTTCAGCCGTTTCACAGCCTCGCCGGGATCCCTTTGTCTCATTAGTGACTCACCTACCAGCACAGCATTTGCTCCTGCTTTTGCCACTCGCTCTAAATCCTTTGGTTCATGTATACCGCTTTCACTTACAAAGACCGATTCTGCGGGGACCAAAGATCCTGTTTTTTCCGTCACTTCCAGACTTGTGACAAAAGTAGAAAGATCACGGTTATTCACTCCAATAATCTCAGGGGTGAAAACGTTCATAAGCTCCTCTAATTCCTGGGAGGAATGAACTTCTACCAGGCACTCCATTCCCTTATTGTACGCAAGGTCATACAGCTCTTTAAGCTTTTCAGGTTCTAAGGCCGCGCCTATTAACAGGATAGCATCGGCCCCCAGAGCTTCACTTTCCTCTACTTGCAAAGGATCAACAATAAAATCTTTCCGAAGGACTGGGATCTTCACGTGCTTTTTTATCTCTGTTAAATATTCTCGGTTCCCTTGAAAATACGTCACATCTGTTAATACAGAAATCGCATCGGCCCCTCCACTTTCATAGGACAAGGCAATCTCCAACGGGTTAAAATCCTCTCGGATTACGCCCTTTGAAGGTGAGGCTTTCTTTACTTCTGCAATTACGTGAGCTTGGCTTCCTCTGCGGGTTAGATAAGCTTTTAAGGAACGTCTTTCCCCTTGGTAAGGATCAGGAATGGTAAGAGAAGCAATCTCTTCCTTTTTCGTTTCAAGAATTTTAGTTAGCATTCGTCTGTTTCATCCTTTCTTCCTTAAGCTCTTCTAACTTTCGCAAGACCGTGCCATTTTCCACACACTGCTTTGCACGTTCATACCCTTCCTTAAGACTTCCAGCTTGGCCGGCAACATAAAGGCCGGCAGCGATATTTAATAATACAATGTCTTTTGCTGCCCCTGTTTTTTCACCAGAAAAAATACTATAAATCAGCTTGCTGCTTTCTTTTGGGGTGTTTACCTGAATGTCTTTAAGGGTCCCCAGGTCTGCCCCTATTTCTTCAGGTGAGATCTCATAATGGGTAATGCTTTCACCATTTAGTTCTGTTACATACGTGTTTCCCGTGATCGTAATTTCATCAAGACCGTCTGCACCTGTCACAATCATCGCCCGTTTTGTTCCCAGGCGTTTTAAGACCTCAGCCATTTTTTTCCCGTACTCTTTATCAAAAACCCCTATCACCTGAGCCTGGGCGTTTGCCGGATTTGTTAATGGTCCGAGCAAATTAAAAATGGTGCGAAATCCAATGTCTCTTCTAGGTTCCACAGCGTGTTTCATCGCAGTATGGTACAAAGGCGCAAACAAAAATGACATCCCTTGCCGGGCCAATGTCTGAGCTGCTGACTGTGGTGTGCTTTGTACTGGTACTTGAAGCTCTTCAAGAACGTCTGCACTCCCGCTTTTCGAAGAAACAGAGCGGTTACCGTGCTTTGCCACCTTAATGCCTGCTGCTGACAAACCAATGGCCGCTGCCGTAGAGATATTAAATGTAGACGTTCCATCGCCTCCTGTTCCGCATGTATCAATGACAAAGCTTTCTTTATGTGGAATTTTAACAACGTGATCCCTCATTGAACGGGCAAATCCAGTCATCTCTTCGACTGATTCCCCTCGAAAGCGAAGAATGGTTAACAGGCTGGCAATCTGACTTGGCGTTGCCTCTCCTGCCATGATTTCATCCATCACTTCTTTAGCTTCATGTTCAGTCATATGTTCTCCATTAATACAAGCGTTCAGCATGGCTTTGATCATGGTTTCCACTCTCCTCATTCTTTTCTCGGCTAAACATGGTCTCTGCTGTTTCAATAGCTCTGATTAAAGCGCCAGCTTTGTTTTTGCGTTTCTTCAAATTCCTTTTCTGGAACAGAATCCGCTACAACGCCTGCACCTGCTTGAATATACGCCTTCCCATTTTTGACTACCATCGTGCGGATAGCAATACAAGAATCGACATTTCCGTCATACCCCACATATGTCACGGCTCCTGCGTACACTCCCCGGCGATCAGGTTCAAGTTCCTTCAGAATTTCCATGGCCCGTATTTTGGGCGCTCCAGACACCGTTCCTGCAGGAAATGCTGCCATGAGAGCTTCCAAGGGCTGCTTTTGCTTAGACAGTCTGCCGGTAACTTTGGAAATAATATGCATGACGTGAGAAAAACGTCCAATCTCCAGGAGTACAGGCGTCTCCACGCTGCCATACTCGGCTATTCTGCCTACGTCGTTTCTTGCCAAATCCACAAGCATGTAATGCTCAGCTCTTTCTTTCTCATCATCAAGGAGCTCCTTTGCCAGCGCTTCGTCTTCTTCAAGGGTTTGACCCCGTTTTCTTGTACCGGCAATCGGGTGGATTTCAACATGTTCATTATGAATCTGGACCAGTCTTTCCGGAGAACTCCCCACTATTTCGTAATTTTCAAAATGTAAATAAAACAAGTATGGAGAAGGATTAATCATTCGTAAGACACGGTAAATGTCAAATGCTGTTACTGTAACTTCCCGCTCAAAACGCTGAGATAAAACAGCTTGAAATATGTCCCCGGCATGAATGTATTCTTTGATCTTTTTTACATCTTCTTCAAATTGTTCTTTATTATAGTTAGAACGTACCGAAGAAAAATCGGGTGTCAAGTTAGCAGTTATAGGCTCAGACAGCAGTCCTTCCTGTGAGCTGTTCCTGAATAAGAGCTCACTCTTTCAACTTCTTCCTGTGCTTTTTATAAGCTGTTCCCGCTGTACTAGATTGAGTATCAGCATGGTGTATAATAGATAATTCCTTGCTGTTATGGTCTAACGCTATAATTGTTTCACAGAATAAAAAGTGAATGTCTTCTCTTTCTTCATCCCTGCTCTGCTCTTTTAACACCGGCTCGAAGTCTTCAGCCGCATCAAAAGGAACCACTCCAACAGCTCCCCCTGAAAAAGGCACTTCAAGCTCTGAGGGTGCAGGATTAATCCACTGGAGTGCATCTGCAAAAAGACTTGTTAAATCTGTAGATGCCAAGACAGTTTCCTTATTCATCCTCTTAAAGGTAAATTCCCCCTGTCTCCCATCAATGCGATAGATAGGGTTCAATCCTATAAAGGAATATCTTGACCAAGGAGACGCCTCATCCTTGCTTTCAAGGAGGAAAACAGCTTCATCTTCTACTTGTTTATAAAGTTGTATAGGTGTTAACGCATCTGCAAAAAACGGCGGACATAAGGCACCGTGCGATAAGTATGGGAATATTCAAGAAATTGACTGTTCGTTGTTTCAGACATTTTCATTCACCTCTCTACGAAAATTTGTACCGTGAGAGGAGTACAAGAGGAGGGGGAGGGGAGACTTTATTTATTTATTTATATAAATTAAATTGAAAAGCCTAAAGCGCTGGAGCTTTAGGCTTAAAAGGACATAACTTTTCCTTCTCCGCTCAACTATACTCTG
The DNA here is from genome assembly GCF_001310615.1 of Thalassobacillus sp. C254. NCBI lineage: Bacteria > Bacillati > Bacillota > Bacilli > Caryophanales > Bacillaceae > Thalassobacillus > Thalassobacillus sp. C254. Next base: position 20,418 of record NZ_BAXQ01000004.1, on the reverse strand, counting down.
CTCAACTCTCACTCTGCTCTTTTCTTTCATCTTCCAATCTTCATCCTAATCTCAGCTCTAAACTTCTTTCATGTTACCTTGCATCTTGAGAATTTGTCAAACCTAAATCAGGACGAAGAACGGATGCTCCGCCAAGGTATACATGGTTAATTTCTTCCTGGGCTTTGGCTGTATCAACGGTTACCATGATCCTTATGCACTTTTCAAGACTGCCAGGCACAGGAATTTCAGTCGCACACATAACTGGAACGTATTGCCAACCGTCAAAGGATCTTGTGACCTTTGCCGGAAAGGCAGTATCCAGATCCTTTGTTACTGTAAACCAAATGTGGGCGACTTGCTCAGCGTTTATTCCATTTTTATCAATCATCTGCTGTAATAATGATGTGGTAGCTTGTAAAATGTCTTCGGACTGGTTGTTTTCTACAGTAATAGCCCCCGAATACCTCTAATCATTGTCCTCCCCCTTTACTTATCAGCCAATACATTCTGAATAACTTTCTCTTCCACGGCAGCAATCATTGGTTTTCCTGTTTCTGGAAGAAGAACCATTCGTATCTGGCCTTTTGAAGACTTTTTATCCTTTTTCATTGTCTCAATTAACTCTTTATGAGACAGGTCTTTATGTTTATTTACAGGGTATCCCAAATCTTTTAACCATTTTTCTTCACTTTCTACGTCCCAGGCAGACAGTTGCAAAGCGTTGCTTACTTTCATTGAAAATAAGATGCCGATAACGACAGCCTCGCCGTGAGTAAGGCCTCCATAGCCTATGTTTTTTCAATAGCGTGGCCAAGAGTGTGGCCGAAATTCAAATACCCTCTGACCCCTGATTCTTTTTCATCATCTTGAACGATGTCAGCTTTCACTTGGATGGAGCGAGTAAGCAGATCTTTTATCTGGTCAGACTTTAAGTCTGAAATCGACTGAACTTTCTTTTTAAGCAGCTCCACAAACTCTTGGTTACTGATATAGGCATGCTTAATCATTTCAGCAAAACCTGACCTCCACTCTTCATCCGGCAAGGTAAGAAGAGTATTTGTATCATACAAAACGGCTTTCGGCTGATGAAAAGCTCCCACCATGTTTTTGCCAAGAGGGTGATTGATCCCTGTCTTCCCCCCGACACTGCTGTCATGAGCAAGAAGAGTAGTCGGCATTTGAATAAAAGGAATCCCTCTCATATAAGTAGCTGCCATAAACCCGGCAATGTCACCAATTACCCCCCCGCCTAGTGCAACGATAATTGACTGGCGGTCCAGTCCCTTTTCAAGAGCCTTTGTCGGTAAATTTTCATATTGAGTGAAAGATTTGGTTTCTTCCCCTGCCGGTAACACAGCTGTTTCTACAGGAAGAAAAGGAGCAAAAGCTTCAGACACCTCTGTGAGATATGCAGAACCTACCTTGCGATCAGTCACAATAAGGACTTTGCTTTTTCCGCTGAGGATGTCTTTTAACAGCATCCCTGCCTGCTTTCTAATGTTCGCTCCAACCCAGATAGGATATTCTCCTGAGGAGGAACGGATAGTTAACGTCGGTTCCATTAAAATTCCCTCTCCCACTGTCGCTGTTCTTCAAGATTTCGTTTCAAGGCATCCATTCTGTCCGCTCCGAATGCTTCTACAATCGCTTTTGCCACTTCAAAAGCTACTACATTCTCCATTACAACCGAGGCTGCGGGCACTGCACAGCTGTCAGACCTTTCGATACTTGCCTGAAAAGATTCTTTGGAATCGATATCAATGCTATTTAAAGGCTTATATAATGTAGGAATCGGCTTCATGACACCCTGGACCAAAACTGGCATACCGTTTGTCATACCGCCTTCAAATCCCCCGAGGTTATTTGTTTTTCTTTTATACCCTTCCTTTTCATCCCACGTGATCTCATCATGAACCTTGCTTCCCGGCTTGCGTGCGGCTTCAAAACCAATGCCGATCTCCACACCTTTAAAGGCGTTAATACTCATTACCGCGCCTGAAATTTTCCCATCAAGCTTTCGGTCGTAATGAACATAGCTTCCTAGCCCAACGGGAAGGCCTTCTACTACAGCCTGCACCACACCGCCGATAGAATCTCCCTCTTTTTTTGCCTGGTCGATAGCATCCATCATTTTCTTTCCCGCTTCTTCATCTAAGCAGCGAACAGGAGACGATTCGGTTCGTTCCTGAAGGTCCTTAATACCGTTATACTCGGTATTTTCAGCTTTCACCCCGCCGATTTCTAATACCTGGCCGGCCACTTCAATGCCAAGGCTCTTTAACAACTTTTTAGCTACAGCTCCGGCGCATACTCTGGCAGTAGTTTCTCTAGCAGAAGAGCGCTCTAGCACATTTCTCATATCTCGGTGATTATATTTAATGGCTCCATTTAAATCAGCGTGTCCTGGCCTTGGCCGGGTGATTTTCCTTTTCACTTCTTTTTCTTCCTCTTCGGAGAGAGGTTCAGTACCCATTATTTTTGTCCAATGTTTATAATCATCATTTTTTACGACCAACGTAATGGGCGCACCTGTCGTCTTACCGTGCCTGACGCCGCTTAAAATTTCCACCTGATCCTTTTCAATCTGCATGCGGCGTCCGCGGCCATATCCTCCCTGCCGGCGCAGCAGCTCTTTATTTATATCTTCCTGCAATAATTCGAGGTGGGCAGGTACTCCTTCAATAATCGTAGTTTGCTGCGGGCCATGAGATTCTCCTGCTGTCAAATATCTCATATTACAACTCCACTCCTCTTCTCACTGTTCTTATCTCTTTAGCGCTTTTATGCATTAAATGATAACATTTCTTGCTTTCATTTGAAAGCTCATACCAAAATTCTTCTATTATTTTGAATCTTCCTGCTGGTTTTAAGGATGAAAGGGGACAGTCTGACCTCTCTCACGCCTACACATTCTTTGTTTTTTATAAAAAATGTATCCTCTGCTTCAAAACCATATTGTTCAGGGTTGAAAATCTGCTCAGTGCTTCCTACAAAAAGAACTCCCCCGATCGTTAACGCTCGGTTAAATTTCTTGTAAAGAATTTCTTTTGCTTCTTCGGTAAAATATATCAGTACATTTCTGCATATCACCAAATTCAAGCCATTGCTAAAAGGCTCGGACAACAGATTTTGTGTAGTAAAACTGACATTTCTCTTAATGTTTGGAACGACCCTGTAGCCTGAAGACTCTTTTTGAAAAAATTCATTTTTGGCCAGCGGAGGAACATTTTTTAAGGAACGTTCACTGTAAAAGCCTGCTTCTGCCCTTTTAATTACAGATTGATCGATATCTGTGGCTAAAATTTTGTATCGACAGTCGGGAAAATGAGACTCCATGATCATGGCCAGCGTATAAGGCTCTTCCCCTTGCGAACAAGCGGCAGACCAGGCATTAAGACTCTTTGTTTCCAATAATAAACGAGGCAGTATTTTTTCTGATAAAGCCTGCCAACGCCCTTGGTTTCTGTAAAATTCAGACACGTTAATCGTGATTCTTTCAAGAAAATCATCTAACAGCTCAGATTGTTTTGTTAAACCATGCTGAAAAAAGGCTGAAAAAATTGGAGAATCCTTGTTTTTCGTAAAATGCTGTAAGCCTTCTTTTCATCTGCGCTTCTTTATACAAATTCAAGTCTATCCCTGTTTTTTTCAAAATCTCGAATTTAAAACGTTCATAATCCTGCTTATCATCGAGAAGGACCCTGTAATTTTCTCTTCCCCCATCTTCTTATGTCCCCTCCGCTGTCAATAAATATGTAATTGTAATAGTCTCTTTGTACCACAAAAAGAATGAACCTGCCAGCATTTTCAAAAGCTCTCCTGTTCCACCCTTAATAACGTTCTTCCAGAAGTATTACAGCCTGTATTAATAAAGAAGTCTTGAAAATAACAAAAAACCGGCATCTGCCGGTTTCTTATTTCTTATACCCAAGTACCAATCGTTTTTGTATAAGACTGAAGTTCACTTTTCTCAAAAAATAACCCTATTTCTCTTTCTGCGCTTTCACTTGAATCAGATCCATGAATGATATTCATTCCTACTTGAACGGCAAAGTCACCGCGGATTGTTCCAGGTGCTGCATCACTAGGATTGGTAGCTCCCATCATCTGACGAGCGGAAGCGATTACATTTTCGCCCTCCCATACCATTGCAAACACTGGGCCAGAAGTAATAAAATCAACCAGCTCTCCAAAAAACGGCTTATCTTTATGCTCTCCGTAATGCTTTTCAGCTAATTCATTGGAGATTGTCATTAATTTGGCACCTGCTAACGTGTACCCTTTCTTTTCAAAGCGGCTGACAATTTCCCCTACTACATTTCTTTGTACGCCGTCAGGCTTCACCATTACAAATGTTTGTTCCATAAGAATCCCTCTCTTTATCATATGTATAAATAGTTAACTCGTTTCAACCTTCATAATTGTACCAAAAGTTCCTTGCTGCAGCAATATTAGTAACGTTCTTTTTTTTCAATCTATTGGAATCGTTTTCTTTTTTTCATATTGGCAGAGCATTGTCTCAGCTTCCTCGGGGCCTGCGGCCCGAGGGCGTCTTACGCTTTTCACTACAATCAAGTGACCCAAAAATGAATATTTGCTCCTTTTATGGAAAAGAGCCGACCCAAACAAAGCTCTGCCTATATAAAAAAGACAGAGCTTAGCTTAATGATCTCTTTTCCCAATATATTTTGCAATGCTTTGAAGTGACTCTGTTGCTGATATATCCGGCAGCCCTTCAAGTGCTTCAAAGGCTTTTTTTAAATAACGCTGGCTCATATCTTTGGAAAACTCCATACCCCCGGATTCCCGGATTTCCTGAAGAACTTCCCTAATTTGTCCCTCTTCAGGATCTTCATTTACAAAGATTTCTCTTAATTTCTCTCGCATAGAAGAGTCCTTCTCCATAGCATACAACACTGGTAAAGTAATATTGCCCTGCAGGAGATCACTCCCCGCCGGCTTGCCCAATTCTTTTTCTGTTCCAACAAAATCCAGAACATCATCAATAATTTGATAGGACATCCCCAGGTTGTATCCGTAAGCATGAAGTCGTCGCTGGTCAGCCTTACTCGCATCTGAAGCCATCGCTCCTAGTTCACAGCTTACGGCAATAAGTATGGCCGTTTTGCGTCTAATACGTCGTAAATATGTACGAAGATTTTGATCCCAGTTATATTGGTCCCTGATTTGCTCTACTTCCCCAATACACATTTCAATCATCGTATTAGATATAACCTTATGGATTTCCGGTTTTTCAAAAAAAGTAGCTTTCTCTATCGCTTTTGCAAACAAATAATCTCCTGAATACATTGCTACCCTGTTATCCCACTGCGCTTGATGGTCTTTTGCCCTCTGCGAAGCTCGGCATCGTCAATGACATCGTCATGAACAAGGGAAGCCATATGAATTAATTCAAGAGAGACAGCGATGTGCTTTATCCGTTCAATATCATACGTACCGTAATTCCCTGCAAGTAACACCACCACAGGACGAATTCTTTTCCCGCCGGCTTTAAGCAAATGAAGGGACGCATCTTCCAGTACAGGATGAGTGGTTAAAACGGAGCGCTCCAGCTCCTCTTCAATTTTCTGAATCTCTGGTCTTAAATAATTATATAAATCTGCCAACTTCATTGCGTTCACCTTCAAATAATGGTTTGGCTCTCTAAACCTTTCTTCCACATGGACAGCTGTTTTACAGGCTGTTCAATAAATCTGTGTTTGTACACTAAATGATAGTAATAGAGTAGGCCTTCTTTTTCCTTTTCTGTAAAATCATAAACTAATCTACTGAAATAATGATCCCAAAACTCTTTTCGTCCGCCATGCTTATGAATAATTTCTTGAATCATGGTCTGGAAATTGGTCTGAATGGACAGCTGTTTACTTCTTTGGAGGTCCTTATAGAGTTCTTCAAGCAGTTGATTTTCTTTTCTTGCAATATCTTTTCTTACAGCAATCACTGCAAATGTCATAGGAAGTCCTGTATTTTCATACCAGAGTCCCCCGATATCATAAACATACAGCCCTGAAGACTTTTCCCAGCTCTTAAAGATGGCATCATCACCAATAAGAAGACATGCGTCATGGTCTCTGAGCATCTCAGCTCCATTTGGCTCCATCAAATTGTACGTAATATTTTCATGTTTGTAAAACTCTTTAAGGATCACTTTTAATAAATGGACTGATGTGGCGCTGCTGTTCGTTAACGCAATGTCACTGTGTGAAAGCTCAGTTATAGGCTTTTTGGAAAATAAGAAAATAGAACCGACATTTCCCTTAGCAGAAACAGAAAGATCGGGAAGGAGGTCATAGAGCTCAGGATTCTGTCCGTAGGCAAAGGAAGAAATCCCCCCTACATGAACGCTTCCTTCCTTCATAGATTTATTCAGTTGCGCCGGAATCTGGGGAACAAAGGAGCACCCTTTTTCCTCTAACTCCTCACGCTTTAAAAAATAATAAAGGGGCAATATGTTTGTATAAGAAATTTCCCCGATTGCAAGCTTCACTGCTGTTCCCCCCATCGTGTAAATAAGGTATGTTCTACTCCTAAATTATCAAGCACTTTCCCTACTACAAAGTTAACAAGATCATCAAGTGATGCAGGAAGGTGATAAAAGCCTGGCATTGCCGGAATAATATGGGCTCCTGCTTTTGAGAGAGCAGTCATGTTTTCTAAATGTATTTGATGCAAAGGTGTTTCTCGTGGCACAATCGTCAATCGTCTTCCTTCTTTTAACATCACATCTGCCGTTCTTTCTAAAAGATTCCCTGAGTTTCCATTAGCAATTTTGGATAACGTTCCCATGGAACAAGGAATAATAATCATCCCGTCGTTTTTGTAGGAACCGCTGGCTATGGGAGCTGTAAAATCACGAAGACTGTGTGTGTGCAGGTGCTCCTGATTCCCTTCTCCAAATAATTGTTCAAGGCAGGCACTCCTATTTGATGTATCGAGCCTCAGCTCTTCTCGAAACACCTGCCAGCCGGCTTCTGATATAAGAAGGTGTACCTTACAATGGTTTTTAAGCAGCTCCTTTGTTAACCGCACACCATAAATAGCCCCGCTTGCACCTGTGATTGCTACTGTGTAAATCTTTTGAGGGGTGTTCATATTAATAAATCTCCTATCGTGAAAATAAGCATCACTATGCTTATCACTCCGTTCATCGTAAAAAAAGCCACATTTACTTTTGATAAATCGTCTGCTGATACCAGAGAATGTTCGTAAACCATAATGGCGCCTGCAATAAGGACCCCCACTAAAAATACCCAGCCTAACGTTGAGGCGGCAAACAGCCATAATAGAAGGGAAAAGCTGAGTATGTGAAAGGCCTTTGCAAACATTAATGCTTTTCGGATGCCAAACCTGCTGGGAATCGAATGAAGACCTGCTCCCCGGTCATAGTCAGCATCCTGCGTCGCATAGATAACATCAAATCCTGCTGTCCAGAAAGCAACAGCAAAAAACAACAGATAGGCTTCAAGCTGCAAGGTTCCTGTCGCACCAACCCAGCCGCCCAGCGGGGCTATTCCAATCGTAAGACCGAGAAATACATGACAGAGCCAGGTAAAACGTTTCGTGTACGAATAAAAAACAAGAAAGAAAACAGCCAATGGCAGTAAATAAACAGCCAGCATATTTAACTGAAAGGCAGAAACGAACAAAAGAGCAAAGGAAAAGAGAATAAAGGCTAGGGTCTCCACCTTTGATATCAACCCTGCTGGTATGGCCCGCCCTGCTGTCCGGGGATTGTCCTTATCAATTTTGGCATCAATGACTCTATTTAGACTCATGCAGCGCTTCTTGCCCCTACCATTGCAAGGGTGATCCAAAGCCACTCCCACCATGTCGGCCATGTCCCTTCTACAACAAAGCTTCCAAGTACTGCTCCTAAAAAAGCAAAAGGTAAAGCAAAAATAGTGTGTTCAAATTTTATCATTTCAAGTATTATCTTTAATTTTCGCATAACAGTAATTTACCCCAATTCATCCTCTAGGACAGCTGATCCTTTCTTAACAGCAAAATGCGTCGCAGCCACTCCTCCGGAGTACGATTGAACGTCTACGCGGTCAAAGCCTGCACGGAAAAACATTCCTGTAAGTTTATTTTTATCTGGAAAGTTCATTGTAGACTCCTGCAGCCAGGAATATTCATCATAGCTTTTGGCAAGGACTTTGCCAAATGCCGGCATTACATACTTAAAGTATAGGTTGTATACCTGTTTAAATCCCGCCTTTTCCGGCTGGGAGGTTTCCAGACAGGCCGCTTGTCCACCTGGTTTCAGGACCCTATGCATTTCCTGTAGTACTGTATCATAGTCCGGCACGTTCCTAAGGCCAAAACCAATGGTAACAAAGTCAAAGGAATCATCTTCAAATGGAAGGTTCATAGCATTTCCCTGCATCAGAGTGATATTGCCATACTTTGAAGCATCTACTTTCTGTTGACCTACCTGAAGCATATTCGCACTGAAGTCCAATCCAGTGACTTCCCCCGACTCTCCTGCTTCTTTTGCTAACGCCAAGGTCCAGTCTCCTGTCCCGCAGCATATATCAAGAGCTTTTGCTCCTTCGAAAACTTTCATTTTTTTCATGGTATCCTTGCGCCAGGCTTTATGGCGCTGAAAACTGATTACAGAATTCATCATATCGTATTTATCATGTATTGACTCAAATACTTGATGCACTCTTTCTTCTTTTGTTTTTGCCATCTTTACCCTTCTTCCACTGCATTATCCTGATTATAGCTGCCTTTTGAAATTACTTCCTGAATCCGGTTCCCCATTGGAGCTGGAAGCGGATGACTGGAAAGAAAAGACTTAAGCTCACCTTGAAATTGCTCTTTCTTCTCAGCTGCCCAGCGTTTTGTTTCGATACTTGGCCAGTTCTTCGGCTGGCTTTCCGCTCCCCCGGTAACATAACGGTTAATGGCGCTCGCCACAGCAGACAACACAACAGAAGAGTCTTTGTTTACTTCTTCAGAAATACGTTTATAAACAAAGAAGATTTCAGCCACGGTACCTATCCATTCCTTCCCATAAAACTCAGCCATATTTCTGATTAACCCGGTTTCGGCTCCTGTTATTCCTTCCACCAGCGCCTCTTCACTTAGGACCTCTGATTGATGGAGAGTCATTTTGTGTTCATTCATTTGTTGTATGGAGGCCGTAAACACATTTAACACGGAAAAATGTTTTCCTTTGGTAAGAGTATGGTAATAAAGACTGCTGAAGAAATCTCCTGCCAGCACAGTTAATTGCCTGGACTTTTTCTTTTGATCACAATCTAAATTCTGTAATGAAATGGATTCATGCACTTCAAACGCCGCCTCCACTAAAAGGGCAGCGAGAATTTGGTCTTCTTGTTTTTTCTGTGGTAAATGATCGGTTATCGTATAAAAGAAAAGGATCTTATCTTCGTCTACGGTCGGATCCTTTACATATCGGGCCAAATATGAGTGATCAATAAGCTCGTAAAAGCTTTCTTTGATCTCAGCAATCTTAGATGCCAGAATATGTTGACTGTTCATTTGTGACGTCCCCCATACTCTATTCTGTTCATAAATGACTGTCTTACGTTTCGACAGAAATTCTATGTAATGTGACAATAAAAGCAGTCATGTCTTTATATTATAGCATAAAAAAGAAAAACCCTTAAACAACTTGTTTTTCCATAAGTATTCTAAGCAAACCCTTTCAAAAGAGCAAAAAGAGTGCTTTCACAGCAGATGCGGTGAAAGCACATAAGTTAAGATTCTGTATCCATCTCGCCGTGGCTCGTTTGGATTACTGCTTTGCCACGAATTTTGACAGCTGAAGTATGTTCAGTAAATTGGGCGATCATTACTTCGCCTTTGTCCAGTTTTTCAGAATGATGAAACGCGTATCCGTTCCCCGTGTCAGGCCAATCACGTTCACACCGTCTTCTTTTGCTTTTATGACAAAAAAGTCATCCTTCCCATCCATAGCACTGGTTCCTCCTCTTCACGTTTCCGTACTCAGCGGTTTATTAAAGAAAGGACTTCTGCTCGCGAAGCTTCATCTTTTTCAAAAACTCCTCTTACAGCAGAAGTGATCGTCATAGATCCTGGCTTCTTTACACCTCTCATCGTCATACACATGTGCTCTGCTTCCACTACGACTATCACTCCATGAGGTTCCAGCATCTCGACAATGCTGTTTGCAACGGTTGATGTTATCCGCTCTTGAAGCTGAGGTCGTTTTGTAACTGTTTCTACGGTTCTTGCCAGTTTGCTTAACCCGGTCACTTTCCCGCCTTTTGGTATGTACCCGACATGAGCTTTCCCGTAAAAAGGAACTAAATGATGCTCACACATAGAATAAAAAGGGATATCCTTCACAAGAACAAGTTCCTCATGGTCTTCTCCAAAGACAGTGCGCAAGTGCTCTGATGGATCTTCGGATATCCCGGAAAAGATTTCCTGATACATTTTTGCTACACGCTTAGGAGTATCTATTACGCCTTCTCTGTCCGGATCGTCTCCTATGCCTTCCAAAATCATCCGAACGGCTTGTTCAATTTTCTCTTGATCAAAGGTGCTCACTCGTTAGCCCTCCATAAAATAATGTATTATCTTGAAAAAGTTTAGCACAGGGACCTCTTAAAAGCAAAGAAAGTCAGCTACCTGCTCCTTGTAATGCAAAAGCAAAAAAACCTCCTGAAGGAGGCTTTCCACTTTTTTCTGCCGCTGCATTTCTCAGCTATAAAATGATCGCAATGAGCCCGCCGGACCCTTCATTGATAATCCTTTCTAACGTTTCTTTAAGTTTGTACCTTGCATTTTCCGGCATCAATGAAAGCTTTGCTGGATTCCTTCTCTTACAATGGAATTAAGGGAACGTCCAAATATATCGGAATTCCAGATAGATAAAGGATTTTCCTCAAAGTCTTGCATCAGATAACGGACAAGTTCTTCGCTCTGCTTTTCTGTTCCAATAATCGGGGCAAATTCCGACTCGACATCAACTTTAATCATGTGTATGGAAGGAGCCACTGCTTTCAGCCTTACGCCAAATCTTGCACCCTGCCTGATAATCTCCGGCTCATCAAGACTCATATCAGTCAACGCTGGCGCTGCTATTCCGTATCCAGTCTGCTTTACCATCTTTAAAGCGTCAGCTACCTGATCATATTCACTTTTTGCATAAGCAAAGTCCTGCATAAGCTGAAGAAGGTGGTCTTTTCCTCTAATCTCTACTCCTACAACTTCTTTTAATATTTGATCATATAAATCATCGGGCGCGTACAAATCAATTTCAGCTACCCCCTGCCCCATTTCAATGCCTGCAAGACTAGCGTTTTCAATAAACTCAAATTCAGTGGCAAATTGGTCTACTACCCTGTCTACATCCCGAAGCCTTTTAATATCTTTTACTGTGTTTCTTACAGATTCCTCATATTCATTTCTGAGCCAATGATCTTCTCTTAGCACCATTACCCAGCTCGGAAGGTTTACATTTACTTCATGCACCGGAAATTCAAACAATACTTCGCGGAGAACATTATGAATGTCATGCTCACTCATACTTTCAATGCTTAAAGCCAGGACAGGTATATCATGCTCCTCGGCTAACTGTCTCCGCAGATCTTCTGTTTCAGGATGCTGGGGCCTGACGGTGTTGACAATCATGATAAACGGTTTTCCAACTTCCTTTAGTTCTTCTATGACCCTTGTTTCAGATTCCAGATAGTCGGCTCGAGGGATTTCACCAATTGTGCCATCTGAAGTCACCACAACGCCAAGGGTTGAATGCTCTTGAATTACTTTTCTCGTCCCTATTTCTGCGGCTTCTTGAAAGGGAATCGGTTCCTCATACCAAGGAGTATTTATCATGCGAGGACCATTTTCATCCTCATAGCCCTTCGCACCAGGGACAGCATACCCAACACAATCCACAAGACGGATATTAACCTTAAGTCCTTCATCAACTTCCAGGGAAACAGCTTGATTAGGCACAAACTTCGGTTCTGTGGTCATAATTGTTTTGCCGGCCGCACTTTGCGGAAGCTCATCCTGCGCCCTTGCCTTATCGGCCTCACTTTCCATATTTGGAAGTACCACTAACTCCATAAATTTCTTGATGAATGTGGACTTCCCAGTCCGAACTGCCCCAACCACCCCTAGGTAAATGTCTCCGCCGGTTCGTTCGGCGATATCTTTAAAGATATCAACTTTTTCCACGAGATCCCCTCCCGTTCAAGATAATAGTTCCTTTTTAACGAAATTATTATGGCAGACGTTACATTCTATGATGTTGTCCACACGATATGACTGAAAATATGAAAGTGAAGATAAGGAAAGCTGTCTTACTTGGCTCCTGCCGGAAGAGGAGAAAATGTCTGCCAACGGTTTGCCTGTCTCCTCTTGGTAAGTAGAACCTGCTCCCGGCACACCCGTTGTTGCACAAAAAACCTCTTTCAACCATTATATAAGGGAGAAAGAGGTTTAGAACTGTTATATCTCTTCTGTCATGAAAACTGGTTCATCATCTTCTATCGTATAAGGACAGAGAATGCCGGAACAACAGGAAATTCTTCAGCCAAAAGCTGCCTGATGTCTTCTCCTTCCTCATAACTGTGGTCAAATTCACGTAGAGCCATATTCAAATCAATTGAATAATCTATATAGATCTGGCCGCTTCTATCCATTAAAAGAGGGAGATAAGTGTCGAAATAAGGACTTTGCACTCTTGCATCTCTATGGTAATTTAACCGGTCCAAATCGATCGTGAACAACCCTGGAGCGACTGTCTCATCTACTGGCGCAAAACCGTTCTTATTAATATACTGATTGACAAAACGCTGGAATTCCTGGATTTCACGCATAAGTGAAAGCTGAAGCACTTTCACTTCTGGATCTTCCTCGACATTCATCAGTACGTATTGAAAAGTACCTCCATTTTCAAAAGAATTACCTGGAGGTTCTTGAATATAACGAGGCATTAACCTTCTAAAGTCTATCACATATCTTTGATATTCTTGTATGTTTCCATCTCGTGTCTGAATAGGCAGCACACCGTGGTCCTGCTGATATTGATCTACTGCAGTCTGGACAGACTGGATTTGGTTGTCGTAAGGCACTTGGTTTTCAGCACGCTTTTCCTGTGGATACATGCAGCCGTTCAAAATCAAAGATACTAAAATCAAAATACTTATAAGCTTTCCTTTTCTCATGGTGCTACACCTCTTTACGTCAATTGCACTATACTCCCAGGTCTAGAGAGGCCTGACTTACAGCAAAGTAGCCGCTTCAGCCAGTGGGCCGCGAAAAACAACAAGAAATACAATCAATCCAGCAATCATTAAACAAACAAAGGAAAAAGATAATACGATAAATCGAAAAATACCTGATAGCTTTTCTCTTGCTAATAATGCAAAAGCTACGGATACAAACATTAAAAATAATCCTACAAAAGAAAACCACATATTATCTAAAGCGCTCATAGCTCACCCTCCTTTTTCACCGTACATATTATAACACAGGCTTGTCTGCACGCCAGGATTTTCATGACAATTTTATGTATTTCTATTCGTCTTCAAAAAAAGAACTGGAGAACGGGGCCTCTCCAGCTCTTTGCGACTAAATTCTTTCTATAAGCAGTCTGCTCCATAGTTTCCGATTCATTTTAGTATATGCTTAGCATTTATTTGTTCCTTCACACCGGCCCATTTTTTTAAAATATATATTTTCCAGAAAGGGTTATTTTCTAAATAGCTGACTTATAGAGGCAAAGTCCATAGGGATGTTATTGTTTACAATAGCTTTAACAAGTTCATCTTCCTTTTGTTTGGAGACCTTTACTCCTGCCAAACGAGCAACATCATGAATCAGCCTTCGAACCGTTGATTCATCTTGAAAGTTAGCCCCTTCCACTGACTGGGCCAACTTAAATAAATCTTCCTGTTTAACATTTGTTTTTCGTTCTATATTATCAAAAAAGCCATCCTTACCACTCACATTTATGCCTCCCTTTCGTTTCTTGCTCAAGGTATCTTATGCAAAAGGGAGGAAACTGTGCTAGATGTCTTCGCTTCTCGGAGGAGAAGTTTTTTCTGAATAACCATCTTGAAAATCCGGTCCCAGAAGAAAAGAAAGGTTTTCGACTTCATGTTTTTTCACACGGCCCATCAGCCTTTCAACGGCTTCTTCAGGAAGGCGGTCATTAAATAAAACGTCATATAGTGCTTCTGTAATTGGCATCTCTACATTTTCTCTCTCAGCAAGCTGATAAGCAGCTTGAGTCGTTCGCACTCCTTCGACAACCATTCCCATTTCTTTAAGTACCTGGTTTAGATCCATGCCTTTTCCAAGCATATTACCAGCCGCCAGTTTCGGCTGTGGGTGCTTGTACAGGTAACAATTAAGTCACCGAGCCCTGACAGTCCGGCGAAAGTCATCGGATTTGCTCCCAGTTTAATACCAAGCCGTGCAATTTCAGCCAGGCCTCGTGTCATTAAAGCTGCCTTGGCATTATCCCCATATTCCAGGCCGTCAGTTAAACCGACACCTAATGCAATAATGTTTTTCAAGGCTCCCCCCAACTCTACCCCGATCAGGTCAAGGTTCGTATAGACACGAAAATGCTTGTTCATAAAGAGGTCCTGAGCCTGTTTAGCGCTTTGTGCGTCCAAAGATGAAACCGTAACGCTTGTAGGCTGCCTCTCACATACTTCTTCCGCATGACTTGGTCCTGACAACACGACGGTAGAGGCGATCAGGTTATCCTCTACTTCATCTTCAATCATTTCGGAAATTCTTTTTAAAGTGTCTGGCTCAATTCCTTTACTTGCATGGATAAGCACAGGTTCGGAATTAAGATAGGGCTTCATATGCTGAAGAGTTTCCCTGATTGCTTTTGTCGGGACGACAAGCAGTACAAAGGATACCCCAGATACTGCTTCCTTCAAATCATGATACCCTTTAATATTTTCAGGAAGCACCCGTCCGGGAAGATACCTCGTATTGGTATGTTCCTTATTCATTTCCTCTACCTGCTCTTTGCGCCGGGCCCAAAGCCTGACGTCATGTCCATTATCAGCAAGGACCATAGCAAGGGCTGTTCCCCAGCTCCCTGCTCCAATCACTGCTACTTTTTCTTTCACATCCCTCACTCCTTTCCCTCACACCTCTATACCCTATATGTATCATTACTATTTTGTTTTTGCGCCAATTTTACTTTCGGTGCCCTTTGCAAGCCGTTCTAAATTAGTACGATGACGCCAAATAGAAAGAAGACCAACAACTATTGTGAAATAAAAATAAGGCATAGGATGATCATAATGCTCCAGCGTCAAAAAGACAGCAAGGGGAGTCAGGGCAGCAAAAATAAGAGAACCCAGTGAAACGTAACGTGTAATAATAATAGACAATATAGCGATCACACCGACATATACAGCAGGAAAGAAAACAAGGCTGGCTACAACCCCTATAGTGGTGGCTACTCCTTTTCCTCCTTTAAAGCCGTAATAAATCGGCCAATTATGACCAAGGATAGCAGCCAGGCCTGCAAGGGCAGGAGCCACTCCCTCCATCTCTCCAATCACGGTGAAAGCTGGCAGCACCTCGGCAGCTCCAGGTAACGAGCAATAACTACAGCAGCAACCCCTTTAAAAATATCTAACGCCAGCACCAGGACCGCAGGGCCTGTACCAAGTACCCTAAGTGTATTGGTAGCACCGGCATTCCCGCTTCCATGCTGGCGGATATCAATTTTTTTAATTCTTTTTGCTATGACGTAGCTAAAGCTGATGGAGCCGATAAGGTATGCCAAAAGGACTGATACAATCGTTTCCATACTATTTTCCTCCCCCTAGGAACACTTTATCTTCAGTTATTCATTCTTTTTCCTCGCAATAATTCGCAACGGCGTTCCTTCAAAGTGAAATGCCTCTCTCAGCCGGTTTTCTAAAAACCTCTTATACGAAAAATGCAGAAGTTCAGGATCATTCACAAAAAGAACAAACGTAGGAGGCGCTACCGTTACTTGTGTGACATAATTGATTCTTAGCCTTTTTCCATGATCTGTTGGTGTTGGGTTCATTGCCACAGCATCCATAATCACATCATTTAATACGTGAGTTGGAATTCGCTGGTTATGATTGTCCGCTACATTGTTAACTAAAGGAAGCAAGTGCTGAAGGCGCTGCTTCGTCTTTGCTGACAAAAAGAGGATTGGGGCATAGGAAAGAAATAAGAATTGCTCTCGTATATTTTCAGTAAACAAAGCCATTGTTTTGTCATCTTTTTCTACGGCGTCCCATTTATTTACGACCATAATGACTGCCCGCCCTGCTTCGTGGGCATAGCCTGCAATTTTTTTGTCTTGTTCAATGATCCCCTGTTCCCCATCGATCACTATTAAAACCACATCAGAACGTTCGATAGCTCTTAAAGCTCGGAGCACACTATACTTTTCTGTGCTTTCATATACTTTTCCTCGTTTTCTCATCCCTGCTGTATCAATGAGTACATATTTTTGGTCGTCTTTTTCAAACGGTGTATCGACGGCATCTCTTGTTGTACCAGCAATATTGCTGACAATAACACGCTCTTCTCCCAATACGGCGTTTACAAGAGAGGATTTACCTACGTTGGGACGTCCAATGACAGACACTCTGATTGTATCTTCCTCATACTCGTCTTCTTCTTCCTCAGGAAATTGATTAACCACCTCATCGAGCAGGTCACCAAGACCTAGGCCATGTGAGCCTGAAATAGCTATAGGCTCTCCGATGCCAAGAGAATAAAATTCATAAATTTTATCCATCATGTCAGGATTATCAATCTTATTTACACCGATAATGACAGGTTTTTCGTACGGAAAAGGAGATTGGCTACTTCTTCATCAGCTCCTGTAACTCCTTCTCTGCCATTTACCATAAAAACGATAACATCAGCTTCATCGATTGCGATTTGAGCCTGCTCTCTCATTTGAGTTAACAACGGCTCGTCCCCAATCTCAATACCGCCTGTATCAATTAAATTAAATTCCTTATTAAGCCATTCAGCTTTACTGTAGATACGATCCCTTGTTACTCCAGGAACGTCTTCTACGATGGCAATTCTTTCACCTACTACACGATTAAAAATAGTCGACTTCCCAACATTAGGGCGTCCTACAATGGCTACTACCGGCTTGGCCATGTTTTCCCAACCTTTCTTTCCACTTCTTATTCCATATTCTTGTTGCTGTTTATCCGCTTTCAGAAGAGCTTTGTGTCAGCTTCTCAGTTTCTTCCATGCAACATCTGCATACACTATACCTGTATTCTCCACAGAAGAAAACCCTTCTTTTCTCTGGAAGAAGGGAACATCAGCTTTCTTATTCTATCAGAGTGATATTCTCTTCGACAAGTTCTTTGAAGGAAAAGACTGCCTCTTGGACACCTGGTAGAGTCCTTCTTCTAAGCAGCCCCATAAATAAATAATAAAAACAGCCGCTGCCCATTTATCAAAAAAAATAGGAGGCGCAATAAACATTCCTTCCGTTAAAGAAGATAAGACCATAGATGCTACCACCTCTCCCGGAAAAAATATAAGAAAGGTTGCGGCAACCCTTTCCTTTTGCCTTTGGAGCAGTAGTATAATAGAAAATGCCATAATACCCGCGGGTACAAATGTCAGATGCCAAAGGAAAAAAACAGGATCATACCATTCGATAAATCGAAGGGCTGCGTATAAAAAAAGTAAGGCCAAACTGTTTCCAGCCACCCTGAAAAGTGAAAAACCTTTACACCTGCCGGCATAAAGAAAGCCTGCTGTAAACAACAAAATAAATGCTAGATTTATATTTATGTCCCCCCATTGAACATGAAACGAAGAAGCTATAATACCAAGGAGGGTAACAGAAGACCACCATAATCGTTCATTTGTTTCTTTATGAAAAAATGTAAGACATATCCACAAGAACCAGCCTATCAAATAAAACCAGAGTCCAACCATTCTAAACTCCTTTTTATTGCCCAGTATAGACAGAAAGCTACGATCCTAACCTCGCTTATATACAAGAGACCTGGACAAAAACCAGTAAAAAAGAAGAGGTATTCTCAAAAATGAAGATTTTGAGGGCGCCTCTTCTCTTACTTTTAACAATCAGGAAAGCAAGAACCTCTTAGTGAGAAAGGTTTTTCCCCTTCTCTACCTGCGGCTGTAGATTTCCGTAGCAATGCCTCTTTCACTTAGCCAGTGAGCGGTTTCCCCACTGATCACAAGAGGAGCTTTTTGCAGGCTGTCAATGTCAGGAGTTCCTAACGCAGTCATAACCGCTTGTAATTGACTCTCAGCAGTCTCGATATATGATATGACCCCATCGGTACCTGATTCTTTCAGTACTTTCAGCATACTGCCGGCAAGGCCTGCTGCTGAAGCTCCGAGTGCGATGACTTTGGCAATATCTGCTCCATCCTTTATGCCCCCTGAACCAATAATGCTCACTTTTTCTTTGCACTGAGCAATCTCTGCAATAGATGCTGCCGTTGAAATCCCCCAGCTGTCAAAGAAATCCAGCGGGATCTCTCTTCGTTTGTTTTCAATGGTCGAAAAATTAGTTCCTCCCTGGCCGCCTGCATCTATAATGGAAACCCCTGCATCCGCAAGTTCTTTGGCCGCTTCCTTTGCTATCCCAAATCCCACTTCTTTAACAATTACAGGTACTCCTATCCTTTCAGAAATAGAAGAAATACGAGCTACGGTTCCTTTAAAATCTCTGTCCCCTTCTGGCATTACGAGCTCCTGAATCACATTTAAGTGGATCTGCAGGGCATCTGCTTCCAGCATATCTACGGCAGCCTTTGCCTGATCTACCGTCGCCTCGCTTCCAAGATTAGCGAAAATACACCCATTTGGGTTTTCCTTTCTTACAACCGTATATGTATTCTCCACCGCCTTGTCTTTTAAAGCTGCCATTTGTGACCCTACTGCCATAGCTGCATTTGTAGCAGCGGCAGCTTGTGCCAGCTTGCGGTTTATCGTTTCCGTTTCCTTTCCTCCGCCCCCAGTCATGGCGTTAATAATAATCGGCGAACTTAATGTAAGTTCGCCGATTGCTGTAGAAATATCTACTTCCATAAGGGAGGTTTCGGGTAAACTATTATGAACGAAACGGACGTCATGTAAACCGTTACCACCGGAAAAACCAGTGGATAAGGCGTGCGTGATGTGGTCTGCTTTACGTTTCGCTCTTGTCACCTTCTCTATGCCTCCTTATTTTTTATATTTTTTTAACTGATCTCCAATCATATCTCCAAGAGAAAAACCGGAATGATCTTCTTCAGGAGCTTCATATTCCTGCTGAACCTTTTTCTCTGGAGTGGCTTTCTCTTCAAGCTCTCGTATGCTTAAAGAAATCCGCTGTTCTGACGGGTTAATATCAAGGACTTTTGCTTTTACTGACTGGCCTTCTTCAAGGACTTCACCAGGTGTTCCAATATGACGGTTGGCAATCTGGGAAATGTGAACAAGACCTTCCACGCCAGGTGCTACTTCTACAAATGCACCGAAGGAAACAAGGCGTTTAACCTGGCCTTCAATTACATCTCCAGGCTCAATTTGGCCTTCAATCGTTGTCCAAGGCCCAGGAAGAGTTTCTTTGATGGAAAGAGAAACTCGTTCGCTTTCCGCATCAACAGCAAGGACTTTTACGTTAATTTTGTCCCCTTCTTTCACAATCTCTCCTGGGGATTCCACCCGGTGGTGGGCCATTTGTGAAATGTGAACTAGACCGTCAACTCCGCCAATGTCCACAAAAGCACCAAAGTCTGTCAGACGTTGAACCGTTCCTTCTACAGTGTCGCCAATTTTCAGGTCTTCTAACACCTGCTGTTTTTACTGGCTGCTTCATCATCTAACACAGCACGCTGTGATAGGATAAGCTTGTTTTCACTCGGATCGATTTCAACTACCTTGAGGCGAAGTGTTTTCCCTTTGTAATCAGAGAAATCTTCAACAAAATGACGTTCAACCAAAGAAGCTGGAATGAAGCCACGGACTCCTAAATCTACCACTAATCCGCCCTTTACTACTTCAGCAACCTCAGCTTCGATAATCTCACCTGACTCAAATTTCCCCTGTAATTCGTCCCACGCCTTGTCGGCTTGCGCCCCGCGACGTGATAAGACAAGCTCATCATCCTCCATTTTGGTAACTTTCAGTTCTACTTCGTCACCTTCATTAAGGATGTCACTTACTTTTTCTACATGCAGGCTGGAAAGTTCACTGATTGGCACAATTCCATCTACTTTATAACCTACATCTACGAAAGCCTGCTTTTCCTCTACTTTCGTTACTTTTCCTGTTACAGTACTGCCTACTGAAAATTCAGCCATACCGTTTCCTTCATTGTTCATTTCTTCAACCATTGACAAAAGCCTCCTTCACTGCCCTTTAGGGAATAGAACTAAATTAAAATATATAAAC
>NZ_BAXQ01000003.1:0-286076 GCF_001310615.1 Thalassobacillus sp. C254 | reverse complement strand
TCCTCCATTTTCACATTTAATACTTTTACATTTATTTAGCTTTCTCTTTACGCTTATTGGTGTTCCACTTTTTCTTTTCAATGAGCTTTTTTAACGCATCCTTTTCTTTTCGGGATACTAAAATATATAGAAAATCACCTGCTTGAATTTCTGTTTCCCCATAAGGTGTAATCAGCGTTTCATCTCTCACAATCGCACTTATTGTTGCTTTGCGAGGAAATGGGATCTCGTGTAATTTTCGACCTACAATTGCTGTGTCTTCATTTGTTTTAAATTGCACCATTTCAGCGTTGGCTTTCCCAATCGAAATTAATTCAATTGAGTGATGAGGCGTGTCTTTTTTGGGACCCGTGAGCTTAAGCTTTTTAGCTACAGGTGAAATGGTTGAACCTTGTACGAGAGCAGATGTCAGAACAATGAAAAAGACAACATTGAAAAACACTTGACTGTTTTCAAGGCCTGCCACAACAGGGAAGGTGGCAAGTACAATTGGTACGGCTCCTCTTAAGCCAGCCCAGGAGATAAAAGTCTTTTCCTTTAGCGTATACTTCATTCCGAGGGTAGAAAGAAATACTGCAACTGGACGAGCGACAAACATCAAAATAAAAGAAAGGAATAAACCTGCAGCCATAACATCCAAGGTGAATAGCTGACCTGGGAAAGCTAACAGACCTAGGATGATAAACATGAGAATTTGAGCCATCCAGGCAAATCCTTCGTTAAACTGAAAAATGGAATAGCGGTAAGTAAGTTCCGAGTTCCCAATCACAAGCGCAGCCACATAAACTGCCAAAAATCCACTGCCATCGATAAAGGCTGTAACACTATAGGTTAGTAAGGCAAAAGCTACTGAAAAAATCGGATAAAGTCCACTAGATTCCAAATTGATTCGGTTTATCGAGTAAGAAGCAATTTTTCCAATTGCAAAGCCTAGTCCAAGCCCCACTCCCATTTGCCAGAAGAAATTCGGGATAAGCATAAAGATACTCATATCGTCAGCAAGAATTAACTCGATGAATCCAAGTGTAAGAAAAACGGCCATGGGATCGTTCGTCCCGGATTCAGCTTCAAGTGTAGCTCCCATTTTTGCCTTAATGTTTCGTTCTTTTAAAGTGGCAAATACAGCAGCTGCATCGGTAGAACCGACTATGGCCCCAAACAGGAAGGCTTCAAACCAAGTGATATCAAAAATTAACATCGCTGCTAAACCAACAATGGCGGAAGTAAGCAACACGCCAAGCGTAGCTAATAATAGAGAAGGAGCAGCAACCGACCGAACGGTGGACCACTTTGTTTGAAGGCCCCCTTCGAACAAGATGATAACCAAAGCCAGGATCCCAATTAATTGTGCGGTTTCGGCGTTATCAAAATAAATGAAACCTAACCCATCGCTCCCAATGAGCATACCAACAAGGATAAAGAGAACAAGTGCAGGAAGTCCAAGGCGGTTTGAGAACTTGGCCACTAACACTCCACTAATTAACAGCAAAGCAGCTACTAAAACAAATGCATCAGTTCCAAATGCCTCCAAAAACATGTTTAGCCTCCATTATAAATTCACATCTATTTTTTGCTGTTCAGTTTTGTCAATGCCAATGTATTTTAATGTGTCAGACGGTGTTGCCTGGTTAAATCGTTTTTGAATCAAGGAAATAGCAATCCCCTTGACATAAGCGTGGTAACCAAACGTTTTTCGAAGCGTATGAGTTCCAACTTTTTCTGTAACTCCCACGTGCTTTGCTGCTTCGTTGATTATTCGGTACGCCTGCTGTCTGGTAATGGGAGCATGACCTCTTGAGGATTGAAATAAATAATCAGTAGATATGGGTGTTTTTTGTTGAAAGTGAAGCTTAAGAGCGCGCCTTACCTGTTCATTCAGGTAAATAGGCTGTTGTTTGTTTTCATACTCTAAAAATAACCGAAAGGTTCCTTCTTCATCCATCACATCAGTAACCTTTAATTCGAGTAATTCTCCTATTCGAAAACCAGTATTTATCCCCATAACAAACAATAAATAATCTCTAGAGGATTTTTTTAATGACCTTTTTCATTAAACGAATTTTCCGAATATCTTTTATGGGCGCAACAAACTCCACAGAGATCACCTCAACTATGTTACTTAATATTATTTTAACATATATGTATGTAACATGAAGTAATATGCTTAGAGCAATAGTTAGGGGATGGCCTTAATATAATTGCTTTTTCAGTTAAAGGTGTAATACATCACTGTTACAGCGAGACTAATAAAATAGGTTATTTATTTCTTTTTTATTTATGGCATGTTAAATACAAAAGGGCGAGAAAGAGCGGCAGATGGGGGTTTCGACGAAAAAAAACCTAAAGATGGACAGAACATTTGTTTAATCTACCTTTAGGGGAGCATATCAAGGGTGAGTTTTTTTATTAAACATTAGTTAAAACAATGCATATTCCATTTTCTTTAAAGGGGTTCGTTTGCGGGAAGGATCTTCATTTAAAATTAAAATAACAATGGGGCACTCAATGTCAGGTTTTAAATTTAAAATACCCATGTGAACGATAGAACGTCTTCCTATTCACATGGGTGTTAAGGGTAATAGAATCATATAAAAGGTAGTTTTCTCCATTACTCTAGGATCTTTTTTATAACAAGTAGAATTCCAAATAAGGAACCTTCTCCTGTGTGGAAATTCAGGATTCAGTGAGCATTTATAAAGTATGAAGCAAGGCTCCGGCGAGAGTAAAGTATATAAACAATCCAATAATGTCATTAATCGTTGTAATAAAAGGACCAGAGGCTACCGTAGGTCTATTTTCAAACGGTTAATGACAAGGGGAATCAAGGTACCTGTCAGGTTGGAAATAAAAATGGTACCAAAAAGGGACAAGCTGACAACTAACGCAAGCGTTAGGTCGCCAAAGGCAAATATTTGAACGATCCCCATGACAAGAAAGCCACATACACTCCCCAAGATCAATCCTGCTATAAGTTCACGTTTCATTAAACGAGGGAGAGTATGTTTCTCAATCTCTCCAAGAGCCAGTAATCTTACCACAACAGCAAGGGACTGCGTTCCTGTAGTTCCGCCCATATCCGCAATCAGAGGGATGAATACAGCAAGTACAGCTAGTTGTGCAAGCGTTTCTTCAAAGGTTCCAATCAGTCCAGCGGTAGCCATTCCAAGAACCATTAACAAGAGTAGCCAGGGCAATCGTTTCATAGCTGAGTGAAAGGCGGTGACGTCAAGGTCAATCGCGCCTTTTACTGCTGACATCTCACCAATGTCTTCTGTTGTTTCTTCTTCTACAATATCGAGGATATCATCAATCGTTACAATTCCCATGATCTGCCGGGCATCATTCACCACAGGAACAGCGAGAAAATCATACTCATGAATGATTTGACTGACTTCTTCCTGATCAGCGAAAGGGTGGACAGAAACAAACTGTTCTTTCATAATCTCTGCAACCTTTAGGTTAGGAGCAGAAGTAATTACATCACGTAACGATACAACGCCTAACAGTTCATTGTTTTTGTTTACTATATACAAATAATAGATTGTTTCTGCTGTTTTTCCTTCTCGGCTGAGTCTTTCGAGGGTTTGTGAAACTGTTTCCTCTTCCTGTAACGTAATAAATTCAGTAGTCATAATGGAACCTGCTGTTCTTTCATCATAAGAAAGGAGATGCTTAATATTATTGGCATCTTCCTGTTCCATTTGATTTAAGTAGTACGTAGCGATGTGCTCAGGAATTTCAGAAAAGAAATCCGTGATGTCGTCAGCTGCCAAGTCATCAAAAACTTCTAAAGCATTTTCCTCACTTAATTCAGAGACCATTTGTTTCTGCTGACTAGGCTCTAATTCTTGAAAGATTTCTGCCAGCTCTTTTGAAGAGAGATATTGAAATGCCTGTTTTCGTTTTGGTTCATTGTACTCAAATAGGATTTCACTTTGATCAGTAGGATGCAGAGCCAAAAAATCATGGCGGAATTTTTCTTTTTCCCCTTGTTTTAAATAAAGATGGAGATAGAAAGTATACTCTTCTCTATTTTTGAAGTTTAATTTCAACATAAGTGCACCCCTCCTTACTGATATTTTTTATAAATGCTCCACATCAACGGTAAGAACGTGATCAATTTTTTTTATTAAATAATAAATCTCTGTTGTGTATTGCTTCTCAGGGGCAGATATTGTTAAATCTATTTGTTGATTTCCATTCTCTAAATCTTTTAATTTAATATTACGAATGTTTATATCAAAGTTCTTTTTTTCCTTTAATGTATGAGATCTTCTTTCGATAGATTCTAGTAGCTCTGTCATTTTAAGGTTTGGCTCCATGACGATTTTTACTGCTACATCACGCTGACTTAGAGCCAGAGGGCCAAATCTTTTCACCAGGGCGGGCAGAACGTTTACTGAAAGAATTAACAATACAACAGCGTAGCTTGCTTCTAGAAAAAAACCTGCACCAACGGCAATTCCCAGGGCAGAAGCAGCCCAAATCATCGCAGCTGTGGTTAGCCCGGAGATCACATCATTGTTCCTACGTAAAATGACTCCAGCTCCTAAGAAGCCGACCCCACTTACAATTTGAGCAGCCAGACGCATAGGATCCATCATCATATGTTCCATTTTAGGGAAATTGTATGCTGCTTCGATGGAGGTAATGGTAATTAAACAGCTAGCTACACAAATAACCATGCTTGTTTTCAATCCCAATGGCTTATGTTTTAACTGACGGTCAATCCCAATTAAAAGACCGAATAATAGGGCAAGGCTCAGTTTGATGAGCAGTTCCATTTTCACCACCTGCTTTCCTACAAAATTGTTCATCTCGTAAAGATAAAAAGCCGCCTTTCTTTGGAAGGAAGGCGGCTGTCATGTTTTTTGGGATGATTTTGTCTTGTTCCTTCATTCGTAGAGCTTTAGCACTGTATGGCATAGGACTTTTATCCAGCTGCATTAGAAAGGGCCTTATGTCGACCGTTTCAGTTGACCCATTGGCGTCTTTGGACATTTCTGGGCAGCAGCGTATCTCCATTACAGGAGCCTCACCTAACGAAGTAATATTTAATTTTCTTACATCATATGAGACAAAAGCTGTTGAGCGAGAGTAAAGTAGATTAAAAGACCAGAAATGTCTTTAATTGTTGTGATAAATGGATCGGAACCAGCTGCTTGATCCAGTCCAAGCTTAATGAGAAGGAATGGAATCAAAAAACCTAAGGCCGTCGCAATTGTCACGGTAAAGAATAAAGATAATCCTACCACTAATCCTAATTCAGGTATTCCTTGCCACAGCATGGCGATGAAGAATGCTGCCGTCCCTAAGAGAGCCCCCATGGAAGCACCCACTAACGTTTCTTTTGCCAGATGTTTGCGATATTTTTTAAAGTCAATTTGTCCCAACACAAAAGCTCGGGTGAAAATCGTGGAGGATTGTGTGCCTGCATTCCCGCCCATATCCATGATGACAGGAATAAAGATGGCGAGCAGTACAACAGCTTCTAAGGCATCCTCAAATGCCCCGATAACGGCGCCCGCTGTCATACCGCCAATCAACGTAATAATTAAATAAGGGAGTCTTGATTTCCAAATCTGCAACATGCTTCCGTTTACTAATATATTACTCTTTTTCCTTTCTGCTTCATGAAAAAGAGTCATTTCTTTTTGAGCTTGTAGATCTGATTCTGTACGAGCCATGAAAATTACCTCCTAAGTATGTAGTTCATGGCCACCTTTGTTTGACATATGAAAGGTGGCAGTGTGCGCGTAACCATGTCTGTCTTCGATTTATTGTCAAATGATTTATGATACAACTCGATGAAGGATCTTCCATTTCATCCACCACCATCCTTTCTTTGATAAAATTTCCTAACAGTGCATAAAAAACACCTTCACGAATGAAGGTGTTTTTGTCAACACAAAGAAGCTCGCTGGTTTCTTTCAAAAGAAGCACGGTCATCTGTTTTCTCCATTCGTAGAGCTTTGACACTGTGCGGATAGGATTCATCCAACTGCATTAGATGCCACCTTATCTCGATGACCTCTGTTCAACCCATTGGCGTCTTTGGACATTTCTGGGCAGCAGCATATCTCCAACACAGGAGCCTCACCTAACGAAGATATTCTCTTTTGAACACAATGTTTAAGGTACATCATCTCTAAATGACAGTCAACATCTTTTTTGAGTTAAGGAAAAATAATTTATGGAGAGAAAGTGTTTATCCTGGGGGGCGGGGAAGCTGCTCAATTAATCAGACGTATTACAAGAAATACAAAGGATAATAAAAAAATTCTAAATTGATATTCTCATAAGAATACATCGTCTCTTTTTCATTGGTAAATCATGAGAAGAGAGGTGATGATAATATGGCAGTTAACATACTATTTGGTTTTCTGCTTCCTTGGGTGTTTGGTGGCTACCTTTATCAGAAAGACAAGTACCTGGTGACCACTACCATCCCCTTATGTGTATTGATTGCTTTTGTGATCAACACAAAAGGAACTCGGTACTGGCTCTTAAAGCCACGAATTAAAGAAAAACAGTATCGTACGATTTATCCGTTGAACCTTGGTTATTTTCCAGTAGTGGCCAGTTTCATGATATATTGCGCGCAAAAAAGGGCATGGCCTAGGATGATATGGATCACATTGTTTACACTTTTGTCTGCGACGGCAGAAATAGCTGCTCTTATGGCAGGGAAACTCCTGTATAAAAACGGCTGGAATATTTATAAAACCCTGCTTACTTATTTTCTTCCCTATTGCTTTGTAGTTATCTATTATGACTTTGTAAAAATGCTTCGAGTGATTACACAACATTCTCAACAGAAAAAGAAGAATGTTAGAGGGTGTGAGGGAAATACAGGAAGTAAAGGTGCATATGTTTAAAGCAATAAAAAGTATTAAGGAATATGTCACAAATTTTTCAATGAAACACCTCCCTTTATAGCTGTCTTGTTTATTAGAATAGGACGTAGAGAAATGGGGGACCAAAAATGAAAAGACTGATTGAACAAGGGACAGAATGGATCCTTTTTTGCTGCGTATATTGCTTGGGGGATTTATAGCTCTTCATGGAATAATTAAAGTGACCGATATTTCCCAGGCCAATCAAACCTTTGAAGAAGCAGGCATTCCTGTGTTTTTAGGAAACTTGACCGGAATTATTGAAATTATTGTAGGGGCGACTTTAATAGTAGGTCTTTTAGTAAAATCGTCAGCGATCGTTGTAGCTCTTTTGCTTATAATCTCCATTCTGTTAGCGCCGTATCAGGAGGGAATGATCAGCTATTATGAATTACTGTTGCCGGCTCTGCTTTTAGCTGTTTTATTAAGTGTAAGAGGGAGTAGGAAATTGAATCTGGTTACCTGAAACGTTTATTTATTCGAAACGAATAGGAAAAAATAATTAAAAGAATCAATATTCAAAATACAGGTTGACATCATTTTGTCTTTTTTATTACACTGCATATGACACATAAGGTATTTCCAAAAACAAAATAAACCTCGTTAGGTGAGGCTCCTGTGCTGGAGATATGCTGCTGCCCAAAAACGTCCAAAGACGCCAATGGGTCAACTGGAACGGTCGACATAAGGCCCTTTCTAATGCAGCTGGATGATAATCCTATGCCGCACAGTGCTAAAGCTCTACGAATGGAGGGTCTGATCATGTTGTATCGTGCGCACTTAGCGTCCTCTTTTTGTGGAGGACGTTTTTTTATTCTAAGAAAAGGAGGTTAGTAATGAAAGAAAGTGATAGTTTAGAGGTCGAGTAGGGAAGGAACAATAAAAATACAAAGTACTTTTTTTCATTTCGCTGGTTGGTCAGGGAGTAAAAAAGAAGTTAGGGGGCATGGCATGAAAAAGCTTGATTCACGTTCTCGTCAAGAATACGCAGAACATGTGATTGACTTGTTACAAAAAGAAGATGAAGCTCAATTTCGGGATCAATTTTTGGAGCTTCATCCAACAGACCAGTTAAGTATCTTTCACACATTAAATCAGACAGAAAGAAAACGACTATATGCTTATCTACATCCTCAAGAGTTTGCCGAAATATTTCAGGGGATGGAGTTTGTTGAACAGGAATGGGTGAGTCGCGAATTAGATGATAATTACATCGCTGATATGCTGAACGACATGTATTCAGATGATGTTGCCGACTTTCTTGGAGAACTGCCTGAAGAAAAGCGCTTGTCTATCTTAACTGCAATGGATA
Organism: Thalassobacillus sp. C254; assembly: GCF_001310615.1. Taxonomy (NCBI): domain Bacteria; kingdom Bacillati; phylum Bacillota; class Bacilli; order Caryophanales; family Bacillaceae; genus Thalassobacillus; species Thalassobacillus sp. C254. The sequence continues at coordinate 277,868 of NZ_BAXQ01000003.1, read as the reverse complement.
AGGAAGAAGCAGCTGACGCCAAAGAGCTTCTTTCTTACCCTGAAGAAACCGCTGGAGCTATCATGACAAAAGAGTTTCTGGCGGTAAAAGCCGATAATCGAGTAAGCGATGTTATTGAGTTTTTACGAAAGGAAGGGCCAGATGCAGAGACGGTATACTATTTATATGTTACCAATCAGGAAGATCAGCTGGTTGGCGTAGTGTCTTTGCGAGACCTTATTGTCTCTCCTACAGAGGAAAAAGTGGAGAATATTATGGGAACAAGGGTCGTTTCAACGAAAGTCACCACTGACCAGGAGGAAGTAGCGCGGCTTATCCAAAGGTACGACTTGCTTGCAGCTCCTGTCGTAACTGACGATGGTGCCTGGTTGGTATTGTGACAGTCGATGATGTGATCGACATTATCGAGGAAGAAGTCACAGAAGACATCGGTGAAATCTCCGCCACGAGAGGAGCAACTGATGTCAATCTCTCTGCTTTTGAAGCAGCAAAAAAAGGGCACCCTGGATTATTTTGTTGATGTTTTTGGGATGATTACGGCAGGTGTGATTGATCAGTTTGAAGGAACGTTAGAAGAGATTGTTATTCTGGCAGCATTTATTCCACTCATTATGGACTCTGCTGGAAACACGGGAACACAGTCACTTGCTGTTGTTGTTCGAAGCCTTGCTACAGGATCCTTTGAAAAGAAAGGACTATGGCAGACCATCCGAAGAGAATTTTCTACGGGAGTATTAATAGGTTTATCGTGTGCTATTGTCCTTGTCGGGTTGATTACCATACTGTACGGGAATTTGGTTTTAGCGGGTGTCGTAGCCGTATCCATCTTTTTATCTTTAAGTATTGCTACCGTCACTGGAGCTTTGTTTCCCCTTATTATTAACAAACTGAAATTAGATCCTGCCATTGCCTCAGGACCTTTTGTTACGACGGTCAACGATATTTTAGGCTTGCTTATTTACTTTACTATTGCAACTTCTTTACTCATGTATTTGTAAAGCAAAAGGAGCGGGACATAGATAAGGTACATGTCTATGTCCCGCTTTTTAAAAGGAAGGGAAGATTTTTCTTTTTGATGGCATAGTCACCGTTACACTGACTACATTATATTGAGAACGAAGAAACTGACTCAAAGATACATCGTTATTGAGTCAGTTTTTTAATACCGTTTCCGTCAGACATTCCAATACTTCAAAATGTATTACGGTTTTGCTGAAAAGGAAAAAGAAATCGAAAGGAAAAAAGATCAACTGGTGAGGTTGATCTTCGTTTATGTTATAAGTTATAGAGTTTTTGTAAGTCTTTTTTAAACTCTTTATGAAGAGAGACTTGAGGACGAACCTGTTTTACCATTTCTTCTCCTTCTTCAATAGAATTTGCTATGCCTAGTTTTAATAGTACACCTACGGCCACACTGCCAGTGCGGCTTTTTCCTCCGCGTCAATGAAGAATCACCTGTTTTCCCTGTTCATAAGCATGGCTTACAAAATCAATTGCTTGTTTTAGCATCTCTACTTGGTTTTCTTTGCCATCCTCAAGGGGGAAGTGAGCCCAAATCACTTGAGGGTCTTGGATAATGCTTTTTGTTGCTTCAACCCGAAGGTCTACAATATATTTGATATCTTCTTGATTAGCTATCTCTATAACATCTGACTCGCCGCACATAAAAATATTATTTAATATTTTTGCACCTCACTCATGTTTTCACCTCCTTAGGTAAAGTTGTGTTACATATCCTTTGCAGGTATTTGAAGAGACGAAGATTTTTAAAGAGGGATGGAGTGGTTTAAGGGCCTTTGAAAGGAAGGATGGACAATAGAACAATCTCGTAATTGTAAGGCTTCCTACTAAAAATACAAAAGATTTTATACTTTCACTGGCGGCTTTGCCTTGAAATGCTTGCCTCGGTAAGCATCAATTAGTAAGTTTATATTACCATATTTTTTCAAATGGAATTTTTAAAACTGGAAAGCATAGTGATGTACAGGATATTTATTAAGTTGGACAAAGGAGTGTGTTTACGATGGTTGGTGTAGAAATTAATATGGTTGTCAAAGACAGCTTAAAAGCATTGGAGTTATACGAAAGTATATTTGACGTCAAGCGGGTGGAGGTTTCAAACTTCCCTCGTGGTGAAAATGAGGCCGTTTTTATCCTATACGACGTTCAATTTCATATGTTAGATGAAAATCCAGAATTCCATTTGATCGCACCCACACCTGACGATCCTAAAACTAGTTGGGTGAATGTGACTGTCCCGGACATTAAGGAAACCTATGCAAAGGCGATGGATTTAGGGTGTACAGAGGTGCAGCCCGTGACTGAGATTTCTGACTACGGGGTATCAAACGCCATATTCATGGACACTTTTGGTTATATTTGGATGCTGCACCAAGTACATAAAGAGGTCAGTCATGAAGAACGTCTACGGCTTTGGGAGGAAAAAAGGGAGAAGTAACAATGTCTGTACTAGTATAAATGACAAAGCAAAGTGGTTTTCAAATTGTTTTTTGGAAATAGTGGGCAGCGGTAGTTCCAAAAGAAAGGGAATCTACTAAAGAGGAGGTTCCCTTTCTTTACAACTTTTTATTAAAACATTAACTGAATCATTGTACCTCCTGCTGCTCCTATGATCACAATCATCCAGGCCGGAAGCTTCCAGAAGACAAGCAGGCCAAATAAACCAATGGCTAAGGCAAAGTCCACAGAGGATTGAATGGCGGTAGTAAAGATAGGATGGTATAAAGCTGCTGCAAGAATACCGACAACAGCTGCATTGACCCCGTACAACGCCCCTTGAATTCTTCGATTCTGCCTCAAGACATTCCAGAAGGGAAGCGTCCCAAGAATGAGTAAGAAGGCGGGCAGGAAAATGCCGGCTGTTGCCACCATTGCCCCCATCCAGCCATCAGATATTGCACCTAAATAGGAAGCAAAGGTAAACAGGGGTCCAGGTACTGCCTGGGCAGCCCCGTACCCTGCTAAGAACGCTTCTTCGCCTACTAATCCTGCAGGCACTACCTCTCTTTCAAGAAGGGGGAGTACAACGTGGCCTCCGCCAAATACAAGAGCCCCGGCTCTGTAAAAGCTGTCAAATAAGACAAGCCACTGAAAGGAAAATATTTGACGAAGGATAGGCAAAAGGATGAGTAATCCAAAAAACAATCCTAAACAAATGGACGCAAAACGGTATGTAAGTGGAATAGGCATGTCTTCAACATCTTTTTTCTCTGTTCCTCGGTATAGCCATAAACCGATGACAGCAGCTAACAAGATTAGAGCAACTTGACTGTATACGGTTTGCCAGAGGAGGACAAGGATGAGCGTACCTATAGCAATGGTTGCTCTTTCTCGGTCGGGAGCCAGCTTCTGCCCCATCCCTAATATGGCGTGAGCGACCACCGCAACAGCAACGATCTTCAGGCCATTAATCCAGCCGGCATTTCCTATATCAAACCCTTGCAACAGAAAGGCAAAGAGGACAAGGGCAATAACTGAGGAAGAGTGAAGCCAAGAAAGGATACAATTCCACCAGCCAAGCCCCCACGCATTACCCCAATCCCGATTCCAACCTGGCTGCTGGCAGGACCTGGGATAAATTGGGAAAGTGCAACTAAGTCAGCGTAGGCTTTCTCGTCCAACCATTTTCTTCGCTTGACATATTCATCATGAAAATAGCCAAGTGTGCAATAGGACCGCCAAAGGAAGTGAAGCCTAACCTGGTGGAGACTCCTAAAATTTCCAGCAGTGTTCCTCGTTTTTGTTTCTCCATCTTATTTCACTCCTTGTTTTCATAGAGGACTTCTTCTGCCAGCTCTCTAATTTGTTTCTTTGCCTCTTCAAGTAAGTTGTTACCACTTTCTGTGGTGGTGTAGTACTTTCGAATTCTTCCGCTGACCACTTTTTTCTTCCTTGTTTAAATAACCCTTTTCTTCAAGCTGGTGAAGAGTAGGATAAATCGTCCCGGGACTGATATCATAACCATGGTTTTTCAGTTCTTCGATCATGTAAGAACCATATATGGGCTCTTTTGAAGCGTGATATAACATATGAATCTTAATGGTTCCTAGGAAAAATCTCTTAGCATTTTATCTCCTTTCTAATCAATTACCGATATCGTTTAATGATATTGTAACAAAAAACAAAAATCTCTACGGTTAAGATTTTGTAAAGAATGTAGAGTGGTTTTTCTTACAGGAATTACGAACCACCCTCCGTACATGGCATGAAAGGGGACGTTAAAGAGACTTATTTTACCTGTGAATTCCTTAAAATTTACCGTGATATAATGTAGAATGTGAGTTTTGAAGATTCTTAGACGGAGATTTAGAAACTAGCTTTTATTTAGTAGAAAGCAGGATTAAAATATGAATAAGAGAAAGGCAAAATCGTTTTATATCACCATGTGGAGATGGCATTTCTTCGCTGGACTAATTATTGCACCGTTACTTTTCTTACTAACTATTTCCGGAATCATTTATTTATTTACTCCACAAATAGAAGAGAGATTGTATGCAGATTATTACCAGGTCGAAGCAGAGGGCGAAAGTATAGCACCATCAGAACAAATCGACTCAGTGTTAAACCATTATGCAGATGCAAATATTACAAGATATCGCCCAGGTGAGGTTGAAGAACGTTCTGCAGAAGTACATATTTCATTACAGGATGAAAACCTGATTGTATTCGTAAATCCATACAACGGGTCTGTTATAGGAGAGCAGCCTGAGCACCAGAGGTTCTCCACTATTATTAAGGATTTACATGGTGAATTTATGTTAGGGACATTTGGAGACCGCTTGGTAGAGCTGGCAGCATGCTGGACCCTGGTTTTAATTTTAACTGGAATGTTTATGTGGCTGCCTAAAAATAAGAACACTTTATTCGGGGTACTCATCCCAAGGGTAAGAAAAGGAAAGAAAATAGTAATCAGAGATTTGCACGTTGTACCTGGTTTTTGGATATCAGGTGGTTTAGTATTTTTAATTCTAACTGGCTTATTATGGACAGGGCTTTGGGGAACGATGGCTCAAAATCTGGCAACAAATAGTGGAGTGGGATATCCGCCGTCTGTTTGGGTAGGAAGTCCTCCAGAAAGTAATGTTAAAACAAAAGAGGTAGCTGATGTCCCATGGGCAGCTCAAAATTTACCAGTTCCTGCTTCAGATATGAATGGATATGTTCCCGTTTCCATAGATGATGTCGTTCGAACGGCAAATGAAATGAATATCCATCCAACCTATGAAGTGATCTATCCATCCTCAAAAGAAGGAGTTTATACATTATCAGCGTTTCCACCTAAAGCAGAAGATGAAGCAACCATACATATTGATCAATATACAGGGCAGTTTTAGCTGATTATCGTTATGATCACTATGAGCCAATTGGCAAACTGATGGCTTGGGGGATCACCGTTCATAAAGGCCTTGAATATGGTCTAATTAATCAAATTATATTATTACTGCTTTCTTTAGGAATAAGCGGGGTTGTCGTAAGTGGCGGAATATTGTGGTGGAAAAGAAAACCTAAAAATCATATAGGTGCTCCTAAACCACCTGAAAGAATTATGGCAAGATGGTTTATTGTGGCAATGATAGGAATGGGTATGATTTTCCCTTTATTTGGCTTATCCCTTGCTGCTGCCTTGCTTATTGATTGGCTTATTATAAAGAGGATAGATAGATTGAAGAAATTTTTTAATGCGTAAGGTGATAACATGGAAAAGAAAATTCTTCTGTGGCTTTTAGTAACTGTGTATTCTCTGGTGCTTATAGGCTGTTCACTAAATGAGGGTACAGAAGAGCTTTATAGACAAGAAAATGTATTGGAAATAGAAATAGATTTACCGGATGATATAGATGCGAATGAAGTATTTGGCGTTCAAGCTCTGGTTACACAATTTGATGGGCATGTACCAGAAGTGGAAGACATAGAATTTTTTATTTGGAAGAATGGAGAAAGAGAACAAAAGCATTCCTATCAATCCAACTATGAAGGTAATGGCCTCTATAGTATGAAGACGAGGATTAGAGAGGAAGGTCTATACTTTGTAAAGATAGAGGCAAATACGAGTGAATCTAAGGTGATGCCGACTAAACAATTTATTGTTGGCTCACTTTCGGAAGAAGACAGCGAGACATTACCTAGACAAAATAATGAATCACACCAAGAAGGGCATCATTAAAGTAAGAAGTATGAAAGATATACCTCCAAAAAGATAAAGGGATAATAATATTATTTAGCTTTACCGGATGTCTTCAATGGGTCTTAGTGAAGGAGGTGACAATTGCTTCCTTTATGAACAGCATTAGAGACAACCCGAACCACTGTAATAAATGGTTCGGGTTTCTTTGTCCTTAATGCTAGCTTCTTAACACAACCTAGTTTCCAATTACTTCTTTTTATCCTATGGAAAAATCTGTTTCCTGTATGTATTGTTATTTTTTTGGTGTAAAATAAAAAGAATAGGAAACGGTTTGCTTGCAGTAAAAGTACGTCAGTATTTTTCAGAATAGTAAATTAAAGGGGGAGTTCGATGGGGAAGCAAGGTTCCAAGTATGTGATTCAATTTAAGGATGGAATGTTTTTGAGACATGGGGAATTTTACGGGCTGCTGTCGATCGTAGGGGAAGTAACCGAGGCAGGCCGCACAAACACTCTTGATGAAGCAAGAATGTTTTTCTTAAAAGAACAAGCCCAAAGTATGGCAAAGGAAATGGGAATTAAAGAGTCTTACGAGATTAAAGAAGTAGAGGTAAAGATGATTCTAAAATAGTGTGACAGCAGATGCTGACAGGGTGATAAGAAACGGGTTACTTTACAATCTGAAAGTACTTACATGAATTTGATGTAAGTACTTTTTTATGACCTTATTTTGATACGATAAAGGGTAGGAGGGAAACAAACATGAAAGAACCTAAGAAAGAAAAAAAGTAATTATGATGTAAGTCTACTCATTGTAATTTCGCTACTCATGTTCTTTGCTTTTAGTAATGAAATAAGAATTACTATTAATAATTTAGTAAACCATTTATAATTATTATCTTGCCCAACGACGGAGAGAAGTGTAATTATATAGGATACATATTAATCTTTTTTGTAAAACCCTCATGAAAGGAGAAGCGACTATTAAATCTAAAGTTTTATATATCATTCTTGCTATCATTATTTTTTTAATTTAATACGTTATTTGTTTGCCCTGATTGGGGGAGACATCACTGCTTATAATATTATAATGGTCATTCTTAATCTTGTTGGGATTAGCTTTGCTGCAGCTTATTTTTTAAGAAGAAGGCCTGATCAATAAGAGAAAGCCATTGTCTCTGTAACTGTTATAACTATTTTATGGGTCAAAGCTTTTTATTCCCACGGTTTTCTTAAAGTGAGAAAGGAAGCCAGCTCCTTGCTTTTTTTGCGCCTTTCTTTTCTCACGTTTGCTCGTTCCTCTCCCATTTCATGAAGCTTTTTCTCTTCATCGGTCCCAGGTGTAACCTGGGGCACTGCAGACGGTTTTCCGGTTTCATCCAAGCCTACAAAAGTTAAAAAAGGCTGTGGCGGCGATACGCCGGTCTCCTGCCAGCAAGTCCTCTGCAATAACTTTTACGAAAACTTCCAAAGAGCTTCTTCCTGTCCAGGTGACAAATGCCTCCAAACACACGGAATCACTCGGTTTAATGGGTTCCAAAAAGTCAACGGAATCTGTGGAAGCCGTGACAACTTCCATTCGACAGTGACGTCTGGCAGAAATCGCAGCTACTCCGTCAATGTGCTTCATTAATACTCCGCCGAAAAGAGTATTATGATTGTTCGTATCGTTTGGGAGGACCAAGTCGGTCTTTACGACGCGTGACTCGTTCATTTTTTTGGTGCTCATTGCTCCTTCTCCTTTTTTTAAGTAAGTTACTCATATTGTACCCCTGCCATCCTTATGTAAAAACAAAAATGAAAAAAGCAGCGCCAGTCCTGAATTTTAGTATTGTGATTCAGGTTGAAGGTGGGAAAAAAGCATAGTGGGAAAAGGACTCTAGAAAAAACAGAGGGATATTCAAAAAATCCCTCTGTTCGCATCCAGTAATTCATTTAGACACATTGAAATGAAGATATCCGTCTTAAGTCTATTCCAAAATAAACCCAGAAGAATCCGGTCCAGCGATACCCTGCAACAGACGTTCTTCCTACAAACACCGGGTAGAACCAAAACTGCTGTCGATTCGTTAGCCATACGTAAGTGTACCTAAACAAACATCGACGAATCGCTCCCGGGTCAACTGCAAATGCTCCAATCTCTGCTGGTGGAGAGGGGGTAAATGCTGGAGGTGGTGAGGTTGGGGCGCCTGGTGTCCCAGCTTGCCCAGGAGGTCCAGGTGGTCCAAAAGGTGGTCTGGGCGGTCCAGGTGGTCCAGGAGGTCCAAAAGGCGGTATAAATTGTCTTTCATGGTCAGCATATTGTTCCTGTATTTGAGGTGCGTTCAATAAGTCTGAAGTATATTCATATCCGTCACCATATGAGTAGTGAGAGTTCACATAATAAGGCTCATGAATCAGCCTCCCTATATAGGCAATCAGCCATAGTTGAATATCATTCTATGCAGTCAAATAATCAAATTATCTTGTACCTTTATAAATAGGCTAAAGTGGAATTCGATATAAGGTCTTCTCTAGGTTTTCCTACCGGTTTAACGCAATAATGAACAAAGCCTGTTGTTTAAAAAGCAGTTTATGGTAAGTTTAGTTTACCTAATATAATGGATAAAAGATAAGTGGGGGAGCGGAAATGAATAGACCGAAGAGAAGAACAGGACTGCTTCTTGTTATCATAGGAGCGACATTGTGGGGGCTTGGCGGCACAGTATCACAGAAACTCTTTCAACAATACTCTGTTGATGTGAACTGGCTTGTTGCAATACGGTTGCTTATTGCTGGTTTGTTGTTATTGACTGTTCAATATTTGTTGAAAGACCGAGCACAAATTATTGGTGTTTGGAAAAAACGAAGAACGGCTTTACCATTAATCATCTTCGGACTCCTTGGGATGCTTGCAGTGCAATATACATATATGGCTTCCATTCACCATGGTAACGCAGCAGTAGCAACGCTATTACAATATTTAGCTCCCGTTATGATTATTTTTTATTTACTGTTACGCAGGCAAATGATTTTAACCAGAAAAGACATCCTAACGGTTTCGCTAGCCTTAGGAGGATGTTTCTTTCTGTTAACCAATGGTTCCATATCTCAGTTAGCAGTACCTCCTCTTGCTATTATTTGGGGCGTGCTCTCGGGTGTGGCGTTAGCTTTTTATACATTGTACGCTGTTCCCCTGTTAAAGCAATTTGATTCCCTTGTCATTGTAGGATGGGCCATGTTTATCGGAGGAGTTGCCTTAAGCACCATTCATCCCCCTTGGCAAATGGGCGAAGGTAGTCTGACTCTTGAAGGGTATATTTATTTAGGTTTTGTTATTCTGTTTGGTACAATGATTGCCTTTTGGTTTTATATTGAGAGTTTACAAAGCCTTTTGCCTAAAGAAACAAGCCTTTTAGGAAGCCTGGAGCCTTTAGCAGCGGTTTTGGCCACTGTCTTTTGGTTACAAGAACCATTTGGACTTTTTCAATGGATAGGAACTGCTTGCATTATCGGCATGATATTTATCCTGGCATTAGGTAAAGAGTCTTCTTCGAAAGGGAACGCAAGAACAAACAAAATCCCCTTAAGGCAAGTTAATGAATGGCAAAAAAGGAGATTGTCTACCAATCATTTTCCTTCGTACCTTGTTTCAGCTTTTTGAGGGTATCCTTGCTGCAGATGACGAAGAGTTCTGCATCCTCTGGTATTGATTTGGACAGCTTACTGACAATGGTAAAGTCATTTCGATCAGAAATTAAAATCGCTCCTTTTCTTTTAAGATCATCAAATGCGTCATTGTAGGTTGTCCAGGAGGAATGCCTGGCAGTTTCCATATATCAACGCCACTTTTTCTGCTCAACAGGTTCATAATTAATCTACTGGATCCTTTATTTACGGCTGATTTAGCCATTAAATCGGAAAGTGCTTCATCAGCAATGACAAACTCATCTACGTTGGCATGTTTGAAATTAGGAATATGCTTTTCTTTAAGTATTTCTACAATAGTATAAATGTCTTTCTTTTTCTCTGCTGCATAGCCTTCAATTGCCGAAACAGTCAGCAATGAGGTGCCATCAGCACTAACGTGGTTTACCTCGTTATCCTGCGTGAAAATTAAGACAGCCTTGGCTCCTAACACATTTGCTTTATCAAGTACTTCTGTGTCTGTGGCGTTACCTTGTACAAAGTAAAGTCTTTCGTGTTCAAAAGGTGATTGAGATAAAGAGTCGATAAGGACGATTTTTGCTTTTTCATCAATTTCAAGAATTTCGTTCATTGTATGTTTGGCTTTATTTGACCACTTTACTATGACATAATGACCGTGCCCGTTATAAGTCAACTTTCCCTCCTCCTTTAACTTTCGGTAGATCCCAAAGCTTTCAACAATTTTACCTATGACTATTCCTAATAAGGCAATCCCAAAAAAATATAAAAATATCCCAAACACCTTTCCAATCGTCGTTTCCGGGACAAAATCCCCATACCCTGTCGTAGTTACCGTCGTCATAACAAACCAAAAGCCTATAAAGGGGTCTGGAAAGGTAGCTGGTTCGAGCCAGTGAATGATGAAGGAGCTGGCAATGAAAAAGACAATCGTTACTAAAAACAAAGTAAGCTTTCTTATCTTTACAGCCATTTTTATAAGGTCGAAGATAAAGAGCATTTCCTGTCCTCCAAACATCGTTAAGTTTGTACTCATCGTTGCCAAGAAGAGAGGAAAATATAAGGAATCCCAAGCATCAGAAGAAGACTTTTCATCTCCATTTCCGCTGTTCAATCTATCAGAAAGGAAGATGTTTTTCAGGCGTCACTCTGTTATAAAGGGAGAAAAATGAAAAAGGCAAAGTTTAGAGACTGATTGATAAAGGAATACCTCACGTAAGGTGACCACATTGGAACAGTCACACCACTTATACTCATTAAATTGTGACTTACGTGGCTATAGACTGACTACTTAACTATTTCCAGCTTGTCGCAGCCGCCACTATGACACAGATAAGGAGTGGTAGCATTTTTGTCTTTGATGGTGTAGTTTCTCTGACTTTAAGTACCTGCTTGTTATTTGCCTGTCAGTTGTTTTTCTTGCCCTTGTCGTTCTGGCTTTCTTTGTTTATGTAAGATGGCTTTATCGCAAAAGATCGGGCAAGAAAGGTCAACAGGTAAACTGGAAATACAATCATTACGGAAATATTGAAAAAGAAGAAGCTGACTCCAAGAAACATCGATTCTGAGTCAGCTTTTTGTTTTCTTCACTTGCCGTTTAGTCCTATACTTTAAAAGCTCCGCTATTCCTTATCCTCATATCTGTTATCTATCTGACAAACCTTTCTATTATCGTATGCAGACGGTGCTTTCTCTGGACAAGAAAAGTGATCAAAATGTTTTTCTGGTGTTCGGTTAATAGATCTGAAGGGATTTTCGTTATGATTTGACTCACTTTCAAATCTGGGAATGATTGTATTTCCCTGACATATGACCATAGCTTTTTTTGATGTTTTTTAATATACCTCCTCAGTCCTGTCAAGTAATGGTTGTTATATCTTTTTATATCCTCCCAGTAGGAACTGTCCCAATTAACATGTTTCCAGGTAAACGAGCCAAACCCTGTTAACCCATGGTCAATTAAATAAAATTTATATTTCCTTGAGTTTTTTTTACGGTACAAAATAATATTACGGTTGTTTCTATCGATATTAACAAGCCAAACATCAAAAATAAACATCTTTAATAGCAGGTAAGGGTGCTCGAGCTTAGAAAAAACATTAGAATAGCGCCTGTTTAAATCTTTCCAGTTGTATAACCTCCTTCTTTTTATTCGTTCCGAGACAACACCAGACTTACCGTGAATCACTCTTAATCTTGTTCGAGCCATCGGTAAATTAAGTTCTTTTCCAAGCTGATATGCGATATATTCGTTGGCTGCCAGAGGGCCACTGTGAGTGTTGCTTAAGGATGTAGTACTTAAAATACCCGTGTTTCTTTAATTTTGGATGGTAAACTAACCATACATTTCCAACTGGCCTGTTTTTTGAAATGGTTCTTTTGTATCTCCAGTTGCTCACTTTTGGATTCTCTCCCCTTTATTAACCAGGTATAATCCAGAGGGTATGCTAAATGTTGGTCTCTTTGAAAGTTATTGTTTCGGAGAGGGAGGTTCATCAAAGACGGAGTTGCTTTAGTTTATGCGTCTCCATTTATCTTGCTCATTGTCATCTCATTCTCCGGTTTTAGAAGCTTGTGAAAAGGGTATCGAAATTCCGAGGAGGCGATATCAATGGAACCGAATTATAAGCTATTTGAAAACGACCAAAATGTGATTGATACGATCGAAGAGCTTAAAAGCAACGGTGTAAGTGATGATGATATTTTTGTCCTTTCTCACGACCGAGGTCATACTAAGCGTATGAAAAAAGAAACAGATGCCAGTAAAATTGGGCCCAGTGTAACAGGATTGGGTACTTCAACAAAAAATGTCTTCAGAAAAGCTGGTGACGCACTAAGGTCGAAAATGGCTGAGATTGGAATTGAAGAGTCAAAAGCTGCCGAGCTGGAAGAAGAGCTTGATGAGGGGAAGGTTCTGGTCGTTGTTACCAACCAGGAAGACAATGTAAAGCTATAAGGGACAGATTAATCTGGCCTGCGTTACAAATGCGCAGGCCTTTGTCTTGAATAGATTTTCTTCCTATTCTTTGTTAGGGTGTAATTATACTCATCACGATGACAGAAAAGGAGGATAATCCATGAATAATTTAAATGTGTGGACATATGAAAATGGAGATCCTAGTAAATCCTATTTTTATAAAGTAGAGAATTTAAATGAAATTTTCACGGCCATTAAAGAGCGTTTCTCTAAAGATATTAAAGATCATAATGACACAGACTTTGAAGAAGGCAGCTACATACAAGTTGATCATACTCCTCCTATGGGCGAAGGAGATATAAAGGTTGAGGAAATAATACTGGATATTTCGGTAAAAGCGGAACTGTTAAGCTTTATAACAAAATATATTTCTGTAATTAATATTAAAAGGCTGTTTCAATAATAAAAGAAAGAAGAAGATAGCCCTATCTTCTTCTTTCTTTTATTGCATCTTTAATTGTTCCAAAAGTTTGCAGTGTTGTCAGATCGTAATTAAGCTTTCGGGAAGTTAAAGCAAGTCGAGGAGTAATCCCGGTAACGATCAGCTCAGTACCAAGCAGATTCAGTAATTTGTGAAAGGAAAAGATTTCACTGATTACGTCTTCATCAAAACTGTTCAGGCCTGAAAGGTCAAGAATAAGGGTTTCTATGCTTGATTCATATATTGACTGAGTAATGGTGCTATGGATCATGGTGAACCTTTCCTTGTCCACATTTCCGATTAACGGCATAGCATAAACATGATCTAAAATGGGGACAAGAGGTGTTGACAGCATATTAATTTCTTCTAAATAGGTTTGAAGGCTTTCTCTATACTCTTTTTCTTGTGTAATATCTTTTTGAACGCCTACAAAATAATACTTGTCCTCTTTTTCTACATAGACTGGATCTATGTTTAGCTCGTTCCAAAATCCTCTTCCGTCTTTTCTGTAATTGTACAACTCAATAGAAATCGATATTTTTTGTGCTATTGCTTCTTTCATGGCTTTTATTTTTTCTGGATTTGTCTTTTCCCCTTGTAGAAATCGGCAATTCTTCCCAATGATTTCCTCCCTGGAATACCCCGTTACATTTATAAACCCCTTGTTTGCGTAAATGATTGGGTTATCTGGCAGTTCTGGATCAGTGATAATTACACCTACGCGAGTGTAATCCATGGCCTGTGTCAATAACTCCATGGTGGGAAGAGATTGTAATAAGTTACTTTTCACTAAAAAGAGCCCCCTCAAATGAAACAAAATATAGTCTCCTTCCCACACTACCAAAAGATAACTACTTTAACCAGTATAGGGGGCTGGTCTATTCAAACGAATGGGACCAGCAACAGAGGAAGTCACTGGATGATTATGTTAAGGTAAAAGAGAGTACCAAACACAGAAAGAGTGAAAAAGAATGAAAACTATTTTATTTTTCTTACAGCCTTCTTGTTTATTTTCATCGCTGTAGAAATACTTACTGGAATGATTCTTACAGCTATGTATTCTCCTGATCCTGCAATGATCGAAGCTGGGTATGCCAGTTCTGAAGTGAACTTTGGGGAAAGGAGAGATTATCCTGTATTGGCAGCTATCATATCAGCTTCTATAGCTTTTTTTATTTCTCAGGGGTTTTCAAAAAGAAAGAGGAAGATGAAAGATCGAAAATCAATGCCAGAATGCAACAAAGCCTAATTATAAAATACCTGTGGTATGATATAGGTAGATCTTATTTTGCCAAAGAATTTTAGTTGGAGAAGAAAGGATATAATGCCTAGTGAACGACTATAACTATTTAAATAAAGAGGAACAAAAAGAATTGCATGTTCTTCAGTCCCAATTAGAATATAGTCAATCTGACTCGGAAAGAAAACAAATTATTACAAGGATTACTCTGCTTTTAGAAAAAGCAAAAGTGAGAGAAAGAAGACCTGGAAATGATTAGAGAGATAACGGCTTTGTATGAGTAAAGTGTATTTTCAGGCATATGACAGATAAAAATGGAGGCTGTTCAATCGGTGAGAGCTCTGTTTTTGTTTTCAGTAATGTATTGGTTGATTGTTTCAACGACAAACCAGTAACAGCTTTGAATTCACAAGTAAGGGTTCAGCCAACTCGTAGTCCTCGTAAAAAAAATAATAAGACAGGTAAGTTGAACTTGTGAAAGTTCAGCTTTTTTCTTGTTCTGTTCGTTAATTTGGAAAAAGGGGATTGATTTTAGAACGAGTAGCACACTCTAAACAAAGAATCAGTAAGGAGTGTGGAGAATGAGAAGACATTACATTAGCGGGTTACTTATTTTACTTCTGTTCACTGGTTGTCAAAATATAGAGGGTGCTGGCTATTCTCCAGGCCCTGACGAGAAAGATATACAGGCACAAATGGACAGTTTATTAGCGGAGGATCTTTCATTCACAACGTCCATGTTTATTAACAAAATGGCTTTACAGCTGGAACGCTGGACAGATGTTGAGGAAGGCACGGAAATGGAGAAGTTATTTCTTGAAGAATTAGAGGACGAAGAAAATAAATACTTTCATTCGTTTGCATTTATTAAAGATGGGGACCTGCAATACAAAGCAGGAAATTTCCCAGATGAAAAGCTTCGTGATATTTATGCTCCGGCCGGTAATGAAGTGCTGGCTCGTAATATAGATAGACATCTTTTTTATTCAAATCCCTACAGCCGGGAAGGCTCTCCCTATATGTTAATGGCGTATGAGAGAGAGTCAGATGAGTGGATCGCCGGGGAGATTGATCTTGGATTTGTGCAATCGTACGTTGGTGAGGTTGCCGAAGTGGCAGACGGTGAAGGTAATCTCTTTATTTCAAATGGAAACGGAGATGAAAAGCCAGAAGTCAGGTGGGAAGAAGGGGAGGTGCCTGATGATATTTCGGAGGAAGTCATCCCTGAGGTAGGATGGAAAATTTCCGTCCATTCAAAAGAGACACAGGAAGTAGAGAGGGAATACAAAGAAGGGGAAGTAATGGTGAAGTTCACCAATGAAGAAGCAGGACAACAGTGGCTTGAAAACAATACACAATTTGAAGAGGAAAAACATTGTAACCAGTATTATTTACTTAAGCACAAGGAAATGTCTACCGCAGACATGATGGAAGAGCTTAAGAAGGAACCTGAAATTACAGAAGTAGAGCCCAATTATGTATTTGATCAGCAGATAAACTCAGCTCTTCCAAACGATGAATTTTTTGGACCTTACCAATGGAATTTGGAGATGATCCAGGCTCTTGAAGGGTGGGAAATATCAGAGGGAAGTGAAAATGTAACCATTGCTGTATTAGATACAGGGGTAGATCCGGATCATGTTGATTTGGCTGAGAAATTAGTGGACGGTTTTAATGCTTTTACAGGAAACAATGATTATGAAGATCACAACGGGCATGGTACACACGTAGCTGGCATTGCATCAGCGATTACAAACAATGTGTCAGGTATTGCCGGTGTATCTTGGGATAATTTAATCATGCCTGTAAAAGTCTTGGACGATGACGGGGAAGGAACACTTTATGAATTGGTTGAAGGGATTACGTGGGCAACCGATCAGGGGCAGATGTAATGAATTTAAGCCTCGGGGATGCACATCCTTCCTCTATGCTTCATGAAGCGGTGAAATATGCATATGACAATGATGTGATGCTGATTGCAGCCTCTGGAAACGACAATACAAACGTACCTATGTACCCGGCTGCATTTGATGAAGTTCTGGCTGTTTCTGCTGTAAATGAGGGTGGAGAGAAAGCAATTTTTTCAAATTACGGAGAGTACATGGATGTCACCGCACCTGGAGAGCATATTCCAAGTACCTTCCTTCAAGACGAATACGTATTTATGTCAGGCACTTCAATGTCATGTCCTCACGTTGCTGGGCTTGCAGGACTTGTGCGTTCAATCAACCCAGAACTAACAAACGAAGAAGTAATGGAATTACTAAGAAATACAACAGAAGATATAGGTCCTGCTGGTCATGATGAGTACTACGGATTTGGATTAATTAATATAGAGAGAACGTTAGAGCAGTTAATCGACGGTGAGGAGGCTGGATTTCAGCCAGAAGGAGGCCAAAGAGAGGCTGACACTGAAAGAAGGATGGAAGAAGCAAATCATCAGCGGCCAAGAACCTGGCTTGAATATATTTTTGGGTTCTAAAGTTGTAGGAAAAAGCAATAAACCTATCCAACCAATGCTTTATAGCATAGAAAAATTGATTATGAGCAGGATAACTATCAAGAAGCATTACACCAATAATGGATGGGAGGCAGTTGCTCAATGGATCAGCATAAGGATAATTTTGAAGAACAAGCTGAAGAAAATTGCAGAAAAAGCTATACAGGAAGTAGAGGAAGAGGAAGAAGTGGAAGGCTTGCACACTGCTCTGGAAGATATTCAGGAAGCTGAACAATTAGCTGAAGATACACAAACTGCGTCTAGTTCTCAAGTGACGGCCAGTTTCGAGGATGTAATTGAAGACTTTGATAATCAGGCCCAGCAGGATAGACAACAAGCTGAACAGGATTTGCAGAATACTCAGGTGAGCATGAATTACACTCAGGCTCAGCAGGATGTACAGCAAGCTGAACAGGCTTTGCAGAATACTCAGGCGAGCATGAATTATACTCAGGCTCAGCAGGATGTACAGCAAGCTGAGCAGGCTCTGCAAAATACACAGGCTAGCTTGAACTACAACCAGGCCCAGCAGGATGTTGAATTTGCTCAGGAAGGCATTGAACAAGTAAAGGATAGTATACTTCTCCAACAAGCAGAGCAGGAAGTGGCACAGGCTCAGCAGCAGCTTCAAACTATTCAGGCTTTTAACCATGAAGAAGAACAGCAATTGCAGCAAGCTCAGCAGGAAGTACAACAAGCCCATCAGCAGCTGCAGGATGAAAATGATCAATTATTGCAAGCTCAACAGCAAGTACAAAAAGAGACACAGCAGCTTTTTCATGCACAGCAGCAGGTTAAGCAGGAACAGCGGGATGTGGAGGAAGCCATGTCAAAGCTTCAGCAAGCTCAGGAACGAGCCAGGTCTTTTCAAAACAAACCATAACCACACATTTGAGAAAGAGGGGCGCATAGCATGACGAGAGGACAATCAAGAAACAACAAACATAAAAATAAAGCAAGGCTGTCACAGACTCCAAAAAAAGACATCTTGACTGACGAAGAATTATCTGAGGAGTTAAGTGAAATCAATCATGAAAAAAATACAAGGGAAAAATAATTCTTCAGAACAACTCCTTAAGACGAAGGCTCCTTGTAACAGCTGAGCCTTCGTTTTCAATTATTTAGAGAGGGGTGGTTGTTTATACTTTTCTAAAAAAATGGCAGCTGTTCCGGCAACAATAGCAGATAAAGCTAAAAAAACACCTACAGTAAAAATAGAAAGACTCATCCAGGGATAAAGATAAACAGCCGTATAACAGGTTGCATAAACAATGACGCCCAGACCTGCACTAACTAACATAGCTACAATCGGACGTTTATTTTTTGATGGAGGACATAAGTAATAAACAGAATCGTAAGCAGGTAAAGGGATCCAGTTGTGTAATCATTGACTATTTGATCTAAAATAAGAGTAACAGACCAATTGTTTTCAATAATTTCGTATGTGTCCAGGTGTATTTGACTGGTTTCCCCTGAGTCAAGATGGATCGTTTCAAGCTTATAACTAGCTGGTGTTTCTGGCCAGTTTTTCTGGGTTAAAAAAGCAAGTTGGTTATCTTGATTAAAAAAGGTAGGCTGATCTACATTCAAGCCTCTGTCAGTGAGCTGCTGGCTTTGTCCACTCTCTTTGTTGTATAGGAATAATTCATATGTATAAATATCTTCACTGGCTAAATCGGTGACTGTGGTATAGGCAAACCATTCTCCGTCAGGTGAAAGTTCTGGAGAATAGAGTCCGGATGGCAGGTTATCTAATGGAGAAGGTGTTTCCTGATCACTTTCTTTTAAGGAGTGAAGAAAAATAGTTTCTTCCATGTCCTCATAAGCAGTAAAAAGAAGTGAGCTGCTATCTGAACTTATCGATAAATCATTCATCAGAAAATCATCTCGATTCGTCAGCTTCGATAGTTCGCTATTTTCTAGATCGACTGAATATAAATCAAACCCTCCAGCATCCTCATGTTCTTCAGCCAGCCAATCCTCTGCTTTTATTCCTATAAAATAAACGGTATCTCCTTCCCTGGAAAACACAGCGTCTCTGACATGTAAAGAATCACCAGTTACACGGGTTACTTCTCTATCCTCTTTAGAGTATAAAAACAATGAACTGACTAACGGATCACCTTCCGCTAAATATAAGATATAGTTTCCATCGGATGAAAAAGCGGGCGCGTGTTCCTGAGCACATTTATCTTCTGTGACCTTCCCCTGTATGGAGCCGCTGGGATCTGCCGTATAAATTGAGCGGCAGCCATCTACATAATAGGAAAAAGCAATGGCAGAGTCGTCTGAAGAAATAGCAATGTCTTCTCCCATCAGTGAACCATTGGTACGGCTGCTCTTTTTCCATCAAATAAAAAATACTAAAAATAAACAAGAACTGATGCAAAGTGCAATATAAAGCCACAATTGTTTTTTCATTTTTTGCTCCTATGTAGTAATTGTCGTATTTAATGTATCACAGGAAGATGATGGAACGCAGTAAATATAAAGAAATATTCAGTAAATATGTTAGTGGAAAAAATATAGGGGAGTTTGTTGAAAAAAGGCAACAGAAGGGCAAAAAGAAAAAGCAGGAAAACTCCTGCCTTTTCTTTTGCATTATATTGTTTCTTCTACATCTCCGGCAGACGCAATAACTGTTTCAAGCTCTTCTAATTCTCCTGTTTCCACATGGAACATACAGCCGATAACGGGCACTCCCTTGCCGTGTTTGATATAAGTAGGGTGTTGTTTCAGCTTTTCCACTTGAGCTAAAACATTCATCTTTGCTAAGTCATCAAGAGAGTGGTCTGTTTTCTCAGCCGGAAGAGAACTCTGAATGCTTTCAATCCAGTCTTTTAGCTCAGGCTCATCATTTCCGTCAGCTGCTGCTTTCACCCCGCCGCAGCCAGTATGACCTTTAATAATGATTTTCTCTACTTTCAGGTGCTTTAAAGCATAATATAAGCTTGCTGTAAGACTTTCATCATTTTCATTTACTTGATTTGCAATGTTCCGCTGAATAAAAAGATTGCCTAAAGGCATCTGGGTAATAACAGAAGGACAGACTCGGGAATCACTGCACGCAATGACGAAGTACTCTGGTGACTGTCCTTCTTTTAAGCGGTCGAAATAAGAAGGATCTTCTTTCTTTATTTCTTTAATAAATTCCAGGTTCTTTTCTCTTAATTTCTCCATGTTTTATTACCTCACAATTTGTTTGGTTTATTTTATTGTATAGAAATTTTTACGAAACATAAAGTAAGAATATTTTGAAAAGGTTTACAAGACACCTTATACTTTTTACTATGGAAATATAGCGATGGCTAAACAATAGGGCTTTGTTACTTTATGGTTGATGTTTGTTAAAGAGGTTCATTTACACCTAAAGGTACCAGTGGGAGATCCATTCATTCCGGTATCTTCTATGCCTCAGGCATGGTCTCTTCAGCTAAGGCTTTTCCTGAAGGCGTCGTGCGTTTTTAAGACAACATTGGACTTTAACAAAGTAATTTATTAAGAGAAGCTGCCGTCCCGGGGGAGGAAGATGTTCGTGAAAAACGGAAAGTGGTGGGCTTTATTTTTAATTGCTGTTGCTGAGTTATTTGCTTTAAGTTTGTGGTTTAGTGCTTCCGTTATCGTCCAGGAACTTAGAGATCTCTGGGCTTTGACCCCGGCTACAGAAGCATGGGTTACAGCTTCTGTTCCTATAGGGTTTGTGATCGGTGCTTTATTTAGTTCCTATTTAGGTATAGCTGACCGTTTTAATACGAGAAAGGTATTTGCAGTATCAGCATTGGCAGGGCTCTATTGAATTTATTGTTAATTTTCTCTCAAAGTGCGTGGATAGGGATTGCACTTCGAATATTGACCGGTGTCACGCTTGCTGGGGTGTATCCTACAGCAGTAAAATTGCTGTCCCAGTGGTTTCCCAAAAAAAGAGGGGTGGCTATTGGCATCCTGATTGCAGCGTTGACCCTCGGGTCTTCTCTTCCTCATTTTATTGTTATATTTTTCTTGGCGGTCAATTGGCAAATGGTTATTGTGACAAGTTCGATTCTCGCTTTGACAGCGGCTTTTATAGTTTATTTCTTACTTAAAGATGCACCTGGCTCACCAGGCAAAACTCCTTTTTCCTTTAAGTTAATACGAAAAGTAGTCAAAAATAAACCAGTAATGCTTGCGAATTATGGTTACTTTGGTCACATGTGGGAGTTGTATGCTATGTGGACTTGGCTTCCCGTGTTTCTTACAGCCAGCTTTACCGCACAAACGACAGAAGTAAGCACGTGGTTTATTGCTCTGGCCTCCTTTATTTCTATTGGGATAGCTGGTGGAGTCGGCTGTGTAGTGGGAGGACTGGTAGCAGATAAAATCGGCAGAGCGTATTTAACCATTATTTCAATGGGAGTCAGTGGAATGTGTGCTATTTTAATAGGGTTTACGTTTGGTCAATCGATTTTGGCTTACTTTTGCTCTTGCTGTCATCTGGGGAATTTTTGTTATTTCAGATTCAGCTCAATTTTCGGCAGCTGTCTCTGAGTTTGCGGACGTAGAGTATGTGGGTACGGCCTTAACATTTCAAATGTGCATCGGTTTTCTTATTACTATTTTCTCTATAAACCTCATTCCTTTGCTTCAAGGAACAGTTGGCTGGCAGTGGGTATTCAGCCTGTTAAGCATTGGTCCTGTTTTAGGCATTATTTCAATGGTTAAATTCAAGTCCTATGAAATTTCAGATTCAGCTCAAAAGGCTTCTAATAAAGCTACATAATGAATATGCCCCTTGTAAATTTAAGGGATGGCAGGATCAATGGCAGAATCGTATTGGAGAATGAATAAAATAATAATAAAGATGGTGTCCTAAAGCTCTTGGCAGCACCATCTTTTTTGTAACTCTTTTATTTGTTTTTACCCTGATTCCTTAATGTTTCCAACCTCATCAATTGCTGCGTTAAATGAGAGACCCCCTAAGTAATCAAACATTTTCTGCTGCTCTGTTTTTTTCTAAAGGAACAATTTGATTTCCCGTTATCACATAAGGTATAAAAAATGAAAAACGTTTTTTTTGAAAAAGGGAGGGGTAGTAAGCAGTAGGGAAAGGGGAGAGAGTCTATGTTTGCAGGTATATTAATTTTATTAACAATTTTATTTTTAATTGGTAATCTTTTTTATTTTTTCACAAACAAGACATTTAAGAAAGCAGGCTATGACTCTGTCTTATTTTATAATTTGTTTTTTGTTTTATTAGGGCTTACGTTAGGGTTTGCTTTCCTTTACTATTTGCTGTCTTTTCAGGAAACGGTGTTAGTAATAAATGATCCTACTGAGGATCCGGCAGAACCAACATTTTTAAACTTTTTATATTTCAGCGGGGTTACGATCCTGTCAGTGGGCTACGGTGACCTGGTACCGGTAGGAAGTGCAAGGTTTTTTGCACTCATGCAGGCCGCCCTGGGCTTTTTGCTTCCAACAATCATTTTCTTAAAAGCGTTAAACAATTCAGAGGAAGATGATGAATAAAGCCCGAAAAATCAGGATACGAGTGCTTCACAAAAGGAGGGAGCTTTATTCATCTACATCATAAAAAACCTCTTAGATAACTATCAATCTGATTCGGGAGTAGAGTAAGGTTTTTCTTCCTTTTTCTTTTTTTCGTCATGGGGTGGATGGGCGCCAGGGAATTGTCTCGGAAGATTTTGGTGAAGGTTTCTAAATTCGTAGGTGAAGGCGCTGTAGTATTGTTGGTCCTTTTCCCATGGAGTGGTTTTATTTTTTACTGGCTCGTCTCTATTTATCGGAGACCCATAAGGGCCTTCAATAAGGTCTTCTCTCGTTAAAAAGTTCCTCTGTGTTTCTACATTGGCAAAATCCGTGTATGCTTCTTCGCTGTTTTGCTCTTCCTTTTTATGATCCATACCTCTGCTCCTTCTTGTGTGTTTTTCCTTAGAATAACCACTATAAGAAAAATTAATATTAAAGTTTTTCACCTTTGCTCTTATGAAAAAGAAAGGGAGTACGCTGGGACGGGGAGCTGAGTTTTGAAAGGTAGCTGTGCAAAAGCATACCAAGCATGATAATGAATAATCCGCCTATAGCCAGGCCATTTGGTAAAGGAGATGACAATAAAAAGACTTCGCCAGCTAAGACAAATAAAACCTGTGTTGATTGTGTTGCTTCAACAGCAGCAAGCTTTCCTTGATTATGTTTTACTCTGTCTGTAGCAACAAAAAACAAGGTTGTTGCAATGACTCCAGAAAAAACAGCTACAATAAAGGTTTGAACCACTTGATCGGTTGAAGGAGCTCCTGAATCGATAAAAGCAATGAAGCTGAGCAGCAGCCAGAAAGGAAGACTTACCAATGTCATCCCAAATATCCGTTGGAACGTATCCAGGCGCCCGCCGCTTATCTCCATCATTTTACGATTGCCGAGGGGATATGCACACGCTGCGATAAGGACCGGAAGTATTCCAGCTATGAATGTATGAAGAGGAAGTGAGCTGGCATGCTGGAGCTGAATAAGCAATACCCCGGCTAAAATGAATAATGAGATAGCTAAGGATTTTTTAGGAGTTTTTTTTCGAACTGTTTTCATCCCTTTTGCTGTTTTTACTTTTTCAGTAAAGAAAAAGGGAACCAACAATGCCCCGGCTATGATAGTGATCTGCCAGGTTCCAGCAATAAGCCATCCAGGTCCGTAGGAGGCTGCATACGTCAAGGGGGCATAAAACATGACAAACCCTACAAAACTCCACAAAATCCAGGGAAGGGGCTGTTTTTTAATTTCCTGGAGGACTTGTTTTCCGTTACGGCGAAAAAATACTATGAGCAAGAAAAATGGAAACATAAAAATAAAGCGAAGAGAGGAGCTCCACAGCCAGCTTCCACCAGACAGCTCCATAGATCGATTTAAAATGAAGGTAACTGCAAAGAACATGGAAGCAAGAAAACCGATTACTATTTCTCTCATACGTACCTCCGTGTTTGTTAGTATAATATTATTAACTTTTAATAAAATATATTATACTACATTGTTTAATACTATAAAAAGGAGGAAATGTTTTGAGTCGTGACAATTACAACTTTGACGCAGCCGGGCTGGCCAAACAGGTAGGGGAAACGTTAAGGTCAATTCGCAGAGAACGAGGAATGAGTCTCCAGAACTTGGCTGAGGCAACAGGGTAAGTAAGTTGACTTTAGGAAACATTGAAAGAGGAGAAGCAAACCCTTCCCTTTCGGTAATCTGGAAAATAGCAAACGGTTTATCTATCCCCATTTCCTTGTTAGTAAAGGAACCAGAGGAAGTGGAAATTTCCAGAAAAGGTGTGGGGAATAAAGTAGTGAGCGAAAATAAGGCATGCACCCTGGAACCGATGTTTAACATGCCTGCCTTTGCCACGAGCGAAATACACCGTGCTTTTTTAAAGCCAAACAGTATATATTCTCCAGGCGCTCACCAGCCTGGTGTTATTGAATATGTAACAGTAATGAAAGGAGAGCTTTCCTTAGTTATCGAAAATGAGACGTTTTCTTTATCAGAGTTTGATTCCATAAAGTTTAACGGAGACAGGAATCATACGTATATAAATTCAACGTCTTCTACTGTTGTACTGCATTTTGTAATGACGTATGGGTAACGGTTGTAATTTCCATTATTTAGCATATTAAAGAGTTGCCAGATGCTATTTACATAAATGTGACTTTCAATAGTTGTCTGGTTTAGTGTGGGCTTAGGCGTTAAGTGAAAGTTTGGGGTGATTAAGATTCAGTATATAATTGATGATTTGCAAACTTTTTCTTTTAAATATATTTTTCGTTTTTACTTTTTTCTTTATCTATCAAAAATTCATAGAAGATAAGACTTCAGTTTCAGTAAACAAGTTGCTTCTTGTCATTATTTCCGGACTTTCTATTATTCTTTGTATGACTTTTACAGTTAATTTCAGCGATACTGGCCATATTTTTGATTTACGGCAAGTGCCATTTATTCTGGGCGCCTTATACGGAGGAAGGAAGGTAGCGGTTTCATTATTTATTATTCTTATAGCATATCGTTTATCTATGGAAGGGCAAGGAGTCTACGGAGCACTTTTGGTAAACATTATGATATTAGGTCTTCTTCTGTATATCATTCCACGGTATAAAAATGCTCCTAGTATAAAGAAAAAAGTAACACTGTCATTAACTGTTTCTTCTGCAGGGATTCTAACCATGCTTTTGGTTACATTTTTGATCTATCCGGAAATAGTAAGCGGAAGGTATATCAGCTTTATAATTCTCTTTCTAATCGTTCAGACCGCTGCTATTTTCTCGTTTATTAATTTTATTGAAAAAGGGAGAAAAGACAAGGCTCTTGAAAAAGAACTGAGAAAGCTTGAAAAGCTTAAAACGGTCAGCGAGATTGCAGCTAGTATTTCTCATGAAGTGAGAAACCCGTTAACAGTAACAAAGGGGTTTATTCAGCTATTAAGAGATTCGGATATTACAGAGGATACCAAGCAATATTATATTACCTTTGCTTTAGAGGAGCTTAACAGAGCGGAGAGAACAATTAGTGATTATCTTACTTTTGCCAAGCCGACAATTGAGGATGTCACAATCTTGAACATCAATAAGGAGATACAATACATCTTAAAAGTAGTCAGCCCATTTGCTTCTATGAATAATGTGAAGATTGAAGTGAAAAAAACAGGAGAAGTTCATGTGGCAGGAGAAGGGGAAAAGTTTCATCAATGTCTGATTAATGTAATAAAAAATGGCATAGAATCCATGCCGGAAGGTGGCAAGATTACAATCTCCATAAGACGAGAAGATCAAAAAGGAGTCATACAGGTTGAAGATACAGGGTCAGGGATGAATGATGAACAGATTGAAAGATTAGGAACTCCTTTTTATACCACTAAAGACAAAGGCACTGGATTAGGCACGATGGTTGTTTACAGCATTATTAAGGCAATGAATGGAGAAATTAAAGTGAGAAGTGAAGTAAATAAAGGGACCTCTTTTACTATTTATTTACCTATTGTTGAAGTGCCCTCATAAAAGCTTTGGTAAGAAATATAAAAAAAGATCCTCTTTGAAGGATTCTTTTTTTGAGGTTGCTTGAACCATGTTTGTACTTTCAAGGGCAGCTAAGTGTTCTCAAGCAAAATCATTTAAAAGGCTGTTGAGAAGAGTATCTCAACAGCCTTAGAAGGCTCCTCCAAGAGGGTTCTTCTTATTCGTTAGCTATTATGCTTCAGCTATGCCTACACGAGTGCTGCTTATGATAAGCGAAGGAATCAGCCCGACACACGAATTACCTCTGTGAGGTTCACGAGGATGGGATCCTTTTGTCAATGGCTGTTCTTCATTTTTGTCCAGCACGAAAAGCGGTTTGTCTTCAGCTTTGAGGAATTTCAAAAGCCACCTTTTCTCTTTTTGATACAAGCGCCCGACAAGATCTCTTTTAACATTGTAAGGAGGTGGCCCCCAGGCTGTTACTAAACCATCCGACAAGGCAGCAGCTTTTTTGATGGTGCTTTGGTTTCTTTTTATAATTGTTTCATACGTACTTCTATGCATGGATTCCTGGGTATGGATTTTTACTTCTTCAGAGTCTCCGCAAAAAGGGAGAAGGCTGATAATAGTCATCGAAGAAACATCATGAAGATGATTGACGGCCAGGTTTTCCAGCTGTTTTAAAGCAGGGTCTCGCCGGTCTTCTTCATAAGTAAAGGGATTCGACAATATCAAAGAAAGGTGGCGGCCTTTGGGCCGGTTAAAGGCAACAGTTAATGAAAAACGACAAGGGATGTCATGAAAGACCTCAGACTCATAAGTAACATCAGAAATAAACGTTGAAGAGTATCGGTGCATGAAAGTCATCCTTTCGTATATGATTGTTGCATGTTTATCATACCAGATAAAATTAAATATTCAAAATATTTAGTTAGAGAGCGAGTAAAGCGTATATAGTCTCTTTTCCCTATATATGAGAGGAAGAGGTAAATATTAACCTTATTTGCATAATTATAAAAATCCCTTTATTTCTACGAAAAAAGTGTTTTATTGATTAATTTCAAATTACGAGTTCATAAGTAAAATTTTTTGAAAATTAATAAATTATATGTAATTTTATGATATAATCCACTTTGTAAGTAGAAATAGATTAGTACAAAAGGGGGATAACGCATGAAAAAGGTATTATTATTTCTTCTTATGTCATTTATTCTCATGTTCGCAGCAGCCTGTGGTGAAGCAGAGGATACTGGCGGGGATGAGGATACTGGTATAGATGCAGAGACGGAGGATGCTGCTGAAGAAGAAACTGAAGGCACAGAGGAAGAGGAAGATAGTGAAGAAGCAGCTTCAGACGGAGAGACAGAAACCTATTCTGTGGCGACTGATAACAATTACATTCCATTTGAGTTTCTTGAAGATGGTGAATTAGTTGGATTTGATATCGACTTAATTAACGCTATAGCAGATGAAGCTGGATTTGAAATTGAAATTGAACAAATGGAGTTCTCAGGAATTGTTGCTGCTATTCCATCAGAACGTTTTGATATGGGTATTGCAGGTATGACAATTACGGAAGAACGTCAAGAAAACATAGATTTTTCTCAGCCATATTATGATGCCGGGCTCGTGCTGGCTGTAAAAGACGGATCAGATATCCAATCTATTGATGATGTGGATGGTTTAACAGTAGCGACTCGTGTTGGGTCAACAAGCGAAGACTACTTAAACGAAAACACAGAAGCAAACATTGAAGCATTTCCAGAAATTCCAGAGGCTTACCAAGCTGTATTAACAGAAAGAGCAGATGCAGTTCTTTATGATCTTCCAAACGTACAATACTATGCTGAAACCGAGACAGGCGGAGAGCTTCAAATCGTAGGCGATACGCTTACGGGAGAGCAATACGGAATTGCTTTTCCTAAAGGTTCAGAGCTGGTTGATGAAGTAGATGCAGCAATTGATGCACTCAAGGAAGATGGAACATTTGGAGATATTTACGAGAAATGGTTCGGTGACCGTCCAGAAGGATTATAAGGCAAAAGAGCGTGGCAGGTATCTACTTGTCACGCTTTTTACCACTTAGAAAAGGAAGGAATGAAATATTCCGTCATGTATCTTTATACAGCTAATCATTACATAGACGTTATGCCTTTTTATTGCAGGGGCTGCAATATACCTTGTTAATTACCTTTGTCGGGGTATTTTTTGGTTTTATTATTGGTGCTATATTTGGATTAATGAGGATATCAAATAATAAACTGGTTTATGGAATAGCCACGGTTTATGTTGAAATTGTAAGGGGTACTCCTCTTTTGGCACAGATTTTCTTTTTATATTTTGGTCTTCCAGAACTGCTGGGGGTTAATTTGGATAAGCTGACAGCATCCATTTTGGCAATTGCCCTTAACGCTGGAGCCTACATTGCTGAAATTGTACGAGGGTCTGTTCAATCTGTAGAAAAAGGTCAGACCGAGGCAGGGCGTTCATTGGGACTTTCTTCTTCCCAGACAATGCGCTACATTATTTGGCCCCAGGCTTTAAAAAGAATGATTCCACCGCTTGGAAATCAGTTCATTATCAGTTTAAAAGATACATCTTTATTTTCAGCTATTGCAGTGACAGACATTCTTTACCAAGGCCGGCAATATGCCAGCGGAACCTTTGTTTACTTTGAGCCTACCTCATGGTGTGTGTGTTCTACCTCATAATCACAATTCCGTCAATGGTTATATTACGCCGCTATGAACGGAGGCTGGAACGAGAATGATTACAGTTAAAGATTTAAGAAAGTCCTTTGGTGACACAGAAGTGTTAAAGGGGATTACTACTGAAATCAGGGAGAAAGAAGTAGTGTGTGTTATAGGCCCATCGGGTTCAGGGAAGAGTACATTTCTGCGCTGCCTGAACATGCTGGAAGAAATAACATCAGGGCAAGTCATTGTAGACGGGGACGACATCACTGATCCTCATACTGACATTAATGATGTTCGTTCACGAGTAGGAATGGTTTTTCAGCATTTTAACCTATTTCCTCACAAAACAGTATTAGAAAATGTAACTTTGGCTCCTCAAAAGGTTAAAGGTATGGCAAAACAGGAAGCAGACAAAATAGGAAAGTCTCTGCTCGAGAAAGTAGGGCTGGCTGACAAAGCTTCTGCTTATCCGAACAGCCTGTCAGGGGGGCAAAAACAACGGGTTGCCATTGCCAGAGCGCTGGCCATGAATCCAACAGTGATGCTGTTTGATGAGCCGACTTCTGCATTAGATCCAGAGCTGGTCGGGGATGTCCTTAGTGTAATGAAAGAGCTGGCCCAAGAGGGAATGACTATGGTAGTTGTAACACACGAAATGGGATTTGCTAAGGAAGTAGGGGACAGAGTGTTTTTTATTGATGAGGGTGTTTTTATGGAGGAAGGAACTCCGGCAGAAGTCTTTGATAATCCTCAGCATCCCCGTACTCAAAGCTTTCTAAGCAAAGTTCTTTCATAATTTTACAGTGTCCTCAAGCCCCTGATTAAATTACCACTCTACAAATGAAAAAGCACCCTGTGAGTAGCTGCAGCTCAGTTGTTTAAAAACAATTGAGGAGAATAGCTGGAAAACAGGGTGCTTTTTCTATTAATCTTTTGTCACTGAATGATACCGGTATGCCGTATGATTCACTGCCCCAACGTATTGATTAAGCTTAAAGGATTCTTTTATGGCAGATGATGCAAATTGCTTACCTGTTTCAATAGCTTCTCTCATTGGCCGCCCTTTGACCAGTTGTGCCGTAATTGCAGCAGAATGAGTACAGCCTGCGCCATGAGTATACTCTGTGTTTATGCGTTCAGATTCCACAAACTCAAAGCTTTTTCCATCATAAAAGACGTCAATTGAAGTGTCAGGATCGATATCGTTTCCCCCTTTTATAAGGACAAAACTTGGGCCTGACTCATAAATGATTTCAGCAGCCTTCTTCATGTCTTCAAGTGTGCTTACTTGGTTCAAGCCGGACAGCTGGGCAGCTTCAAATAGATTTGGTGTCACCAGCAAGGCCTTAGGTACGAGGACTTCTTTCAAATACTGGTCAAGTTCCGGGTTAAGAGGCTCATCAGTCCCTTTGCAAACCATGACAGGATCCACTACTACTGTTTCAATGTTGTGCTCGTCTATTTTTTTTGCCGCAAGGTCAATCACCTCTTTGGAACCGAGCATGCCTGTTTTCACAGCATCCGCTCCTATGCCGGATAAAACTGTATCCAGCTGTGCTTCAAGAACAGAAAGTTCTTGAGGATATACATCATGCTGCCATTCTTTAAAAGGATTCTGGGCAACAATGGTTGTTAAAGCGGTCATTCCGTATACTCCAAGCTCTTGAAAGGTTTTCAAGTCAGCCTGAATCCCTGCTCCACCGCTTGTGTCAGAGCCAGCGATTGTTAATACCCTTGGTAAACCCATAAAAAGTGACAACTCCTTTCTCATACCTGTACTTATGGTTAATACATTTCCTTGTTGTGCTACTCCGAAACCTGGCATGTGAAAAAAGAACTGCTGTAATAGATAACAGCAGTTCTTCTCCATTTCCAGGAGACTAGACAGCCCACTCTCCATTCCTGAAAAGAGGTTCTTTCTCTCCGTTTTTGGAGATTCCGTCGATGTTCATGTCCCCAGTACCAATCATAAAATCAACATGAGTTATACTTGTATTTAATCCATTTTTTTCTTTTTCCTCTTTATCCATTTTGTCTCCGTCTTTTACACAAAAAGCATATGCGCTGCCAATCGCTAAATGATTAGATGCATTTTCATCAAAGAGGGTGTTATAAAATAGAATGCCTGTTTGAGAAATTGGCGAACTGTGGGGAACGAGAGCTACTTCACCTAAATAGTGAGAGCCTTCATCTGTTTCAATTAAATGCTTTAACGTTTCTTCTCCTTCTTCCGCAGAGAAATCCACGATTTTTCCATCTTTAAAGTGGATAGTGAAATTATCAATTAAATTTCCACTGTAGTTAAGCGGCTTGGAATTCTTTACATATCCATTTACTCCCGTTTTAAAAGGTACCGTAAAAACCTCTTCAGTAGGCATATTGGCAATAAAGTGAACCCCTTTTTTATTAGGGCTTCCACCGCCAATCCACATGTGTTCTTCAGGAAGCTCGATCGTTAAGTCAGTGCCCGGGGCAGTATAGTGAAGCTTTTGGAACCGCTTGTTATTTAGGAACTTTGCTTTGTCCTGAAGCTTCTGGTCATGTTCATCCATGCCTGTACCGGATTATCCACATCTGCACGGACAGCTTTAAAAATAGCTTCCCACAGATGGCTGACAGCTTCCTCTCCAGTTGAATCCGGGAACACTCTTTGGCCCATTCCCTGGTGGGGGCAGCGATGACAAGCCAGCTTACCTTATCAGATTGTATGTAATCTCTGAATGTATCCATAGCTTTTCCAGCTGCTTTGTTGGCCGCGGAAATACGTTTTGGATCTACTCCTTTAAGCAGGTCAGGGTCTGTTCCTTTAATGGTCATAAAAGCAGCTCCCTTTTCGGCAAGCTCTTCAAACCCTCTCGCTTTCCATTCAGGATACTCCTCAAAGGCTTCTTCAGGAGCCATGTCGTATTTTATCCTTGTCAGCTTATCATCGCTCCATTCCACATGGACATTCCTTGCTCCGGCGTTATATGCAGTCTTTGCTACCAGTCTTACAAACTCGGCGAGTTCTAGTGAAGCATTAATGACAAGGGTTTGTCCCTCTTGAATATTTACTCCCTTTTTCACAGCAAGCTCTGCATAATTCGTTAGCTTTTTCTCAAAGTCTGTCATAAACATTCTCCTTTGTGAGTTTTTCATTTATTGTAGTGTTTACTTCATACGTATGCTTAGCCTTCATTTTATCAGGTAGGTATTGGCAATGAAACTTTTCTTGATAAAAATAGAACGTTTTTTGCTGACCATAGAGTGAAAGGAGGTGTGATAAAATAATAAAGCATAAAAGGAGGGTTTTTTTGAATTCTAGTTTAAAAGCTGTTTTATTTGACCTTGATGGAGTCCTTACCAATACAGTTCCTCTTCATTACAAGGCGAACAAAATGCTCGCTGAAGATCTTGGTGTCTCTTTTGACCATGAAATGAACATGAAACTCCAGGGAAGAAGCCGTATGGATGCCATAGAAGCTCTTTTGAAACAAAAGGAAGAGAGCTATTCTTACGAAGAAAAGCTAAAGCTTGGAGAGCAGAGAAATACATATTACCAGGCTTTAATAGAGGACCTTAGCCCGGAAGACTTGTTACCTGGCGTCAAAGATTTTCTAGAACAGACCAGAGCTGCCGATTTCAAAGCAGTATTAACCTCTTCAAGTACTAATGCAAGAACGGTCATTTCCAATGTCGGGATTAAAAACTATTTTGACCACATTGTTGATGTACATACCATTTCCAATCGCAAGCCTGATCCTGAAATATTTTTAAAGGGGGCGGAAATGGCGGGGGTAAGTCCAAAAGAATGTGCAGGAATTGAAGATAGTGAGGCAGGAATCAGGGCCCTTCAATCGGCTGGTATCTTTTCTGTTGGCGTCGGAGAAGAACAAGCTGCGAGAGAAGCAGATTGGTTTGTTGATTCCACTCGTGAACTTCAAGTTGATGCTTTAATCCAAAGATTCAATGAAAGGAATGGCTGATTGAATGAAACATATCACAGTTTTTTGCGGTTCAAGAAATGGAAATCGTTCCCTCTACCTTCAAGAAGCTAAAAAGCTTGGAGAGGAGCTGGCCCAAAATAAGATCATCACTGTCTATGGAGGAGGAAGCAGCGGGTTGATGGGAGCTGTGGCAGATGGGGCGTTAGGAAGGCAAGGAGAAGTGATTGGGATTGTGCCTGAAACGTTGAAGGATATAGAAATCGCTCATCAGCATGTAACAGAATTGATCACCGTAAAGACAATGCATGAAAGAAAGGCAAAAATGTATGAGTATGCTGATGCATTTATTGCTCTTCCTGGGGGCATAGGAACGCTGGAGGAATTTGTAGAGGTTCTCACCTGGTATGCAATAGGGCAGCATGAAAAGTATTGTGCACTTCTTAATACTGATCATTATTATGATCCTTTACTTACACTCATAAAACATATGGTGAAAGAAGGTTTTTTATCAGAACAAGTGGCTGACAGAATTATTGTTTTTGCTGAACCCCAGTCATTGGTTCATTTCCTGGTGAAGGGTGAGAAAGAAAATGTCTGACAAGCCAGTGATTTACTATGATGAACCATTGCACCCAGCTATTTTTGTCGAAAGGCCCAATCGGTTTATTATTCACTGCCAGCTTATTAATAAAGAACTAAACAAGCCGACAGGTGAGCTGGTTACCGTTCATCTTCCTGATCCAGGCAGGTTAAAGGAATTGCTCATACCCGGGAGAAAAGTGTGGCTGCAGTACATAAATAAGCCTGCAAGAAAAACACAATGGAGCGCAGTTTTAGCCTCTTCTTCTGAAGGACAGCTTGTTTCAATTAATACCACTTTGCCCAATCGTTTAATTGAAACAGCCTTAAAAGAGAAAAAAATAGAGGAATTATGTGACTGGGAATTTAAGCGTGCAGAGTATAAGTTCGGTGATTCCCGGTGGGATTTTCTCCTTGAAAGCAAGGACAATAAAAAGATGTTATTAGAAGTGAAAAGTGTGACACTTGCAAAAGGTGAACGGGGCCTGTTTCCAGACGCTGTAACTAAAAGAGGAGCACGCCATGTACAAGAGTTATCTCATTTTCAAGAGAGAGAAAATATAGAAACCGTTGTTTTATTTGTGGCTCAGCGAAATGACGTAATGTCTATCAGTCCTGCAGACCATATCGATCCTGCTTTTGCAAAAGCTCTTCTTGATGCAAAAGAAAGAGGAGTAACATTGCTGGGGAGACGCTGTATACTGACACTGGAACACGTTCAATTAGGTGAAAGTCTGCCGGTATATGTTAAGTAAAAAAGACAAAAAAAAGAGGCGGCATGCAGCCACCCAAAATGGTATCGTACGTATAAGAGGCAGGTTGAGATGATCTAAAATTGTCGAAAAAGGATATCTCTTGCTGTTTGGAATAGAACCAAAGCGCCTCCCTCTGTCACTACTATATCAAATTCGTAATATTTCTTCGTTTCTTGTTACATGGAATGAGAGAAAAATAAACTCCTTTATTTCTTTTCTTATTGGCAATTGGTCATTATATATAACTCTAAGAATTTTTTTAAAAGTGAAGAAATCGTAAATTGTTATAGGTATTGTTACATTACTGATATACTGTGGATTCTTTCGTAAAAGCGGGTGGTTGCTCAGAACCGGGAGGCTTGAAACTTTCTTTCTTAACCGATCAGAAATATAAAGAGGAGCAGTCGTACCTCCTTTTATGCTCCTGCTTAAAAAGATACCTGAACGTTTTCTTGTTCTGCTGCCGGAGTCTCTAAAAAGTCTCGTCTGTTAAAATTATGGATGTTTGCTACAAAGTTGGTAGGGATAGATTGGATGCGTGAGTTATACTTTTTAACGGTATCATTGTATAGTTGACGAGCATCGGCAATCTTGTTTTCCGTTTGGATTAATTCTTCCTGCAAAGCTTTAAAATTTTCATTCGCCTTTAATTCCGGGTAATCCTCTCCCAAGGCAAATAAGTTTTCAAGCATTCCGCTCAATTGATCGTTTGCCTCCATTTGTTCAGCTCTATCATTTGAAGGTGCTGTGATTTGATTTCGTAATTCTATGACCTTTTCTAACGTTTCTTTTTCATGGGCTGCATATCCTTTTACCGTCTCTACGAGAGTTGGTATCAACTCATATCTTCTCTTTAATTGCACGTCAATTTGGGCCCATGATTCTTCCACCCAATTTAAGCACTTAATTAGACTGTTATAGCCGATGATCCAGGAAATGATCGAAACGACAAGTATGACACCTAATATAATGGCAAAAGTCAATGGACATAACACCCCTTTAGTGTGACTTCTTAATGTTGTCTAATCCTTATAGCAATAGCCTATAAGTCATTATATCATGGTTTCCTGACAAATATTTGGAATCTTTAAATAAATTTGGAACGTAAGTAAGAGTGAAAGGTTATGCCCCTTCCCTATATAGAAAGAAGGTCGACTGGCTTCAGGACACAGTGCTTTTGTCATAAAAGCATATCCTTACATCAAATACTGATTTAGAAGGCTGTACTTGATTTTTCTATACTTGAAATAAAATTACCTGCAATTCATAAAAATTGTGCCTTTCTGACTGGTCTCATCGAGTATCTAATTTCCTATTCCTTATGGTCTCTTGTTCTTTTTAAAAAATATTTTCATATTACTAACAAAAGATAAACCAACAATAGTTTTGATAATTTTCTAAAAATTATCAAAATTTTGTTGACTTGAGTGATAGCTCATCCTTATAATCAATCTTAGAAAGATGATAGCGCTTACATCAGAGGAGGGAAGAGGATGCCAGCATTAGAAGTGGAAAACGTTTCACTTCAATTTGGGGGAGTTAAGGCTTTGGTAGACGTTACTTATCATATTGAAAAAGGAGAAATATTTTCTCTTATTGGGCCTAATGGTGCAGGGAAAACAAGTATGCTGAACTGCATTAGCGGATTGTATAGTCCGTCTCAAGGCTCAATTAAATTTATGGGGAAGGATATTATCAACATGAAACCCCATAAAAGAACAAACTTAGGAATTTCCCGAGCTTTCCAGAACATAGCTTTATTTTCACAAATGTCTGTGCTTGATAATTTAAAGCTGGGCCGGCACACAAAAATGAAGTCAGGACTTTTGTCTGGGGGATTCTACTGGGGAGCTGCTCAAAAAGAAGAAGTAGCTCACAGAAAAGCTGTGGAGGAAGTTATTGACTTTTTTAGAGCTTAAGGATATTCGCCATACTCCAGTGGGAAGGCTTCCTTACGGGCTGCAAAAAAGAGTAGAAGTAGGACGGGCCCTGGCATTACAGCCTGAGCTTATTCTCCTTGATGAGCCATGGCTGGTATGAACAGCTCAGAGAAGCAAGACATGGCTCGTTTTATCCTTGATATGAATGCTCTCCAGGACATGACGGTAGTGCTGATTGAACATGATATGGGTGTGGTAATGGATTTATCCGACCATATAGCCGTACTTGATTTTGGAAAGCTTATAGGCTTTGGTACACCTGAAGAGATAAAAGAAAATGAAGCGGTGATCAGTGCTTATTTAGGAGAGGAAGAAGATGAAGAAGTAAGCTGACAAGGGGAGGATTCTTATAAATGGGAAAAGACACATTTCCAAAGCTTCTGTTAGAACTTGCAGAAAGTGAGCCAGAAAGGACGGCTTTCAGAAAAAAAAGCTTGGCATTTGGAAAGAAATTTCATGGAAAGAAGTCAAAGATAACGTTGAATCTTTCGCTCTTGCTATAAAGCACCTATTCGAATTTCAAAAAGGTGACCGGATGGTCATCTTAAGTGACAATAGGCCGGAGTGGATCTATGCTGAGCTTGCTTGTCAAAGTCTTGGGGGGGTCTCAACGGGGCTGTTTCAAGAAAGCACTCCTGAACAGCTTGATCACTTGATCAACGATTGTAAAGCTAAGATTATAGTAGCAGAAGACCAGGAACAGGTAGATAAAGTGTTAAAAATCATAGACCATCTTCCTTTAGTGGAAACAATTATTTTTATTAACCCAAAAGGATTAAAAAACTATTCTGATCACCGGCTCATTTATTGGGATGATGTTCAAAAAGCTGCAAATGAGAGC
Source organism: Thalassobacillus sp. C254 (assembly GCF_001310615.1). Taxonomy (NCBI): domain Bacteria; kingdom Bacillati; phylum Bacillota; class Bacilli; order Caryophanales; family Bacillaceae; genus Thalassobacillus; species Thalassobacillus sp. C254. Next base: position 241,220 of record NZ_BAXQ01000003.1, on the reverse strand, counting down.
AGCGAAATAAACATCGTTAAAGAGATTGAACAGGGGAATGGTGAAGATCCAGCCTTCCTGTGTTACTCTCCGGGAACCATGGGCCATCCTAAAGGAATCTTATTATCCCATTATAATTTACTGGCTACTGGTACAGCTCTTCAAGAAGTGGACCCGGTCTCTTCTAAAGATGACTATCTATCATTCTTGCCTTTGGCATGGGCGTCTGAACAATTGATTGTATTGTCATTATCATTCCAGCAAAAATTAACAATTAACTTCCCAGAAGAACCATCAACAGCCTTGCAGGACTTAAGGGAAATAGGTCCACATCTCTTGATGGCAACTCCAAGAACCTACGAAAATATCATAGCTAGATTCAATCTCCGCATCAATGATACCTCGTCCTTCAAGAAGAAAGTGTACAATTTTTTCAACCGCTATGGAAAACGAAAAGCAGAAGCAGACTTTGGAGGAAAACCTCTATCTTTAAAAGAGAAAGTCATCTACAAATTTGGCGACTACTTAGTGTTTAGTGCAATAAGAGATCACCTGGGATTAGCAAGAATCAAAAGGGCTTATATAAATGGAGCTTCTTTAGGTAATGAGGGGATGTATTTCTTTCATTCCATTGGAGTAAATGTGAAACAAACATATGGAGCCACTGAGCTTTCTGGTATTTCTCTTGTTCAAAGAGACGGAAAGCTAGATGCAGAAAGTGTGGGAGAACCTCTGCCCCATGTAGACCTTAAGATTACAGAGGATAAAGAGATCCTTATAAAATCCGCTGGAAAGTGTCTTGGTTATCTTAATGGGGAAGCATTGAACCTTGATCAAGACGGATATATAAACCTGGGAGATACAGGGGAAAAGCTGGAAGACGGCCAGGTTCGTCTGACTGGAAGGAAAGAAGAAGTCATTACTGGAGTACAAGGTCAAGCAGTTGCTCCAAGCTCGATAGAGAGCAAGCTGAAGATGAGTCCTTATATTCAAGAAGCTTTGCTTTATGGAAAACAGCAGCCTTATATGGTTGGTTTAATTAATATCAGTATGGAAAATGTAGGGAGATGGGCTGACAAAAAGCAGCTTTCCTACACTACCTATGAGGATTTGTCTACGAATCCGGATGTTATCCAGCTGATACATGAAGAAGTATCTCAGATCACCGCTCTCTTGCCAGAAAGCATTGATTTTAAGAAATTCATTATTCTTCCAAAGGAGCTTAATGCTTCAGAAGATGAAATGACTCCAACGTACAAGCTTAGGCGGCCTTACGTAGAACAAAAATATAAACAGTTGCTTGATTCTTTATATTCCTCTGATGAAAGGGTTTCATTTACAAAAGGAAATGTAAACGAACAAATCATTCCTGTTATTTCATTAGGTGAAAAGAGGGAGGTTGCCTAGGTGACGTTTTTTATGCAAATGCTGGTTAGCGGCATCGTAGTCGGCAGTATTTATGCGCTGGTAGCTTTAGGATTTGTTCTAATTTATAAGGCTAGTGATGCTTTGAACCTGGCCAACGGTGAGTTTGTCTTAATCGGGGCATATGTATGTTTAACTCTTATCACTATTTTTCAAATCCCGTTTCTACTCGCATTAGCCATTACCTTGGCGGTAAACGCTGTTATAGGGCTGGGAGTTGAGAAGACCGTTCTTCGGCCATTACAGAATGCTCCGGTTATTTCAGTGATAATGGCAACCATAGGACTTGCAAGTTTACTCGGGGGGATTGTTCACCTGATTTGGGGACATCAAACAAGAACGTATCCGCAAATCTTTCCAGCCACACCAATTAGAGCCGGGGATTTAGTCATTACACCTGTGTATCTCTGGTCCTTTGTCATTGTTATGACACTGCTTCTTCTTTTTACGCTGTTTTTCAAATACTCAAAGATGGGCCTTGCGATGAGGGCTGTTGCCGATGACCAAATGGCTGCACAGTCTATGGGGATAAGTGTGAAAAAGGTCTTTGCTGTAACCTGGGCCATTGCTTCTATCGTAGCTGCTGTAGGGGGAGTCTTGTTAGGAAACATCAATGGTGTAAATGCAACCATGGCTATTATTGGCCTGACTGTCTTGCCAGTTGTCATATTAGGTGGACTTGACAGTATTCCGGGAGCTATAGTTGGCGGCTTTACAATCGGGATTTTCCAAAGCATGGCGGGTGGATACCTGGATCCAATGGTTGGAGGAGGGTTAAAAGAAGTAGTCCCGTTTATCCTTGTAGTTTTCATTTTAATGCTTAGACCACATGGATTGTTCGGTAAGGGCGGTATAGAAAGGGTGTGATGGGAGAAAATGAGAAATCCTTTTGTCATGGAATGCGGTAATTATAAAACAAAATACAATCATGATATGGCACTCTTCACGATACCGAGAGTGAAGATGAGAATGATTTTGCTTATTGCCCTTTTTGCCTTAGTGCCGCTGTTTACATCAAATTACGTAGTAGGTTTGGCGACCCTTTGTTTAATTGCCTCCATAGGGGCAATCGGTCTTAACATCTTAACTGGGTTTACTGGCCAAATCTCCATCGGAGTGGGGGCTTTTCTAGGGGTAGGGGGATATACGTCGGCTATTTTAACAACGAGCCTTGGTCTAAGCTTCTGGCTGGCGGTTCCAGCCGCAGGACTTGTTACGGCCTTTGTCGGAGGAATATTTGGAATTCCGTCACTTAGGCTGAAAGGTTTATATCTTGCCATCGCCACACTTGCAGCTCAAGTAATTATTCTTTTTGTCATCAGCAGATGGGACGGATTAACAGGAGGAACTTCCGGTATGGTGCTGCAACGCCCCTCAATTGGCGGGTATACCTTAATGTCGGCCTCCAGTTATTACTATCTCTGCCTGGTCATCCTGCTGTTTACTACCATCTTTTCTCTCAATCTATTTAGAACGAGAACAGGCCGGGCTTTCATGGCGGTCAGAGACCAGGATGTTGCTGCTCAAATTATGGGAATTAATTTATTCAACTATAAAGTAATTGCTTTTGCCATCAGTTCTTTCTTCGTTGGAATTGCAGGGGCTTTAATGGGACATTACACCATGATTGTTAGTCCTGAGCTTTACAGTATTGATGTTTCAATTCAGTACTTAGCAATGATCCTGGTCGGCGGACTTGGGAGCATTCTAGGAGCAATTCTAGGCGCCTTTTTTATCACATTGATGCCTGTTGGCCTTTCCTATTTCACTGAAGTTTTATCTGTGTTTCTGCCTAATGCCGGCCACCAGTTAGCGGCGATTCAGGAAATTGCTTTTGGGGCAGTCATTATTTTGTTTCTTATTTTTGAACCAGGAGGGCTTGCCCATATCTGGAGCAATATAAGAAATTACTTCAAGCTTTGGCCGTTTACCTATTAATGAGGATGCCAGACGTTTTGTCTGTTCCTGATAAAAGAAAACATGGGGGAGATCAAATGACAATAAAGTGGAAAAGATGGGTTGGGGCAGCAGGTACAGGCATGCTATTAGCAGGAGCACTGTCAGCATGTGGAGGCGGTGAGGAAGGAGCCAGTAGTACTCAGGACGCTGAAGGAGAAGCTGACGTAGCAGAAGCCGGCGATACAGTGAAAATCGGTGCTCTTTACGATATTACTGGAGGAACAGGAGATGTTGGTTCTCCATATGCTGACGGCGAGGAGGCATATGTGGAATGGCTAAATGAAAACGGCGGTATTGATGGCGTTACGGTGGAGTTAATTGGCGAGGATTACGCTTATGATATTTCAGAGGGACAAAGGATTTATCAAACCCTGAGAGACCGCCACGAAGTAGCCGCCGTATTAGGATGGGGAACAGCTGATACAGAAGCACTTAGGCAGCAGGTTGCTAATGATCAATTGCCATACTTCTCAGCTGCTTATTCAGAAAATTTAAAAGATATGGATGAAAGCCTTATAATTTCTTAACTGCAGCTACTTACTCTGATCAAGGAAGAGCAGTTGTCCAATGGATTAAAGAAAACCATGAAGGAGACGGTGATCCTACATTAGCACTATTATATAACGATACAGCTTTTGGTCGCTCTCCGGTTGAAGATATTAAGGAATATGCTGCCGAGCATGGTGTAGAGGTTGTGGATGAGCAGGTCATTGATGTAGCAGCCACAGAGGCACAATCTCAAATGCTTAATATGCAGAGTAAAGACCCCGATTATGCTATTATCCAACAAACATGGGGAGCAACATCAACTATACTTCGTGAAGCACAGACACTTGGAATTGATACACAATTTATCGGATTAAACTGGGCTACAGGTGAAGGTGTCATTGATATTGCAGGGGATGCTGCTGAAGGGATGATTGGAGTAGTAACTCATGCCTTTCCATATGAGGACCTGGAAGGATTGGGCGAAATTGAAGAATATTTAGAAACTCAAGGAAAAACATTAGAAGATATTGACCAGAAATTTGTCCAGGGATGGGTAACTGCAAGCATAATGGCAGAAGGAATCCGCAATGCCCCTGACTTAACAGGAGACGGCATTAAAGAAGGAATTGAACAGATTACTGATTTGGATCTTAACGGTTTGGCAGCACCGGTGAGTTTCTCCGCTGATGATCATGCGGGAACGAAGGATATCAGGCTGGCTCAAGTGAAAGACGGTCAGTTTGAGATTATTGAAGACTACTTCAGTCACGAAGATTACGAATAGAATATCGGCAGAGGAACATAGGGATAACTTACTGTGTTCCTCATGTCTTTATCACCTATCTTACTTAAAGAACGGAGTGTTGATATGCTTCGCGTTCATAATTTAGAAACGGTTTACTCAAAGATAATAGTATCTTTAAAAGGGGTGTCTCTTGAGGTACCAGAAGGGAAAATTGTGGCGTTGATGGGGAGCAACGGTGCCGGAAAATCCACAACCCTAAAGTCGATTTCTGGTCTCCTTAAAGGTGAAGGGGGACAGATAGTCAATGGTTCCATTTCTTTTAACAATGAGTCACTCAATGGACTGACGCCTGATCAAGTAGTAAGCAAAGGAATCTTTCAATGTATTGAAGGAAGAAGGGTGTTTAAGCATTTAACAGTAGAAGAAAATTTGCTGGCTGGAGCTATACAAGAAAAGACCGTAACCAGTTGAAACCAGACCTGGAAAGAGTGTATCACTATTTCCCGAAGCTTAAAGCCTTGAAAGGAAGAGCTGCAGGATTTCTCTCTGGCGGGGAGCAGCAGATGCTTGCCATTGGCAGGGGAATCATGGCTAAACCAAAAGTTCTGTTGCTTGATGAGCCATCTTTAGGTATAGCTCCTTTGTTAGTCAAAGAAATTTTCCACAATATTAAAGAAATCAATAAGGAAGAAGGGACCTCTATTCTGGTTGTTGAACAAAATGCCAATGTAGCACTCTCCATTGCTGATTACGGCTATATCATGGAAAACGGCCGTATTGTTCTCCAAGGAAAGGTAGCTCAACTGCTTGATAATGACGAAGTGAAAGATTTGTACTTAGGCGGAGGAAGTAATGGGAGAAACAATTACCGAAACACAAAAACTTACAGACAAAAGAAGCGTCCGGTGTAGTGTGACGCTTCCCCGCATATATTCCTAGGAGGGACCACTCCTTATCTAGGATCATTTTTCTTATGAATTCTGAGCATTTGCTCAGTGTACACGCTGCTATAAATAAAGGAGGAATAAAGAATGAACTTTGAATTGACTAAGGAACAAACAATGATAAGAAATATGGTAAGGGATTTTGCTAAACAAGAGGTAGCCCCGAAAGCAGAAGAAGTCGACCGTGAAGCAAGGTTCCCTGAGGAAACATTTAAAAAGATGGGAGAATTGGGCTTGTTAGGTATCCCCTTTCCTGAAGAATATGGAGGATCTGGGGAGATACCATCTCTTATGCCCTGGCGGTAGAAGAAATTGGGAAAGCTTGCGGAAGCACAGGATTGAGTTATGCTGCAGCTGTATCTCTGGGAGCAAGTCCCCTCTATTATTTTGGGACTGAACAACAAAAGCAGGAACATCTAATTCCTTTAGCTTCTGGTAAATCATTAGCTTCTTTTGGTCTAACTGAACCGAACGCTGGTTCAGATGCCGGCGGAACCCAGACAAGAGCAGTTCTTGATGGAGACGAATATGTAATTAACGGTGAAAAATGCTGGATAACTAATGCCCAGTATGCAAGAACAGTAACGGTGACTGCGGTGACAGGCAAAGATGAAAGAGGAAAAAATATTATTTCAGCTTTTATTGTTCCAACTGATGCTGAAGGTTTTACCATTACAAGTCCTTACGAAAAAATGGGCGTGAGAGGTTCTAATACATCAGAGTTAATTCTTGAGGATGTAAGAGTACCAAAGGAAAATATCTTAGGAGACCCGAAAGGCGGCTTTAAGCAATTTTTATATACCCTTGACGGTGGAAGAATCTCTATTGCTGCTTTAGCAGTAGGTATTGCACAAGGAGCATTCGAAAGAGCTCTTCAATATTCAAAAGAAAGAAAGCAGTTCGGCAAAACGATTTCCAGCTTCCAGGCAATTCAATTTAAGCTTGCAGATATGGCGATGGAAATTGATCTGGCACGGACAATGGTGTTAAAAGCTGCCTGGCTGAAGGATCAAGCAAACCATTCAAAAAAGAAGCATCCTTTGCAAAGCTGTTTGCTTCGGAAATGTCCACGAGAGCGTGTAATCAAGCGATACAAATCCATGGCGGTTATGGATACATGAGAGAGTATGAAGTTGAGCGCATGCTTCGCGATACCAAGCTTATGGAAATCGGAGAAGGAACTTCTGAAGTTCAGCGTCTTGTTATTGCCAGGGAACTTGGCTGTTAATTCTAACTTTATTAATAAGGGGGAAGAACCATGGCAGATATTCTTAACGTGACGGTGGGGGAGCTTTTAAAGAATGTCTCAAAGACACAGCCGGAAGTTGAGGCCGTCGTTTATCCTGACAGAGACCTCCGTTATACGTATGCTCAATTTGAAGAAGTGTGCCGCCAGGCTGCAAAAGGGTTTATGAGCCTTGGAATTGAAAAAGGAGACCACATGGCAATTTGGGGCACAAACAAACCAGAGTGGCTCATTTCTCAATTTTCCACAGGGAAAATGGGAGGGGTTCTTGTTACGGTTAACACAAATTACCGGACATCAGAGCTGGAATATTTATTAAAGCAATCAGAATCCTCAACTGTCATTCTTCAAGAAAGCTTTAAAGGATCTTCCTATGTGGAAATGCTTTATGAAATTGTGCCTGAACTTAAAAATGCAGAGCCTGGAAACCTAAAGTCTGAAACACTTCCTTATTTGAAAAATGTCATATTTCTTGGGGAAGAGCGGCTGCCTGGAATGTATACATGGCAGGATGTTATGGAAAAAGGCGATCAAGTAACAGACGAAGCCCTCGATAAAAGGCTGGCAAGTCTGGATCCCCATGATGTGATTAACATGCAGTATACATCAGGGACCACTGGCTTTCCAAAAGGGGTCATGCTGACTCATTATAATATAACAAACAATGGTCTTAACATTGGTGAATGTATGAATCTATCAAGTAAAGACAGATTATGTATCCCGGTCCCTTTCTTTCACTGCTTTGGGTGTGTTCTAGGTACAATGGCTTGTGTAACCACAGGGCAACCATGGTTCCAGTAGAGGAGTTTGATCCTGAAAAAGTTCTCCAGGCGGTAGAACAGGAAAAGTGCACAGCTCTGCACGGTGTGCCGACAATGTTCATAGCTGAGCTGAATCATCCAAACTTTAATAAGTATAACCTTTCAAGTCTGAGAACGGGTATTATGGCAGGAACAAACTGCCCTATAGAAGTAATGAGGAATGTAATGAACAAAATGGGAGCAGAAGAAATAACCATTGCTTATGGTCAGACTGAATCTTCCCCTGTGATAACCCAGACAAGAGTAGATGACTCTATTGAACGAAAGGTTGAAACAGTAGGAAGAGCCTTGCCGAATGTCGAGGTGAAAATAGTCGAGCCTGGGACGGACAAGGAAGTGGAGACAGGTACACAAGGAGAATTGTGCACGAGGGGCTACCATGTTATGAAGGGCTATTATAATAATCAAGCAGCCACAAAAGAAGTGCTGACAGAAGACGGGTGGCTTCACACCGGGGACCTTGCAGTGATGGACGAACATGGATACTGCCGGATTACAGGAAGATTAAAAGATATGATTATTCGCGGTGGTGAAAACATTTACCCACGAGAAATAGAAGAGTTTTTATACCAGCACCCTAAAGTGTTAGACGTGCAGGTTGTAGGAATACCTGATCAGAAATACGGAGAAGAAGTATCAGCATGGATTAGATTAAAAGAAGGAGAAAGCTGCACTCCTGAAGAAATACGTAATTATTGTGAAGGACAAATTTCACGTTTTAAAATCCCTCGCTACATTACATTTGTTGATGAATATCCAATGACTGCATCAGGAAAAATTCAAAAGTTTAAACTGAGGGAACAGGCAAAAGACACATTTTCTACGTCTAGCTGATAATGATTTTGAAAGCGTTGTCATCATTTGAAATCTAAAGAGGAATAGAGGTGGCTGTATGTTCAAAAAAGTACTGATTGCAAATCGTGGAGAAATTGCCTGCCGGGTGATAAGAACGTGCCGGAATTTAGGGATTAAAACGGTTTCCGTTTATTCAGAAGCAGACAAGAATGCTCTTCATGCAGGGATGGCTGATGAATCTCATTTCATCGGCCCTCCAAAAGTGAATGAAAGCTATTTGAATATAGATGCTATCCTTCAAGCGGCCAAGGATTCTGGAGTGGATGCGATTCACCCGGGATACGGCCTCCTTTCAGAAAACGGTGATTTTGCCCGCAAATGCGAAGCCGAAGGCATTACATTTATTGGCCCGACTCCTGAGGTAATGGAAAAAATGGGAAGTAAAATCGAAGCTCGCCTTGAAATGGAAAAAGCAGGAGTCCCGGTGGTACCAGGTGTGAGCAGCCCGATTGAGAATGTAGATGAGGCTGCTGAAACAGCGAAAAGAATTGGTTACCCTGTCATGCTCAAAGCCTCGGCTGGAGGCGGTGGAATAGGGATGCAGAGAGCTGAGACAGAAGAAGAACTGCGAAAGATATATGAAGGAAACCAAAAAAGGGCTATAAGTTTCTTCGGCAATGGAGCCATGTATTTGGAAAAAGTTGTAGAAAATCCACGGCACATTGAAATTCAAGTGTTTGCCGATAAACATGGAAACTGCGTTCATTTAGGTGAAAGGGATTGTTCTGTGCAAAGGAGAAACCAAAAAGTCGTCGAAGAATCTCCATCTCCTTTTGTCAGTGATTCCTTAAGAAAAGAGATGGGAGAAACAGCAGTGAAAGCTGCGAAAGCACTGGGATATCAGAACGCAGGTACTATTGAGTTTTTAGTAGATGAGGAAAAGAACTTCTATTTTTTAGAGATGAATACTCGATTGCAAGTAGAGCACCCAGTAACCGAAGAAGTAACTGGAACTGATCTTGTTGAATGGCAGCTAGCAGTAGCAGCTGGACAGCCGCTTCCTTTAACCCAACAGGAAATCAGCTTAAGTGGCCATGCGATAGAAGTAAGGATATACGCTGAAGATCCAAAGACATTTTTCCCATCCCCTGGAACAATCACAGTCTTTGAAATGCCTTCAGGAAAAGCTGTAAGGCACGAATGCGGAGTGAGCGAGGGTTCAGTAGTGACTCCTTTTTATGATCCAATGCTTGCAAAGTTAATTGTTACCGGTACAAATAGAGATGAAGCGATGGAACAACTTCAAAAAGCCTTGGAAAATTACCGCATAGAAGGAATCAAAACAAACATTTCCATGCTTTTAGAGGTAGTGAAACATCCATCATTTATAAAAGGAGAAGCAACAACCGCTTTTATTCAAGATGTGCTGCGAGCACCTTCGGTATAACAGAGAGCTCAGTTCGAGCGGAAACAAAGGGTGTTTCTGCTCGAACTAAACAATAAAAGTTCAGGAGGCTTGTGATGAGTAAGATTTCGGCAAATATGGCAGGGAATATTTGGAAGATTTTAGTGAAAGAAGGAGATATAGTTAACGCGGGTGAGGATATTATGATCTTGGAATCTATGAAAATGGAGATCCCGGTAACGGCTGAACAGGGAGGAAGTGTGAAGACTATCCTTAAGCAGGAAGGAGACTTTGTTAATGAAGGCGAAGACCTCCTGATATTTGATTAGACAAAAGAGAAAGAGGAGGTGAGGATGTTGTCTGAAAAGGTTCAAATAAAAGAAGTCGGACCAAGAGACGGCCTGCAAAATGAATCTTCTTTTGTTAACACTGAAGATAAGATTTCATGGATCAATCAATTGACAGAAAGCGGGCTATCTTATATAGAGATTTCTTCATTTGTACATCCAAAGTGGGTACCAGCATTAGCCGATGCAAAAGAAGTGGCAAAAGGCATTAAGAGAAAGAAAGAAGTTACCTATGCTGCGCTGGTACCAAATATGAAAGGACTGGAAGGGGCGCTTGAAACAAATATTGATGAAATTTCAATTTTTATGTCAGCCAGCGAAACCCATAACAGGAAAAACATCAATAAATCCATAGACGAAACATTTACGGTATTACAAGAAGTCGTAAAAGAAGGAGAGCGTGCAGGAAAGTCTGTAAGAGGCTACCTTTCGACGGTGTTTGGATGCCATATGAAGGAATGGTTGAAACAGAACAAGTATTAAAAGTGGCTCATACTCTGTTTGACATGGGAATTGAAGAGCTGTCTCTTGGTGACACAATTGGTGTAGCTAATCCTAAGCAGGTTCAGGATGTCTTAGGTCACCTGGTTGCAAACCTTCCTAAAGATAAGCTGGCCATGCACTTCCACGATACCCGTGGTACTGCTCTTGCTAATGTACTGGCCTCATTACAGGCAGGAATTACTACTTTTGACAGTGCCTGCGGAGGTCTTGGAGGCTGTCCTTATGCACCAGGTGCTTCAGGAAATGTCTCTACTGAAGATTTATTATATATGCTTCATGGGATGGGAATTGAGACAGGAGTAGAGGAGGATAAGCTTCTCCATGCTTCCTTGTTTATTGAAGAAAAATTAGGAAAAAATTTGCCGAGCAGGGTCCTGCAGGCAAGAAAAGGAGAAGAAAGCCATTGACTTAAGGAGGTTAGAAAAATGGAAAACCAGGTGGCCTTAGAAAAGAAGGGCAATGTAGCAATCATTACACTGAACCGCCCAAGGGCAGCTAATGCACTCTCTTTGCAAATGCTTCAAGAACTGAATCATTATTTTCAGGATCTCTCATTTGATGATTCAGTCCGTACTCTTATTATTACTGGAGCGGGAGACAAGGTCTTTTGTGCAGGCGCTGACTTAAAGGAAAGAGCGGGTATGGATCCAGTGCAAGTCAAAAAGACGGTCGCTCTTATCCGGAAAACAGTCGAGGCTGTAGAAAAGCTTCCACAGCCAGTGATTGCTGCCATGAACGGCAGTGCTTTGGGAGGAGGACTGGAACTGGCGCTCGCTTGTGATATTCGAGTGGCAGCAGAAGACGGAAAATACGGGTTGCCCGAAACTTCCCTTGCGATTATTCCAGGGGCCGGTGGGACCCAAAGACTTCCAAGGTTGATAGGAGCGGAAAAAGCTAAAGAACTAATTTTTACTTCCAAAAAAATTTCAGGGCGGGAAGCAGAGCAAATAGGTTTGGTATCCTGCAGTGCCCAATCTGCAGAAGTCCTATCTGTAGCTCAAGAGATAGCGGGGAAAATAGCAGAGAATGGCCCGGTGGCCTTAAAGCAGGCAAAAAAAGCTGTAAATGCAGGCCTTGAAACGGACCTTAATACAGGGCTTACTTTAGAAGAAAAGTGTTACGAGGTAATCATCCCAACAAAAGACAGGTTGGAAGGACTGCAAGCGTTCAAGGAAAAGCGCAAGCCACAATACTCTGGGAAATAGGGGAGGAAGGATTATGACTTGGGAAGCGGAATTGAAGGATCGAATGGAAAAGATAGAAAAAGGCGGTGCACCAAAATACCATGTTAGTAATGAAGGAAAAGGAAAGATGTTTGTCAGGAAGCGTCTTGAGCTTCTGTTTGACGATGGAGTGAAATTTGAAGACGGAAAGTTTGCAAATTGTAATGCCGAGGGGCTTCCAGCAGATGGAGTGGTAACCGGGACCGGCAAAGTGAATGGGCAGACAGTATGCTTTATGGCAAACGACTCGACGATTAAAGCTGGATCCTGGGGAGCTAGAACAGTGGAAAAAATTATACGAATACAAGAAACGGCAGACAAGCTTGCCGTCCCCATGCTTTATCTTGTCGATTCAGCTGGAGCTCGAATTACAGATCAGGTTGAAATGTTTCCAGGACGAAGAGGAGCCGGCAGAATTTTTTATAACCAGGTGAAGCTTTCGGGAAGGGTGCCACAAGTCTGTCTCTTATTTGGACCTTCGGCAGCAGGAGGTGCTTACATCCCTTCCTTTTGTGATGTAGTAATTATGGTTGACGGAAATGCTTCAATGTATTTAGGTTCTCCTCGGATGGCTGAAATGGTTATAGGAGAAAAAGTTTCACTTGAGGAAATGGGTGGGGCAAAAATGCATTGCTCCGTCTCGGGCTGCGGAGATATTCTTGCTGGCGATGAAAAAGAGGCAATTCAAAAGGCAAGGGAATACCTCTCATACTTCCCGGCCAATTACCGTGAGCTGCCTCCGGAGAACCTCCCCCTTGAACCAGAGACGTTTGAAAAAACAATTGAGGAACTAATACCTGCCAACCAAAATGCACCCTTTGACATGTATACGTTTATTGAGCAGGTAATTGACAAAGACAGCTTCTTTGAGATGAAAAAGCTGTTTGCTCCTGAATTGATCACAGGATTTGCCAGACTGCAAGGCCAGGCTGTGGGGATTATTGCTAATCAGCCTCGAGCAAAAGGCGGCGTTTTATTCCATGATTCAGCCGATAAAGCAGCACGTTTTATTACATTGTGTGATGCCTTTAATATTCCATTATTATTTTTGGCTGATATTCCTGGATTCATGATTGGAACGAGAGTAGAAAAAGCTGGAATAATCAGGCACGGAGCAAAAATGATTGCAGCAATGTCTTCGGCAACTGTGCCAAAGATGTCTGTTGTAGTGAGAAAAGCATACGGAGCTGGGTTATATGCAATGGCCGGTCCCGCATTTGAACCTGATTGCTGCCTGGCACTCCCTAGTGCGCAAATTGCAGTAATGGGACCTGAAGCTGCAGTGAATGCTGTGTACGCAAATAAGATTGCTGAGCTGCCAGAAGAAGAAAGACCAGCTTTTATTGAAGAAAAACGAAAAGAATACAAGGAAAATATCGATATTTACCGACTTGCTTCAGAGATGGTGATTGATGATATTGTTCGCGGAAATGATTTGCGCCAAGAGCTTTCCGTTCGCCTTGAAGCATATATGAGTAAGTATATGGTATTTTCAGAGAGAAAGCATCCAGTGTATCCGGTATAAGAAGGGAGAGTGAATCCATGTCTTCAGACGCAGTGTGGTTCCCGGAAAAATCTCAAATAGAAGCAACGCGGTTGTATCAATGGATAAAAAAATTAGGATATGAAGATTATGACACATTCCTAAAAGATTCTACTGATAATGTCAGCTGGTTTTGGGGAGAAGCAGAAAAGGCATTGGATTTAGACTGGTATTCTAAGTATTCAAAGGTTCTGGATGATTCAAAAGGAACCAAGTGGCCTCGGTGGTTTGTTGATGGAGAAGTGAACGCTGTTCACCTCTCCATCGAAAAATGGGCTAAGGATCCTGATATGGCAGGGCAAAAAGCCTTAATATGGGAAAGTGAAACTGGGGAAGTCATAAATTATACTTACAAAGAATTAGCGGAGGAAGTGGCTCGTGCTGCCGGGGGCCTTCGTAATCTTGGACTGAAAAAAGGCGATATAGTGTCCATATACATGCCGATGGTTCCAGAAACAGTTATCGCATGATGGCTATATCAAAACTGGGGGGAATTTATTCACCAACTTTTTCGGGATATGGGGCTGATGCAGTAGCCATTCGCATGAATGCGGCCGAATCTAAATTCCTGATCACTGCTGATGGTTTTCTACGCAGGGGCAAAGAGGTTCCTATGAAGGAGGAAGCCGATAAAGCAGTGGAATTATGCCCGTCAGTGGAAAAGGTAATTGTTATAAAGAGATTAAACCGTGACGTAAATTGGAATATGGATCAGGATGTTGAGTGGGGAGACATGCTAAAAGCTCCTCCCATTACCGAAACAGTAAGAATGGAAAGCTCAGATCCACTAATGATTTTATATACCTCAGGTACAACAGGTAAACCAAAGGGAGCCGTCCATACTCATTCTGGGTTTCCGGTTAAAGCAGCTTTTGATGCTGGAATCGGAATGGACCTGAAGAAAAAAGAAACACTTTTCTGGTTTACCGATATGGGTTGGATGATGGGGCCTTTTCTTGTATATGGAGCTTTAATCAATGGTGCTTCCATGGTTATGTATGAAGGAACGCCAGATTTCCCCGAGCCTGACCGTTTATGGAAATTGGTGGCGGATCACTCAGTTACACATCTAGGTATCTCTCCCACGTTAATTCGTTCTTTTATGAAGTTAGGGGAAGAGTGGGTTAGCAAGCACAGCTTAGCAACCCTTCGCGTGATTGGTTCTACCGGTGAACCTTGGAATCCTGAACCCTGGACATGGCTCTTTGAAAAGGTCGGAAAGAAGCAAATCCCTATATTTAACTATTCCGGCGGAACTGAAATTTCAGGAGGCATTTTAGGGAACGTTCTCATTAAGCCTATTGGTCCTGTGACCTTTAATTCTGCTCTTCCGGGAATGGCTGCCTATGTATATGATGAAAAAGGACAGCCCGTAGCCGAAGAAGTCGGAGAATTGGTGTTGACAAAGCCATGGGTCGGAATGACGCAAGGCTTTTGGAAAGAGCCGCAGCGTTATGAAGACACATACTGGTCCAGATGGGAGGATGTCTGGGTACATGGTGATTGGGTAATGAAAGACAAAGAAGGATTTTGGACCATTACTGGGCGTTCGGATGATATTTTAAATGTAGCCGGGAAACGGCTTGGTCCGGCTGAAATGGAATCAGTGCTTGTAGATCATCCGGCAGTAGTGGAAGCGGGCACAATCGGCATACCTGATGATATGAAGGGAGAATCCGCTGTCTGCTTTGTAGTGTTAACAAAAGGAACTGAGCTTACTAATGAACTTTCAAAAGAATTGGTGGCTTTAGCCGGAGAGAAGCTTGGAAAAGCACTGCGCCCTAAATTAATATTCTCTGTCAGTGACCTTCCCAAAACAAGAAATGCCAAAGTGATGCGTCGAGCGATTAAGGCTGCATTTCTAAATAAAGAAGCAGGAGACTTATCTTCACTTGAGAATCCATCAGCAGTAGAGGAGATAAGAAAACTTGGGAAACAATTATAAAAGCCTCCCTTAACGGAGGTTTTTTATTTTGGACGATTTGACTGAAATTGGTAAGAATAGAGTTGCAATTTCGATGCAAACTAGGAGTACAAAGAAAGAGGAGGTGACAACCATGGCAAGCAACAACAACGGCAACTCTAACCAGTTACTTGTACCTGGAGTACAGCAGGCTCTAGATCAAATGAAGTATGAGATTGCTCAAGAATTTGGAGTAGATCTTGGAGCTGACTCAACTTCTCGTGCAAACGGTTCTGTTGGGGGAGAAATCACTAAGCGTCTTGTTCAAATGGCTGAACAGCAAATGGGCGGCTTCCAACAGCAATAATTAAATAATATGGCTAGAGAGAGACAGCATTAGCTGTCTCTTCTTTTGATCATTTTGCTGTTTGCCATTCTTTTCTTATGTCATTATGTCCTGTGTGCAACGGATTAAAACCTTTAGAAAAAATAAATTGCCCGAGCTGTTTTCATGTAATGGACGATATTGGCAAAGTGATAGACCGTTTTGACGATTACAGTCCATATGAAGATATTGACATGCAAAAAAAATCAGATGGGATCAAGGATGATCTAGTGAATCATATTTGTCCTCACCTTGTTTTTTGCCCTGAATGTAAACGTGAAACCATTATTTATATAAAAGAAAAATAAAAGCGACTTTTGCTGGAAACAGGCTGTTGAGAAAGAATTCTCAGCAGCCTGTTTCTTTGGAAGTTTTAATGAAGATTGGAGTAGTAGGTTATGTTAAGGGGACTGGCTTTGCTCTTCTCTGCCTCGTTGTGTGAGCGGTCTCAGCACTAAAAGCAGGTAGCTTGGAAGCACCTGCTGCAACAATTCCTATGAAAAAACGAGCTGAATGCTCTCCCGACTTCTTTCAAACCGGAGAAGGCCCTCAAGAATAACTCTGGCCTTTCTGCAGTATGAGATTAATTTTCACCAGGTTTCTCTTCTTTGTCTAATTCACGAGCCCCTTCAATTTGCGGGAAGTCGTGGTCCGTCTTTACTACTCCTCCTGCCATGCCCTCACTAATCATTCGGTCAACATCTATAGAATAGTTTTTTCCTTGTACTTGCCCTTTTTGTTTTTTGTCCATAAAAAAGCCCCCTAGAATTAGATAGGCTTAGTATGTCAGACAGGGAGGTAATTATGTTTATATTTTAAGAAATGGGGTTATGGTCTTCGTAAATGTGATACAGCATAAGGTCATGAATTTGTTGTTCGACTTTTTCTTTCTCGTTTGCAGGTTCTTTTTAGTGTCCATTCAATTGTGCCGTCTTTATAATACGTGCCTTTATAAAAAGTACCTTTATAATAGAAAGAAAAGGCCCATTCTCTTCTAACTAAATTGTTGCGCAGCTCTTTCCATTGAAAATGAGAAATCATGCAGTTCGCCCCTTCAAGTGCATTATCAGTTAGTATATATTTTAGCACAAATGACAGCGTTTTCGTAAGAAAAGCGTTTCTTTGGACGAAACGCTAGGAAGACCAGTTGGGTATAAACCAAACCTTTTGGTGCCAGTGTGTAACTATTGGCTGCTTGCTTTTTACAAAATACGAAATAGAGGTAAAATAATAATCTGGATCAATAAACGTCCACCAGGCCTGAATCCTTGGAAAAATAATAGATAGTGCAATTATTTTTCATCCCATAACACAGCTTCAATTTTTACTGAACCTGAATTGATGTCTTCTTCATTTATCGCAGAAAATACTTGTCTTTCTTTTTTGTTTCCTGTCTTTTTAATGAGTTTTAAGGCTTTCTTCCGGTATTTGCGCCAATTGTTTTGGTGAAGGGAGAGAATTATCATGAAGCTTACTCCTTTCGTTTTCTCCCAGGGAAAGGTAGGCGGCCATGCTTGCGGTAAAACATAGGAGTTGATACAGTATTGTATGTTCCACGTTCAAAAAGTGTGAGGTTGTCAAAAAGGAGAGCACATAAATGGAAGTTATTTTTTTATTTTTGCTGATGATTATCATAGGGGCATTAATTGGCGGCATGACGAACTCATTAGCGATAAAAATGTTATTCCGGCCTTACAGCCCAAAATATATCGGAAAGTGGAGGGTGCCCTTTACTCCCGGCCTGATTCCAAAGAGAAGAAAAGAATTGGCTGAACAGCTTGGGCACTTAGTCGTTACTCATTTGTTAACTCCTGAAGGAATTCAGGGGAAAATTAACGACCCTTTTTTCAAAGAAGAAATGACCAAGTGGGCTCAGGATGAAACGTCTAAGCTCCTTAGAACCGAGCAATCGATTTCTGGATTTATGATTGAGAAATTTGAGCGAAATCCAAGAGAGTGGGCTGAACAAACGACTCATGACTTTATAAAAGAGTCGATTGGTAAGTTCTTTGAGGAAAACAGATACAAAAAATTAAAGATGTCGCACCGTTAGAAGTATTAAAAGAGGAGATGACTTAGCACCCCTTATAGGAGAATGGGTTACGAAACGAGGAGCTCAGTATTTTTCCAGCCAGGAAGGCAAAGATCAGCTTCATGTTCTTCTTGAGAAATTCTTCGCGGGAAAAGGTTCAATGTTTAATTTTTTAGGGACAATGTTTGGAAATGATAAAATAGTAGCTAAACTTCAGCCTGAAATTGTGAAATTTTTTAAAGATCCTGCTTCAAGACGTTTTATTGAGCAGTTGATTTATAAAGAATGGGACCAATTGAAAGAACTTCCAGTTTCTAAGGTTGAAACTTGGATTGACAAAGAAAAAAGTGCCGGGAAAGTTACAGAGTGGGTGGTACAAAAGGTCCCTGTATATGACTGGCTTGACGCTCCTTTAAATGAGTGGGTAATGCAATATGAGGAAAAAGTACTCTATGAAGGGGTTCCTTATATGGTGACAGAAGCCCAGTCCTTTCTTGCTTCGAGGCTAAGTGGATTTTTACAGCGTTTAAATTTAGCTGAAGTGATCAGACTACAGGTTGAAGCATTTTCTGTGCAGCGACTCGAAAGCATGGTCCTTACGATCTCACGCCGAGAATTTAAAATGATTACTTACCTTGGAGCACTTCTAGGAGGATTTGTCGGCTTTATTCAAGGTATTATCGTAACTTTTTTCGCATAAATCGTTGTTTATTGGTGATTTTTAACCCTTCTTCATGTTATCCTCGTAAAAGACTCATTAAAGGAGGACTATAAACTATGTCCAATGTATATGATAAGGCACATGAACTAGCACGCACATTGCGTGAGAGCGATGAATTTTCTAATTTGAAGGACCTTCATGAAAAAGTGGAAAATGACGACGTGGCAAAGCGTATGCTCGATAATTTCCGCCAGCTTCAATTAGAGCTTCAACAAAAGCAAATGCAAGGCCAGCAGCCAACAGAAGAGGAAATCACACAGGCTCAAAAGCAATTTGAAATGGTACAGCAGCATGAGACGATTTCAAAATTGATGGAAGAAGAACAACGTATGAGCACAGTGATTGGCGATGTTAACAAAATTATTACTGAACCATTAGAAGAACTTTACGGCAAGCCGGAAGAACAGTAAAAGTAATACCCCTGCTCAAAAGAGCAGGGTTTTTTTATGGTTGGAGGACGTCCTGACTTTTTCGTTCTATTTGCATCCTGTCCTACATAAAGTGTAGAAGAAAAGGTGAACGACAAGGGAGGGAATGCAGCAGTGACCTATCGTTTATTAGCTTTAAGCATTGATGGGGCAGTCTTAAGGTCAAATGGCAGAATGGCGAAAGAAACCAAAGAGGCTATTGACTTCGTACGAAATAAAGGCGTCTATGTCACTCTTATTACCAACCGAACACATCATGGAGCGAAAAAGGTAGCTAAACTGCTAAAGATGGAGCATGAGATTATTTCCCATGGCGGTGCATTTATTGCGGGCCATGTGGAAAAGCCAATTTATGAAGCCAGAATGAACCCAGACCTGACTTATGATGTGGTTGAAATTCTTGAAAGGTTTTCCTGTCAGGTACAAGTAGAAAATGAAAGGTTTGAGCTGGCAAACAGACATCAGCAGTCCAAGAATTTATTAGGAAAAATGTCTGTAGGCCTTAGCGAGTCTTTGTTCTATCCTAAAACATATGTAGATAATTTAACAGGTCATATCTTTGACCATCAGATTGGTGCCTTAAAAATAAAAGGCAATTTTGAAAGCAGAGAGGAAAGCAAAGAGGCTTTTGAAGATTTGAATCATTCCATCCCCGGAATCAAGGTACGGAGGAAGGAACAGGAATTGGAAATATGCAGGGAAGAGGCTTCAAAAGAAAATGCCTTGGCTTTCTTGATCAGAGAATTGGGTATTCAGTCTGAAGAGGTAGTCATGGTTGGTTCAAAGCCGGATGATATTCCTTCTCTTAAAATGACGGGTCTGGGAGTGGCCATGGGACAATCGCCGGAAGAAGTAAAAGCTGAAGCAAATTGGATTACCCGTTCGAATAACCAGAATGGCGTTCCTTATATGATAAAAGAGGTATTTAGAAAACAAATGAAAGTAGATCAACCTTAAAGGGCCGGCAGGTGCCCTTTTTTGGTTTGGTAAAGAAAAGAAACTCAAGAACGGCAAATAAGGAGAAAAGGCTAAGATACAGTTGACTGAGCGAAGGCAATTCTGTAAACTTAACGTGATTTTAGAAGAGGAAGGGATTTTAGCGATGATTATAAAGGTCACCGGAGTAGAAGAAAATATGCATCAAACCCTTCAGCATATTGCCAATCTTTATTATGAAGAAAGCACAATCATAATTGGAGAAACCGATCAGTGGGATCTCTTTATTCATATTATCCAAGCAGATAAACAAACCGCCTATTATACAGAAGGACAGTTACAGGACAAAAAAGACGGCACTAAAAAAGCAGACTTTTGGAAGGAAACGTTTTCTGGTGAAAGTGACAAGGATAGAAAAAAGAAAGCAAAACAAGCTGTAAGTCACATTATGGTGAAGCTTTTATCCGAGTATACCGGTACCGTACAGCCCTGGGGCACCTTGACGGGCATCAGGCCTACAAAGCTTTATCACAAGCTTATCCGGGAAGGATGGACAACCACCCAAATCCATTCATATTTAAAAACAGACTATCTCCTTTCAGACGAAAAACTTGATCTTTTAGCGGAGATTGTTGAGCGCCAGCACAGTGTCCTCCCTGATTTATATGAGCTTGACAGAGGTGTAAGCATTTATATCGGTATTCCTTTCTGTCCTACGAAATGTGCCTATTGCACGTTTCCAGCCTATGCTATAAACGGTAGAAACGGGTCAGTGGAAACCTTCCTTGAAGGTCTTCATTATGAAATGGAACAAACAGGAAAATGGCTTAAAGAACATAACATTCCCGTAACGACTGTTTATTTTGGCGGGGGGACCCCTACAAGCATTTCAGCAGAAGAAATGGACAAGTTATACAGTCATATGTACAAGGTTTTTTCTGGAATGGAGAAGGTAAGGGAAGTTACTGTAGAAGCCGGCAGGCCTGATACAATTACCCCGGAAAAAATTGAAGTACTAAAGAAGTGGAATATCGATCGCATCAGCATTAATCCTCAGTCTTTTGAGGATACGACTCTTAAAGCAATCGGACGCCACCATTCTGTGGAAGAAACTGTGACAAAATACAAGCTTGCACGCGATATGGGACTGCAAAATATTAATATGGATTTAATCATAGGGCTTCCGGGAGAGGGAGTTTCAGAAATGGAGTATTCTTTGCAGGAAACGGAAAAGTTAAAGCCTGAATCTCTCACAGTTCATACACTTTCTTTTAAACGAGCTTCTGCCATGACAAAGCAAAAAAATAAATATAAAGTGGCTGGCCGTAAAGAAATTGGACAAATGATGGATATGACCTCAAAATGGACAAAGGAAAATGAGTATGTCCCTTATTATCTATACCGGCAGAAAAACATCCTTGGAAATTTAGAGAACGTGGGGTACTCCTTTAGAGGGAAAGAAAGCCTCTATAATATTATTATTATGGAAGAAGTGCAGACGATTATCGGGCTGGGGTGCGGGGCAGCCAGCAAATGGGTGGAGCCTGGAACCGGAAAAATAACCCGGTTTGCCAATCCCAAAGACCCTGTCAGTTATAATAATGGATATGAAGACTATACAAATAAAAAAATTAAACAGCTAGAAGAGCTGTTTCAAATCAATGACTCAGCCGCATCCACAAAGTAAAGAGGGATGTGGTTCCCCGCAGGCTTTTTGAACAGCCATTTTTACACGATATTACTATTGTTACTTAGATGCTGCAGATGAATATGTGGTATTAAATAAGATTCCCCCACTAGAAACACAGTTCACACTCGGACGTTTTTGCCTAGTGTGCGAGTGTTACCTTTAAACATTCAGCCAATAGAGTATTGAAAATAAAGAAAGAGCTTTCACCAATGGTGAGGGCTCTTCTCTCTGGCTGGGTTTTGTTCCTGCCTCATTCTTGTTAGGTGGGGCTTTGCTCCAATTTTTTTACATCCAAAAATTTTTTAATCAGTATTTAATTACTTAGCAACCTGAAGGGACAAAGCCCCTTTTTTAATTCTAACGCTGAAAAATAAGTAATTTTCCAGAACGGGTCATTCGGTTGTGTTGTTTTTTCATAGTTTTCTTCCTCTAAACGCTTTCTTCCATGAGTAATAGCTTCATCATCGGATTTGAACTGAAAACTTTCATTCAAGAGCATTTCTCCGCTTTTATCAAAGACCGTCAGAAAATAATCCTTCATTAGATCTCCCCCTCACATGACTGAATAACCATTCATATTTTTATTGTAAAGAAACCTTTTTAAAATGGCAAG
The DNA here is from genome assembly GCF_001310615.1 of Thalassobacillus sp. C254. Classification (NCBI taxonomy): domain Bacteria; kingdom Bacillati; phylum Bacillota; class Bacilli; order Caryophanales; family Bacillaceae; genus Thalassobacillus; species Thalassobacillus sp. C254. Next base: position 219,087 of record NZ_BAXQ01000003.1, on the reverse strand, counting down.
ATAGAAGAAAGAAATTAACACCGCCACAAAATAAATGGTCGTGGCTCATAGCTGTTATACTAGGAAACAGTAAGGACTTCTGTTCTCGAATAAGCAGCTTGTGGTATCATAATGTATCTTGAAACTTGTTATATGTCTTAGGAGGACAACTATGTCATTAGAACTTAAAGGAGTTACAAAAAAGTTTGGCGGGCATACTGCTGTAAATAACTTACACCTTGAGATACCAAGTGGAGAGATGTTTGGAATGCTTGGTTCAAATGGTGCTGGAAAGACCACAACCTTTCGCATGATTATTGGGCTTCTTGACCCTACAAAAGGAAACATTCTTTGGAATGGGAAACCACTTGGCTACAAAGAAAGTCACAGAATAGGTTATCTGCCCGAAGAGAGAGGATTATATCCTAAAGTAAAAGTGGTAGACCAGCTTGTATACTTAGGCAGGTTAAGAGGGATGAAAAAGGCTGACATTATTCCGGAAATGAGGAAATGGCTGAAGCGTTTTGAAGTAGCTCATTATGAAAAAAAGAAGGTAGAAGAGCTTTCGAAAAGGAAATCAACAAAAGATACAATTTATAGCCTCTATTTTACATAGACCAGAAGTTCTGATCTTGGATGAGCCTTTTAGCGGGCTGGACCCTGTAAATGTGGAAATGCTCAAAGAAGCCGTACTAGATATAAAGAGAACAGGAACCACGATTGTATTTTCAAGTCATAGAATGGAGCATGTAGAAGAGCTATGTCAGCACCTTTGCATACTTCAGCAAGGAAGCCCTGTCGTTTATGGAAAACTGACAGAGATAAAACGCTCCTTTGGCAAAATGAATTTACTTATTCATGCAGATTTTGACACAAGGTATTTAGAAAATGTAGAAGGAGTCGTGAAATACCAGCCAAAAGCAGAAGGGGTGCTACTGCAAATCAGCTCGGAAGAAACAGCTCATCATATATTTTCATCGTTGCAGGGAAGAGGTTTTGTCCGCAGGTTTTCTTTGGAAGATCCGTCCTTAAATGATATTTTCATTGAACAGGCAGGTAAGTCTTATGAATAAATTCTTTATCATTATGTTCCATACGTACTTGTCAAAACTAAAATCAAGGGCATTTATTGTTACTACTCTGATTACCCTGTTATTTGTGTTCGGGTTTATGAACATAGATCGGATTATAGCACTTTTTGAATCGGATGATGAACCGGCTGCAGAGGTAGCCGTGATTGATGAAACAAACCATTTGTTTGAAGCGGCAGACTATCATGTTCAGCAATTATACGACAATATTATCCTGGTTGATGTAGGTGAAAATGAAGAAGCGGCGTTAGAAGCTGTGGAACGAGGAGATTTTAACGGCCTGCTGATTTTAGATTATGAAAATGGGGAGGTTCCAGGCGGTGAATACTATGCACCGACTGTCGCAGAACAAAGCTTGCCGCTGCAGCTTGAGCAGGCTCTCCAGCAGGTGAAAATAGAGCATATGACTGCTACTTTAGATCTTGATCAGGAAACGGTGGAAGCGATTTACGCTCCTGTGTCGTTTGAAAGAACCGCGTTAGATGAAGGAGCAAGGTCTGAAGCGGAATTAAATCAAGCTCGTTTTCTCGTTTATATTCTTCTATTTGTCATTTACTTTTCTGTCTTGTTTTTAGGGAGCTTAATAGCAATGGAAGTGGCCACGGAAAAATCGTCTCGCGTTATGGAAATACTAATTTCCAGCGCTTCTCCGGTGAAACAGATGTTCGGTAAAATAGCAGGCATCGGCCTGTTAGGATTAACGCAGTTTTTCTTGATTTTCTTAATAGGGCTCTGGTCCTTTCAGGGTCAGCCGGCTCAGCAGCCAGCAGACGTTCAAGAGCCAGCTGGAGGCCTGCCGTTCTTTGAAGCTACTGATCTTTCTCTTGTATTACTCTTATATGCTTTTGTCTTCTTTTTTCTTGGATATTTGTTATACGCCACCCTATCAGCCATGCTCGGCTCAATTGTAAGCCGCATAGAGGATGTCAACGCCTCTATTACACCTGTGAACATGCTTGTCATATCAGCTTTTTTCATAGCAATGTTTGGGTTGAGCAGCCGGAATCGCCAATTATCACGGTTACCTCTTTTATCCCGTTTTTTACACCAATGATTATGTTTTTGCGAGTGGGAATGCTGGAGGTGCCGGTATGGGAAGTCGCTCTTTCTATCGTATTGATGCTGGCTGCTATCGCTTTCTTTGCCTGGGTCGGTGCTCGTGTATACAGAGGGGGAGTCTTGATGTATGGCACCTCTCGTTCCCTGAAAGAACTAAGAAAAGCATTCAAGCTAAAATAAAGGGTGCCTGGCACCAAGAGAGATTGTAATGATTTTGTAATAAAAGGAGGAGCGTGTGCTCTTCCTTTTTAAATTCGGCTCAAAGTCCTGGTGCAGCAATGAAAAAAGGAAAGAAATGTTTCGAAAATAGCCTATTTTATCTCTTTGTTTTTTTCTCTAGTGAAGTATAATAAGATCATAGAATCGTAAATGGGGTGCCTTTGAATAGGGTGCCGGAGGTGTCTGATGGCAAAAAATAAGAAAAAAGAAAAAAAGACTGATTATCGTCCCGGCAGTTCTCTGCATAGCTGTACTGGCGCTGGGTTGGGGTTTTTATATAGAAAACAAAGACTCATTCAGAGGCTTTAAAGGCGGGTCTATGACTTATTTTGGAAAAAATGAAATACCTGAGGAATATATACCTGTGTATAAAGAAGCGGAGGAGGAATACGGAGTTCCTTGGAATCTATTAGCTTCCATTCATAGAATAGAAACCGTGTTTTCCACTATGGATAACATGGTGAGCCCTGCAGGGGCAATCGGTCATATGCAGTTTATGCCTTGTACATTTGTAGGCTGGAACTACCCAGGTTGTGCCGGAGGCTTAGGGGATGCTGAAATAGCCGAAGATGAAATGACCGATCCGGACGTGATTAATGAGTATGGCGGATACGGCGTCGATGCATCCGGTAATGGGAAAGCTGATCCATGGGACATTGAGGACGCAGTATTTTCTGCAGCTAAATTCCTTGCTGCTAATGGAGCTGCAGAAGGGAACTATGAAAATGCTGTCTTTGCTTACAATCGGGCAGACTGGTATGTCGATGAGGTGCTGGAATACGCAGACAACTATAGCGAAAACGTTGTTGCAGTAGATAAGTCTGAACAAACCGTAATGAAACTATTTTCAAGTTTTCTGCCTTAAAAATAGCTGTTTTGATTATGAATGTCCTGTAGAGCGGATATAATGAAGGACGTTAGTGAATTGGATGGCAAGCACAGGCCGGTGTAAAACCTTGTCTATTAGGAAGAATAAATAGCGAAAGGGGGGACAGGAAAATGCTGGAGTTATTACTTGATATAAGCTGGCTTGAAATTATTTTTACCCTATCCGTGCTTATGATTTCCGGCTGGATAGCAGTTCAAGTACTAGGCGCAGCTTTTTCGTTCCATAAACGTCCTGTCTCCCATTCCGTATCTGAAAAAGAAACGCTTCCTGCTCAGCGAACAGCAAGGCGTCTTACCTTTATTATGCAGCGCAGGAAAATTCCCGGAGCAGACGAAAATAAGGATGACGAAGACACCTCCCTATTTGTATTTTAAAAATACGATTATAGGGAGGAAATAATAATTGAATAAAAAACGCTAATCTTTATTGTTTTGCTTGCTTTACTTTCTGTTTTGGCAGCAGGCTGCGGAATGGACAAATCTCCTATCACAATGGAAAGTGAAGGGGTCTGGAATCATTACTTTGTCTTTCCTCTTTCCTGGATGCTTATTGCTGTTGCCAACCTTTTAAATGGAAGCTACGGTGCGGCTATTATTCTAATGACTATCTTTATTAGAATTCTGCTCCTTCCTTTGTTTTTAAAGCAGCAAAAGAGCGCGAAGGCGATGAGAGACTTAAAGCCTGAAATGGAGCGACTTAAAGATAAGTATGATCTAAAGAAAGAAAAAGAAATGCAAAAGTATCAGCGAGAGATGCTGGGTCTTTATCAAAGCAATGGAATCAATCCGGCTGCGGGCTGTCTCCCCATTATGGTACAGCTTCCAATTCTGATGGCCTTTTACTTTGCTATTATGAGGACAGAGGAGATTTCTTCACACTCGTTTTTGTGGATGAACCTTGGTCAGCCTGATCCTTTTTATATCATGCCTTTTCTGGCAGGTGCTGCAATGTTTATGCAGACAAAGCTCGGAATGAATGAAATGCCTGCTAATATGAAACCTGCCATGTATTTAATGCCTGTGATGCTTATTGGTGTCGGGTTTGCCCTGCCTTCTGCCTTTCACTGTACTGGTTCGCAGGAAGTTTATTTATGATTACACAAACGTACCTCGTGTTAAAAACAAAATAATTAACACACTAAGCCTGCTCCCTGAATAGGATACTCGTGTAAAAGGGGGTAGGCTTTTATCATGAATAACTGGAACAACAATAACTGGAACAATAATAACTGGAACGACAATGGCTGGGACAATAATTGGAATAATAACCCTGGTTCCCATCACGCCATGGGGGATATGAAACAGCTTTGTCAGCAGCACATTGGCCAGCATGTAGCTCTGCAAACCGCTGATCATCAAATGTTCAACGGGATTATTGAGAATGTAGATGATGAAAATGTTTATCTGTCTGTACCTGAATACGATGAAACAGATATGATGCATATGCAGCAAATGATGCATCAGCCTCACATGATGCCAGAGATGCATCAGCAGATGATGCCTTATGGTGGCATGCAGCCGGGACAGCACATGCCGACACAGCACATGCCGACACAGCATATGCCGACACATATGATGCAGCAGCCGGCAGGATCAGGATGCGGCTGCGGTACAAGAAATGCGAGCCCAGGGGCTGAAGAACAAAGACAATTTATAGGCCCTATGGAGGAGGTTATGGTTTTGGAGGATATCCATACGGATGGTATGGTCGTCCACCATTCTTCCCGCGTCCGCGCCGCTTCCAACGGCTTATTCTTCCATTAGCAGCTCTTGTCGCTCTTTCTGCACTACCTGGGTTTGGATACTGGTAAGACACGAAGGCACTTTCTTAGTGCCTTCTTTTATTTTTTGCTGAAAAATGTAAACATAGAAGGAACTATTATATGTAAGAACAAATGCTCCCTTTTTGATATAATGGAGAAAAAAGGATATAAAAAGCAGGTGTATCAACTTATGAAAGAATTGAAATTTATTCATGCTGCAGATTTACATATAGGCAGTCCTATTTCTGCCCAAATTCATGGAAGCGATTATATAAAAGATATTATTAGGGAGTGCATTCATCAGTCAATAACGAGGATGGTTCGTGATGCAATTGACAGGAAGGTTGATTTTGTCATTTTAGCAGGCGATTTATTTGATGATGAAACAGAAGTGTCAAGGGACAGCTTTGGCTGAGAGAGGAGTTTTTAAAGCTAAAGGAGGCTGACATAAAGGTGTACATCGTTTTTGGGAACCATGATCCTTTGGACAGCCGCTTTGCTCCTGTCACCTGGCCTGACAATGTCTATGTTTTTCCTACAGCAAGTACAGCTATGACAGTGGAGAAAGATAAATTTCCTGTTGCTAATTTGTACGGTTGCAGTTATCCCAAAAAGGCTGTAACTGAAAACCTGGCTGCTTCCTATAAGAAGCAAGACGAACCCTGCTTTCATATTGGCATTCTACATGGACAGGAAAGGTCGCTGGATAGTCATGCTCCTTACGCACCTTTTACTGTAAAAGAATTATCAGAGAAAGGAATGGATTACTGGGCGTTAGGACATATTCACACCAGGCAGTCTCTTCATCCCTCCATTCATTACCCGGGCAATATTCAAGGAAGAAACAAGAAAGAAACAGGACAAAAAGGGTATTTATATGTAGAACTTAAAGAATCCCAGGATCCTGTGGTAACCTTTTGTTCCTCCGCTCCTGTACAATTTGTTAATATAACGCTCTCTGTGACTGACTGTAAAAGCGTAGATGAGCTGATTAATAAGTTTTGGGAAAAAATGAAGATGAATGTTTTGGAAGAAGTGAAAGTTTACCTTGTGTCACTTTGTTTAACAGGCACGGGAGCTCTCTCATCACATTTATCAGAAGAACAAGTTGTAGAGGAAATGAAAGATGTTATAAATACTCTTGGAGAGACTGATAAACCTTTTATACAAGTCATTGCTGTAGAAAACGAGACAAACCTCGAATGGGACAAAGCAGCATTGGCAAGGGAAGGTCATTTTCTAGGTGACGTTTTTAAAGCTGGAGAAGTCTTCAAAAATGACCCTGAATCTATATGGGAAGAATGGGAGGAGCTCTTTTCCCACCCCAAGGCAAGAAAGTTTATTACGAAGCCTGATAGAGATGAAAGCAGGGAAATCATTGAAAAAGCAGAAAAATTGCTTGGTGATGCTTGGATGAAGGAGTAATGCTGATGAGAATAAAGGAAATTTATATATTTGGCTTCGGTCAGTTTCAGGATTTTTCTCTATCTTTTTCGGATGATCACTTTCAAGTGATTTATGGGAAAAATGAAGCTGGAAAGTCTACGATAATGGCATTCATTCAAGCTGTATTATTCGGATTTCCTACAAAAAAGGAAAAAGAGCAGCGCTTAGAACCTCGATCTTCTTCTGCATATGGAGGTATTATTACTCTTATCTCAAAAGATGGTAATAAGGTGAAAATACAGCGTGTAAAAGGAAAAAAAGCAACAGGAGATGTAAGTGTTTTTCTGGAGGACGGTACAACCGAAGGGGAAGAATGGCTGAATGCCTTTTTGCATCAAATGGACCGTTCTTTATATAAAGCCATTTACAGCTTTGGCCTTGAGGGCCTTTATCATATACAGCAGGCAAGCGGTAAGACATTGAGCAACTACCTGTATGAAGCAGGAATGACTGGAACCAGACAGGTTTCTTATATTGAAAAGGAATATAAACAAAAGCTTGATGAACTGTTTAAGCCCAGAGGCCAAAATCCTTCTCTTAATAAGGGGATCAATGATTTACAAGAGAAAAAGAAGGCTTTACTCCAATGGGAAGCTTACTTTTCTGAATATGATAAACTTCAGGAGGAACATAAATCTTTACAAGAAGAAGTTCAGCTGCTGCAAAAGAAAAAAGAAAAAACAGCTAGGGAAATAGAAAGAACAAAAACGTCTTCTTGCCTTAGAAACATTGGTAGAAGAAATGGACATCTTGAAAAAAGAGGACAAGAATTAAAAGAGTACAGTTTGTTTTCAGTGAGTGCTGAGAAAGAACTAGAGCGTTTACAGAGAGCAGAAAAGGAGCTTTCTGAAAGTATTGAAACAGAAACATATAAGATGACAGAGCTTGAAGAGGATATCTCTTCCATTAAGATAAATGAAACAGTATTGAAAAACCAATTACATTTTTATGCTCTAAAAGACCGCCTTGGAGTTCATGAACGACAAAAAGAAGAAATCGCCGGGATAAAAAAAGAAGCGGAAAAAGAAAAAGAGGAAATTTTATCGCTGGCAAGAGATGCGGGCTGGAAAAGCGAAAGACCTGAAGACGTTTTTTATCCAGATACCTCAGTTGCAGCAGAGCAGGAACTGGTAACCATTACAGAAGCCGTAAGGCAGGCACTTGATCGTGAACGCTTTTTCAAGAACAACTTTCCCTTCAGGAAGAGAAAGTCAGACTGGCAGAAGAAGAAGCAACAGAAGCGAATAGGAGGCTGCTCTCTTATGAGGAAAGAGCAAATGTACAAGAAAAGGTACAAGCTAAACGAGAAGACAAGAATACCTCTTCTTCTGTCTTTGCAGTATCGTTATTTATAATAAGCTTCGTATTCCTAGGAAGTTGGCAGGTCTTTACAGCTTCTCCCTTTCTCGGGGTGTTATTCTTTGCCTTGGCGTTAGCAGGTTACTTATGGCTGGTAAGAACACAAGGAGCAAATAAAAACGGAACTCAAGGCTCTGTAAATTATGACAACAGCATGGATGCAAGAAGAAGAATAGAGGATGATGATTTTTTAAAAAGGCAGTTGGAGCAATTGCAATGGAAAAAAGAAAAAGAAGAAAAGACTTTTCAGGAGCTTCATGAAAAGAAAGAAGAATTTTCCCGCACTCGCCTTCAAAAAGAGACCGAGTTTGTTTATTGGAAAGAAGAGTATGGTTTCCCAGATTACCTGAATATCAGGTTAGCTGAGAAATTGTTTTACCGGATAAAAGAACTGCAAAACAAGAGTCGTTCCCTGGCTCAAAAAAAAGAAGATATCGGGCAATTAGAAAAAAGCTTAATCAGTATGAAAAAGAGGTTTTACAGCTGGCTGATACGTTTTCGGTTTCATCTGTCAAGGAAACTCGAATGTTGATTTACCAGATGGAAAAAGCTATCGACCTGGAAAAAGAAAAAAGCAACAGAAAAAAGCGATAAAGAAAAAGAATGGATGAATCTGCAAAAAAGAAATGAAAAAGAAAAAAGAAAACATGTATCAAATAAAGGATTCTATCAATTCAATCCTCTTTTCTTTTCATGTAAACACAGTTGAAGAGTATTATAACGCAATGACAAAAAAACGTGAGCATGACCGCTTGACTGAAAGATATGAACTCATTTTGGGTCAAATGAAACCTTACATGGATGAAGGAGAGACTATTGAAGAACTAAAGGCCGAAATAAGAGCAATGGATGAGCCATCCTCTGTACTGCTTGGTGAGAAGGAACAAAAAATAGAATATTATCAGGCCAGAGAAAAGGAAATTCAAGAAAAAAAAGCAGAGAAGAAACAAAGGCTGACCTCTATAGAAAAGGGAGGAACCTATGAAGAGCAGCTTCAACGGTACAAAGAAGATACAATAAGCGTAAATGAACTGGCAAAAGAATGGGCCGTTTACAAAACGGCGTTAGTAATGATTAAAAAAGCAAAAGCTGTCCATGAAAAAGAACGACAGCCTCAAGTGATGAAACAGGCAGCCAGATACTTTGCTGACCTTACAGAAGGGGAATACGTAAATTTGTTTGCCCCTTTGGGGGAACAGCGGTTTGTGGCAGAAAATAAACTTGGTCTAAGGTTTTCTCCTGAGGAATTAAGCAGGGGAACGGCTGAACAGTTATATCTGGCTTTACGCTTAGCACTGGCCGAAATTCATGATCCTGCCCTTTCCTTTCCGCTGATTATGGACGATCCTTTTGTGAATTTTGATGACCAGCGAAGAAAACGAGCTTTTGCCCTGTTAAGCCAATTGTCACAAACCCGGCAGATTATTTACTTTTCATGTCATTCTCATAGTAAAGAAGAGATAAACCCTGCCAAGGTTAATCACTTATCTGAGGAATACGGAGAAAGTGTTTAAAAATTTGGTATCTACTACAAAGAGATGGCACTTTCATAAAAAGATTGATACGATGTGTGGGAAGAGATCGAAGGTAAAGCCTTGTAAGGCCAAATAACGTTAAGGTGAAAGGAATAGAGGCTTATGAGTTATACCGTTTACTTAGTGGAAGATGAACAGAATTTATCGGAAGTTTTAAAAGCATATATGGAAAAAGAGGGCTGGACAGTAGAGATATATGATAATGGGGATGACGCCATTGCCGCGATCGATAAGCCTCCCCACCTGTGTCCTGGATATTATGCTTCCTGGAACAGACGGATATCAAATTCTAAAAGGGATCCGTGAAAAAGAAGGAGAGGTCCCAGTAATCTTTATTTCAGCCCGGGACCAGGATCTTGATCGGGTTTTGGGACTGGAAATGGGAAGTGATGATTATTTAGCTAAACCTTTTCTCCCCCAGGAGTTAATCATACGTGCAAAAAAGCTTCTCTCTCGCGTATATGGCTCTCAGGTTCAGGAAGTAAAGAAAAGGGAGCTTAACGATTACGTTATCGACCTGAGGCAAGAACAGTAACAGACAGACTTAATGATAATGAAGTCATTGATTTAACTACAAAGGAAATGGATTTAATTCTTTTGCTTACAGAAGAGCTTGGGAAAGCTCTTTCCAGAGAGGATATCATTGAACAAGTATGGGGGGAAAATTACTTCGGGTCTGAACGGGCAGTGGATGATGTTGTGCGCAGAGTTAGAAAGAAGATGGATCGCATACATCTTGAAACACTGTATGGTTATGGATACCGTGTTCTATCATCATGATGAAGGTAAATTTAACCCAGAGAATCTGGCTTTCTTTTATTGCAATTATTGTTCTGGTTGGCCTGACAATTACGGTTATTTATCCAATTTCGATTCGCGGCACTTTGACTGATGAAACATACAGGATTATAGAACAGGAGCAGGCCAGATTTGCCAATCCATTCAGTGACTATTTCTCTCCACCGCAATCAGAGCTTGATTTTATTGAAAGAAGGGAAGCAGAAAGGTCAGTAGGTCATTTATTCTTATTTGACCAGCTCGGCACTCTGCGCGGAGAGCCTATTCCACCGGATGAGGTACTGCAGGAAATCGTTTCAAATGCAGTAAACCAGGAGGGAAACCGGCAAAGGTATGAGTTAACGTATCACGGAGCTACTTTATTCTATGTAATTTCTCGTATCGAATCTGATGGAGAAGAGGCCTATCAGATCTCTTATATGTGGGACACATATAGAGATTTGATGGTAAATCGTCTATGGGAAAGACTAGTTTATTTAATGTTAATTACAAGTGCCCTCAGTCTTCTGCCGGCTATTTGGCTTAAACGATATTTAAGACAACCTTTAAGAGTGCTTGGAGATCGGTTTGAGCAGATTGCTAAACGAAATTGGAAAGAGCCATTTCGATGGGAAGGGGACGAAGATTTTCAAAAGCTTTCAGATCAGTTTGAGCGAATGCGCCAAAATCTTATCAGGTACGACCGTTCTCAAAAAACATTTATCCAGCATGCTTCCCATGAATTAAAGACACCCATTATGGTGGTAAAAACGTATGCCCAGTCAGTAAAAGACGGCATCATGCCTAAAGATGATCTCGGGCAGACCATGGATGTTATCTTGGAGGAAGCGGACCGGATGGATAAGCGTGTAAAGGACATGCTTTATTTTACAAAACTTGACGCCTTAAAAAAAGAAACAATTAACTTGGAGGAACTTGTATTTGGAGCATTAGCATTCAGAATAGAAGAGAGGTTCCGGATGCAAAGGGAGGATATAACCTTTGTCATTGAGGGAGCCGACCTGAAGTTCAAAGGGGACTCTGAGCATCTGCAAGTTCTCTTGGAAAACCTTGTAGAAAATTCGATGAGGTATGCCAAGGATACCATATGGATTCGGGCTGTTGATGAAGGAAAAAATATAGCCATTATTGTAAAAAACAATGGTGAAAAGATAGAAGAGGAGGACATCCCACATTTATTTGATCCTTTCAGAAAAGGGAACAAAGGGCAATTTGGATTAGGACTGGCTATCGTCCGTCGCATAGCTGAGCTTCATCACGGCTATCACGAGGTTCTTAATGAAGAAGAGGGTGTAAGTTTTAAGATTACGATTCCTAAATCGTAAAAAACCCTGGCATACAATGGTGCTCCCGCTCATAAATTAATAACCAGGAGGACAAGTTTAAATGTAAGAGGAGGGGGAGACCATGAACCTTCATTCCAAGCGATTGCTTTTTATATCAGTGGCCTTATTCTTAGTGTTGGTAACCTTACAGCGTCTTGCCGAGATGGGCGGGATAGCCTTGCCCTGGTGGGTTATTTTAATAGCTGTCGGCTCAGTATATTGCGGGTATATGTGGTATAAAACATCGAAAGAAGAACGGCAGGAAGAACAAAAGTGGATAGAGCAGGAAGGTAGAATCTTTATTCGGCGGATGGAAGATGAAAAGGCAAAAAGAAGCAGGGAAAATTCTCTTTCTTGAATGTAGAAAGCGCGGAACTGGCTATCAGCCTGTCCCGCGCTTTTTTTCTTATTGCTCAATCCAATCGCTGTATGCAGGGTCTTGCACATTAATCTCTGCCTCAGCCATAATTTCCTCCATTACTTCTTCTGGACTGCGTGCTTCTTGCTGAATGAGTGCTTCTTCAATTTGCTCTTCAAGCTCCTCAAAAGATTCCCTTTTTTCTATGACTTCGATAATGTGGAAACCAAAGTCTGATTCTACAGGTTCACTGACTTCGCCTTCGTCAAGAGAGAATGCAGTTTCTTCAAACTCTTCTACCATTTCTCCGCGGCTAAAAATCCTAAGTCTCCGCCTTGTGCCCCGGATCCTGGATCAATTGAATGCTCTGATGCCAGCTCTTCAAAGTCAGCACCTTCTTGTAATTCTTCATAAAGCTCATCTGCTTCTTCTTCACTTTCAACGAGAATGTGGCGAGCCCTGACTTCAGCCAGGTCTTCTTCATTCTCCTCAAAATATTCTTGTTTCGCTTCATCAGATAGGTCAACATCTTCACGTGTTAGCTCTTCTAGAATAAGCTGTGGTCGGATAAGTTCATTCTTAAATTGCTCTATAGAAGTAACAGGAAGCTGATATTGTGTCTGTAACAGCATGAGCAGCTCATCATCATCTTCTGCATTAAAGTTTTCCTTATACTGGTCTAATTCATTTTGAACCTGCTCTTCTGTCACTCCAACTTCTTCAGCTTTATCTTCAAGCACAGTTGTTTGTACCATTTCATTTAACATTTGCTCGCCGTAAGTTTCCTTTAGTTCGTTTATAAATTCCTCTTCAGTAATAACAGTATCATTGACTTCAACAATTGTTTCACCGTTTTGTGCCTCTTGTTCATTGTTGTTACAAGCAGTTAAGGCTGCTACAGCTCCGCCAATGCTTAACAACGTGATTAATCGCTTATTCATTTTTGTTGTTCACTCCTCAAGTAGTGCCTTTCTCATAGACAAACATACTATACCATAAACGCTATAGAAGAAAAAAGAGTTTTTAGGCAAAAGCCACGCATCCGAAAGAGGGAAAGAATAAACTATTGTAAACATGGCAGGGGGAGGTGTTCTCATGTCTAAAGGATATTACGGCGGGTTTGCGTTAATTGTAGTCCTGTTCATCTTACTAGTTATTGTTGGAGCTTCATGGTATTAAGATAAAGAGTTAGCTTTCGAGCAGCTTATTTAACCAAAAAAAGGTCTCCCTTATGTTGTCTTCTCCTCACTGGATCCAAAAAGAAATGGGCAGATAGAAACAGAACCATTTCCTGCTGGAAACATGAAGAAAAGCCTCAAGGGAGACCCTTATTGATAAACGACCTGGTTCAGGCTTGAATTGCATACTGTAGCAGCCTGGATGAAATGCGTCTAGGCTGCAATTAACATTCTGACGTACGTTGATGTTAACAAAATTGTAATGAGAACGTTAATTGTACGAAACACTTTAGGCTGACGCTCTTCCGAGATTTCTTTTTGTGTGCAAAGGGCGTTAGTCATGGAATTGATTACAAATAAATAAAAAAGAGCAAAAATTACAAAGAAGACAACGAACATAATGTTACCCCCAATAACTCATATCTTCTTTACCTTACCAAAAGTTCAAGGAAAAAGATAGTTTTTCACTTCCAAAAAAGGAAACTACAAAGAAAGCGGAGGAAATAATTTATAAAGCAGGTGTGTGGCAATGGAGAGCAGAAAAATGAAAAATATTTGGATGATTGCCTTTTTCCTCCTCCTTAGTGTAAATATAATTGTTATAATCGGAGGGGTGGCAGCCATCAACCATTACTTACCTGAGACAGAAGACTCTAAAGAGCTGCCTGATACGACAGTGGAAGAGCCAGGCGAACCGGTTTTTACCCTTACTACTACAAAGGAACAACTGAATTATTTCTTATATGAAGAACTGGAAGATGAAGAATTCAGTGTAGAAGCAGCAGAGGACCGTCTGATCCTTGAATCTTCAATAGAGCTTCTTGGGAGGTCTATTGAATTAGAGATGAACTTTGCTCCAGAGGTTCAGGAAAATGGAGATCTTATACTTCGCGAGGATGGTCTCCGTCTTGGCATTTTGCAGCTGCCAGGACCCGAAGCCTTACAAGTCCTTAAATCACAAGCAGACTTGCCTGAGTGGGCAGAAATTTATCCGGAAGAGCGAGCCATCTATATCTCTCTTTCAGAAATAGAGATTAATGATGAATATGTACCAGCGATTAGAGAAATTGATTTGCTGGAAAATAATATCGAAATTGATATTATGAGAATTCAGGAATAATTGGTAAGGCAGCCGTCTTAAGATGGCTGCTTTACTAAAATGTCTACACCATTTTTATTTCTCTCTACTACGCTGTATTTAGGTGCTTTTATTAATTGTTTTACATATACCCAGTCATAAACAGAAAGCCCTGCATTAATTGAAGTGAGTAACAGAAAATAATGCATGTACTCAGGCCAGGTTAATGCTCCAAGAAGAGCCCCTATCGTAATTAAAAATGAGGGAAATAGTAAAGCAGTAATGTAGAGATTTTTTGCCACAGGCTTGTTAAACTTTACTTTCATTGTTACTTTTTTGTTTTCCTTTTTTTTTCACTTTATAAAGCCGTACGTCCGTCTTGATCCCTGCAAACCAAAGGGGGACATAATGCAACATGGTATGAACTGGATATAAAGTGACTATGGCAGCAACTGTAAGCGTGAAACCGATGCCTTGTGAGCTGATATCTCCAAAATAGAGACTAAAAATCAGGTAACTTATAATGAAAATACATAATGTTATACCTAATGAAATAAGCATCAGTCGTGATGAATCGAAATCTTTGAGTGTATTTACTGATTTCCAGCAGTTCATCCCAATCTCCTCCCTTCAGCCATCTCTTTGATTAATTTAGAGGGATTTGCTTAAAAAATCAATAGGTAAGACATAAATTATTAAAAAACATAGATTTTCGACAATTTTGTACTTTTCTTATAAAAAAGCTTTGTTCCATTTGTCGTTGATTTTTGTTTTTAGACGCTCGCTTGCACCGAAAGGTACCTTGCTTCTCTTCATCTGAATTCACGCGGTCTTCACGACTTTATCCACACGCAAATAACTTTTAAAAATCAACATTCGCCTTTAACAGAGACAAAAAAGAAAAGGGAAGGAGGAAAAATTATTATATGGATGAAGAATGGAGAGAGAGAATTGAAAGGCTGGAGTTTCATCAAAAGCTTTTAATGGAGCTTATTGATGAAAGACATCCCTTTTACCGGCTAATTATAAAAAGAAAGATAACAGAAAAGGAAATGAGTAAACTGTATTCTTTGTGCGCTGTGTTAGAGCGAAAGCTGGCTGAAGAAAGAAAACAGGGAATGGTCTATCACGGGGAGCTGCTGGATGAATTTATAGGAGAACTGAACCCTAAGTTAAATCCTGAAGAAACCATCATGGCACTGAAAAAGCAGGGGTTGTACATAGATTTGGTGACGGTCCTCCAGGATCGGATAAGGGAGAGATGAATAGGGGGGAATTACTAAACCCGGCTACTTTGCAGAAGTTGGACGAAGAGCCCCCTCTTCTTCTTTAAATTCTTCTTCGAATGTATGAAGGACTCATCTAAAGAATCCATAAATTCAGTCCCGTATATATAACGAACAATGGTATATAATTCTGAAAATTCTGGGAATTTTCCATACAATTCTTTAATTGGCATAGCCCCTGGTAAACACTATAGGTATTGTGGTCATAACTTTCAAAAGTTTTTAGCAAAAGCTCTTCACCTTTGTCAGTCAATTTTATATAGGTATTTCTTTTATCTTTTTCACGCTTAGAGAAAGTTAAATAGCCTCTTTCCTCTAACTTTTTTGAAAAGTTAAAAGCAGTTGAAACATGCATGACACCAAATTTAGCGATATCAGATATAGAGGCACCCTTCATTTGGTAAGAGAGCCATAGGATATGGTGTTCATTAATATTTAAGTCAAACGGTTTAATCCACGCCTGCCAATCCTTTTCAACGGATTTCCACAATGCTTTACTTAATTGTGCCACTTTGTGGCTGAAAATAATGGACTCCTGAATGGAGTCAGAAGAATAGTTAGCCATAGATTTCCCCCCTTATTATAGGCAGATACTTTCTTACTATTATGACAACAATTGAGTAAGGAATAAAGGAGAACTAAGGTTTTTTTATAAAATAATATTATTTATTTTCTTTTCCATCAGCTTCTTTCCTTATTTTTTCACTTAAAGTGGCAATTGTGTCTGAAATTTCCTGCACTTCCTTTTGAATTGCCTGTACTTCAGGCTTTACTTCCTCCTCATAACGGTTATAGGTTCTTTGCATCTCTGAGGAAAGATTTGAGAGTGCTTCTTTTCCTTCTGTAGAAATTTCATTCCACTTTTCTTTTATCTCATCCTTTTTATTGAGCGTCTGTTCGTTAAGCGCTGTCCATTCCTCTTTTCTTTTAGCCTTTTCTCTTAGCTCCTTTCCTGATTGGGGCGCGGTTAACAGCACGTAGGCTCCTCCCATTAAAATGCCAGCTGCTATTCCGGAAACAATTGATTTTGTATTCACGATTCTCGCTCCTTTTTGAAAATATTTTTACGGAAAACTCTTATTTGGTTATTTTCCTCTTTTCTGTATCCCTTCAAACTATTATTTAAAGATACCTTTGAGAAAAAAGCACAGGACGGAGGTCCTGTGCAATTAAAGTTATTATCCGTGCTGTTTCTGAAACTCAACCATAAAGTCTCTAAGGGCTTTACAAGACTCGAGTGAAACAGCATTGTATATGGATGCGCGGCAGCCGCCAACCGAACGATGGCCGTTTAAGCCAATCATGTTACGTTCTTTGGCTTGATTTAAAAACAGTTTGTTAAGCTCATCATTGGGCAGATTGAAAGTCACGTTCATTAAGGAGCGGCTGTCTTTATCAGCGTGGCCTTTATAGAAGCCATCACTCTCATCAATAGCTTTGTAGAGAATATCTGCTTTTTCTTTATTTCTTTTCTCCATGCCTTCTAATCCCCCATGCTCCTGAATCCACTCAAGAACGTTTTTCAGCATATAAATACCAAAAGTTGGAGGTGTATGATACAACGAATTAGATTTCGTGTGTGTGTCATATCTCAGCAGCGTAGGAATATCATCAGGAATTTTCTCAAGAAGGGATTTCTTAAGTATAACCACTGTAACACCTGATGGACCAAGATTTTTTGAGCACCGGCGTAAATAAGAGAGAATTTTTCCAAAGGGATTGGACGGCATAATATGTCACTGGACATATCAGCATTACGGGTGTATCCCAATCAAATTCAAAGGATGGCCACTGTGTACCAAAAATGGTGTTGTTGGTAGTAAGGTGGACATAAGAGTCTTTTGGATCTACGTCTATTTCAGAAAGTTCCGGGATACGGTCGTAATTCGTTTCCTTGGAAGAAGCTCCTGTTTTCGTTTCACCAAGAATTTTGGCTTCCTTTAGAGCCTTTTCAGACCATGAGCCGGTAAGTATATAGTTTGCTGTCTCTCCTGACTTTAAAAAGTTCATAGGGATCATGGAAAATTGCAGACTTGCACCGCCTTGCAATAAAATAACCTCGTAATCTTCAGGTACATTAAGAAGCTCTTTTAGAAGCAATATTGCTTTATTATGTACGTAGTCGTATTCTTTGCTCCGATGACTTAATTCCATGACAGACATGCCTGTTTCTTCAAAATTAAGAAGTTCCTCTTTCGCTTTTTCTAATACCTCGGCTGGCAAGGCAGCAGGACCGGCGTTAAAATTATGGGCTCGGTTCATTTTCTCTCTCCACTCCTTTTAAATCTCTGGTAATTAGGGTTACTTTGCTTTACATATTTAATACGTTACAGTTTTCTGTTAAGTTTGTGAACCTTCTAACACCATAAAAAAAGAAAATTTAAAGCAAACATTCCGGGAAAAGAACAAATTGTGATTTTTTCAGTTCTTAAAACGAAAGAGTCAAAACCAACCGATAAAAAAAGCGCACCTTTATGGTGCACTTTTTTACATATTTTGTTGCACAGCTTTAGCCATTTCCTGTAACTTTTCCGGGGAATAATCGGAACTATTGTCCTCCCAGGTCGGTTGGAATCCATCATTTTCGTCATATCGAGGAATGAAGTGTAAATGATAATGGAACACCGACTGAGATGCTGCTTTTCCATTGTTATTCACAAGGTTCATCCCTTTAGGCTGAAATTCTTTTCGTAATGCACGTGCAATTTTCGGAGCAGTTGAAAATAAATGAGCAGCTGTTTCCTCTTCAAGTTCAAAATATTTTCCTGGTGATCTTTGGGAATTAACAAGGTGTGTCCCTTAGTCACTTGTCCAATATCCATAAATGCTACTACGTGTTCATCTTCATAAACAGTTGCTGAAGGTATTTCTCCACCTATTATTTTACAAAAAATACAATCGGGCGAGTGAGACATATGATTTCCTCCTTATGAAAAGACGTCCTACCTTAGTGTAGCAAAAAATGGTATTGCCTGTACAAGAATAGTCATGTTGTATAACAATTGCTTAAAAAAATATATCAATAGAAAAGGATTTTACCGTATTTCTAAATTTTCTTACACTTTTAGCAAATGTGTTGTACTATAGTTGTGAGGCAGAAAAAATATTGAAATAGCAATGAAGGGAAAGGTGGAACTGTTATGTATGTCCCTCTCGTATTAACACAATTTCTAGACCGGGCCGTAAAGCTGTATAGTGAAAAGGTTGCTGTAATTGATGAAGAAAGGGAAACCACGTACAGAGAGTTAAACAGCAGGGTAAATCAGCTTTCTCATGGATTGAAAGCGCTTAATATCAGAAAAGGGGACAAGGTAGCGTACTTAGCCCCTAATACTTTGGAAATGCTTGAAGGGTTTTATGGAGTATTTCAGCTTGGAGCTGTAATGACTCCGCTAAATACAAGATTAAAGCCAGAAGATTATCTTTTTATTTTAAACCATAGTGAAAGTAAAGTGCTGTTTGTTGAAAAGGAACTTTACCCATTAATAGAACCGATCAAAGATCAGCTGACTACAATTGAAACAATCATTGCCCATGGAGCAGCCGAAGATCAGGAGAATTATTACAGCTACGATCAGTGGCTTACGCAATTTCCAGACTCAGCCTTTGATCGGGAGGAACTTGATGAATCTGATATAGCGAGCCTCCTTTACACGAGCGGAACCACTGGAAACCCTAAAGGAGTGTTGTTAACGCACCGGTCTAATTACTTGCATGCTCTGACCGTTATGCATCATCTTAGAGTATCTGACAGAGATACACTTCTACACGTGCTTCCTATGTTTCATGTTAATGGGTGGGGGTCGCCTTTTTACTATACTGCTAACGGGGCAACACAGGTTATGCAGCGTAAAGTCGATCCAAAGGAAATTTTTAAAAAAGTCGACAGGTACGGGGTAACCATTGCTCATATGGCTCCGACCGTTTTAAATATGCTCCTTGAAGAGCATAGTCTGAACCTGAAGAACATGTGCTTGGACAGGATATGAGAGTGGTCATTGCAGGATCAGCTCCACCGCCGGCGTTTGTCACAAAAGTGGAGGAGGACTTTGGCTGGGAATTTATTCAGGTATATGGGATGACGGAGATCTCCCTTTAGTTACCATCTCAGATATTCCTTCTACGTTAGAACACTTGCCGAAAGAAGAGAAACACTTGTTAAAAGCAAAAACAGGGTATTCCATGATAGGCACTGACGTGAAGGTTTTAGATGAAAACGGGGAGGAAGTGCCTCGTAACGGAACAACGATTGGAGAAATCGCCGTCCGGTCCAATAATGTAATGGAAGGATACTTGAAAAATCCGGAAGCTACCTCAGAAACGATACGAAACGGGTATCTTTATACAGGGGATATGGCTGTGGTCTATGATAATAATTATATAGAAATAGTAGATCGGAGAAAGGATGTTATTATCAGCGGAGGAGAAAACATTTCTTCAATCGAAGTGGAAGGGGTGCTGTATAATCACCCAGCTGTTTTGGAAGCAGCCGTTATTGCTGTTCCTCATGAGAAATGGGGAGAGGTGCCTCACGCTGTGATTGTACTCAAACAAGGAGCCCAAGCTGATGAAGAAGAATTAATTTCATTTGTCCGCTCTAACATGGCTCATTTTAAGGCCCCAAAAGGGATCACCTTTACAGACGCCCTGCCAAAAACTGCCTCTGGAAAGATACAAAAAGTACAAATCAGAAAGGAATTTTGGGGAGAAAACGACCGAATGGTAAATTAAGAGGTAAGGGCTCGGCCCAGGATGAAAAGATTGGTGTTAGAATATTTACAGTGAGCCCCATTCTGTCATTTCCTCGACAAAAATTATCTCTCCATCCTCATATTTGCTGTGCTATAATTTTTTCTAGGTATCTTATCGACAGTAAAGGAGAGAGCTGTTATGAAATGGCTGAGTATTCTAATGCTCGCAGTTCTACTGACAGGATTGGCAGGATGCGGGAATGAAAATGCAGACGGAAGTCCAGCAGTCGGGGAACAAAAGGAGCACGGCTTTGATATCTTAGAAACCACAGCTTCAGCTGCAGAACTTCCTGAGTTTCTGGAGCATACTCATGAAGATATTTCCTCTGTCTATGCTGAGTCTGTCCATCATAAAGACCTTCTTGAACATATTCCCTGTTACTGTGGTTGTTATGAATCTGCAGGCCACCGGAATGTGTATGACTGCTTTGTAAATCAAGTAAATGAAGATGGTACAATTACTTGGGATGATCATGGCATGAAATGCGGTGTTTGTCTTGAAATAGCATATTCTGCTGTTCAAATGAGTGAAAATGGTGCTTCAGACAAAGAAATCAGAGATGCTATTGATGACTACTATAATACAGGTGACTATCCTGAAGCTACTCCTACTCCGCAGCCAGAAGCGTAAAGACTACAAAAACAGCTTTCTTTTCTATATAGGAGAAAGCTGTTTTTTCTATGAAATAGACGTAAAGGCAGTACATTTTGCTATAGGAACCGGAGCAACGTATAATATCTAATTACATACTTTACATGTCAGAGACGATTATCTTTATATAAAAAGGGGCATCCACTATGGCACGGTTACTCGAAATAGAGGAAGTAAGCGGAGGGTACAACATACATAAACCAATTCTTCACGACCTATCTTTCTCTATCAACGAAGAGGAAATAGTCGGTTTAATAGGTTTAAACGGAGCAGGTAAAAGTACTACCATTAAACATGTTTTAGGGCTTATGGAGCCTTCTAAAGGTGAGATCCGCATAAATGGAAAGACCTTTCAGCAGGACCCTGACCGATACCGTTCGAATTTTACCTTTATCCCTGAAACACCGGTATTGTATGAAGAATTAACATTAATGGAACATCTCCGTTTGACCGCTATGGCTTATAACATTGACGAAAAAACCTTTAAAGAACGTTCTGATAAGCTTATTCGGGAATATAGAATGGAAAAAATGCGCAAATGGTTTCCAAGCCATTTTTCCAAAGGGATGCGTCAGAAGGTTATGATTATGTGTGCCTTCCTTGTAGAGCCTGATTTGTATATTGTTGATGAACCGTTTGTAGGTCTGGATCCAGTGGCTATTAAGTCACTACTTGACATGATGATGGAAATGAAGTCTCAGGGGGCAGGGATTTTAATGTCTACGCACATTCTCTCTACGGCCGAACGCTATTGTGACAGGTTCGTATTGCTGCACGAAGGAAGAATTCGTATGCAGGGCAGCCTGAGTGAACTAAGAGAACAAGCTGGAATGCCTGAAGCTACGTTGGATGATATTTACATTGAAATGACAAAGGAAGAAGGATCATGAAGGTTCAAGAATTGTGGGGACATCGATCCCAAACATTTTGGAGTGAAGCTGTCAGGTATCTTCGTTTGATAGGGAACAGCGGGTTTGTGTTCACTTTATATGTCCTGTTTTTGATGGGGGGATACTATTACAGTTCATTTCTAGAATGGCTGCCTCCGGCCTTTCCAGCTGTTCTGTTTTTTTCAGTGCTGTTTGCATTGCTTTTGACAAGAAGCCCCATCCGTACCTTCTTAAAAGAAGGAGACCTGGTTTTCTTGCTTCCAGTCGAGACCCAGCTTACTTCTTATTTTAGAAAATCATTGATATATACCTTCATCATGCAGCTCTTTTTCATCGCTTTGTTATTTATGGTTCTCGGTCCCTTATTTTTAGATCGAATTTATCCGGATACAGGTTATCTATTTACTGTCCTTCTTTGGCTTGCTGCAGGGAAATGGTGGAACCTTATAAGCAGGTGGGCAGAGATGAGAATTCAATCTGTCACCACTCGGGATATTCACATTGGTTTAAGGTTTTTAGTTAACGTTACATTCACGTTTTTCCTTTTTTCAGCAGCTCCTGTCGTTTATCCGCTTGTGATCATTGGGGCTATGGTATTTGTCTATCTTTTTTACTATCGGAAACTTCATACCCAACATGGATTAAAGTGGCAGCATATATTAGAAATGGAAGAGAGAATGGTAAGCTTCTTCTATAGGATTGCTAACTCATTTACCGATGTTCCACACTTGAAGTCAAGCGTGAAGGGACGTTTATGGGCTTCTAAATGGGTAGATAAAGCCGCCCATAATAAGACCTCCGTATACACATATCTTTATGGAAAAACATTTATTAGAGCAAATGATTACTTTGGCATTTATGTTCGGTTGTTTATCGTAGGAAGCTTAGTGATGTCTGTTATTCCTTCAGACTTGGGGAGAGGGTTTTTAGCAGTCTTGTTTATTTACATGACCGGACTTCAGCTTTCCACGCTTTGGAATCATTATGATGTGAAAATTTGGACGGACTTGTACCCGGTCAGACATAAATTAAAAAAGCAGTCTTTCACGTTTATTATAGAGAGACTCCTTTGGGGGCAGGCTCTTTTGTTTAGTGTCATATTAGGACTTTATGGAGTCAATATCTTTATTCTCATAGCCGCTTTAGCCGCCGGTATCGTATTTAGCTCGTATTATGCAAGAAAACTGGTATTTAAAAAAAGGAAAACGGCATAAAGTGGATAAAGAGTCAGCACCTTTGATCAAAGAGGAGGGTTGTTGTGACTGCTTATAAATATGAACAACGAGCTCATGATGAGCTTGAAAGCTGGCTGAGAAAGGTAAAAAAGCCTTCCTCTATGTCTAAGAAACTAACAAAAACAATGCAGACGAAAATGAACAGCTATATTCCAAAGAAAGTTCATGACTCTATAGGGGAAGCCGTAAGGCATGTGGTAAACACAGCTCTGGCAGGGACAGAGTATGGTAAAAAACAAGAAGTCATCTTGCACGCTTCACTAGAAGAAAGGGAAAGAAAACTAGAAGAAACCATTGCTGCATACAGGAGAACAGCAGCAGCTGAGGGAGCTGGCACCGGCGCAGGAGGAATTCTTTTAGGAATGGCAGATTTTCCTCTTCTACTGGGAATAAAGATGAGGTTCTTGTTTTCAGCAGCAGCCATTTATGGCTTTGATACGTCTGATTACAGAGAAAGATTATACATTCTCCATTTATTTCAAACAGCATTTTCAAGTGAAAGAAAGCGTTTGGAAGTAGTCGACAGATAGAAAATTGGGGAGAGTATATTAAAGATAAACCAAAAGAGCTTTCCTTAAATGACGAGGTGAACTGGACTGAGTTTCAGCTTGAATACCGGGATTTTATTGACCTCCCTAAAACGCTTCAGCTGATCCCGGGCTTTGGTGCTATTGTCGGGGCAGCCGCGAACTATCATTTCCTGGATGTGCTGGCGGAAACAGCAAAGAACGGATATCGCCTCCGTCTTTTAACAGAAAAAGAGGATCCTCATAAATAGGATCCTCTTTTTCTATTTGTATTGAATAACTGCTTTAGCCATCGTTTTCGCTGCGATCAGCATGGCTTTTTCATCAATATCAAATTTGGGGTGATGGTGCGGGTAGGCAGTTTCCCATTCAGGGTTTTTAGCCCCTGTAAAGAAAAAGGTTCCCTTTACTTGTTCTAGATAATGGGCAAAATCCTCGCCGCCCATCATTGGTTTCATATCTTCAATAATCTCTACTCCCGGCACACCCTTAGCAGCAGCAGCCAGATAGGCAGTTTCCTCCTCATGGTTCACTACAGGAGGATACCCTCTAAAGTAATCAAATTCAGCTTGCACATCTGCTCCCAGGCATACACCATCTACTAATCTTTTTAAATCTGCTTCAATTTGATCCCTGACCTCTTCGTTAAAAGTTCTGACCGTGCCAACAAGCTTAGCTGTATCAGCAATCACATTAAAGGCATTGTCCGCTTCAAACTTTCCGATAGAAACTACTGCAGATTCCTGAGGATCTACATGGCGGCTTACAAGCTGTTGTATATTTCCAACAAGCTGAGAAGCAATGACTATGGCGTCCTTTGTAAGGTGAGGCATAGCACCGTGTCCACCTTTTCCAAGGATTTTGATCTCAAAACGATCTGCAGCTGCCATGACTGGCCCTGAGTGATATTGAATCTTTCCAACTGGCTCTGTGGCCCACAAATGGGTTCCAAAAATAACATCGACACCATCGAGACAGCCGTCTTTGATCATTTCAATCGCTCCGCCTGGAGCATACTCTTCTGCATGCTGGTGGATAAAAACTATCGTACCTTTAAGTTCACTCTTAACTTTGTTCAGTGCTTTAGCTAAACCGAGTAATGTGGCAGTATGACCATCATGTCCACAGGCATGCATTACGCCATCAACGGTGGACTTATAAGGGGTTTCTTTTTCATCTTGAATAGGAAGAGCATCAAAATCAGCACGGAGAGCAATGACAGGACCAGGATTTCCGCCTTCCAGACGTGCTACGACTCCTCGACCGCCAACATTTGTTTCAACTTTGTGGCCAAGTTTTTCGTGAAACTCGGCGATGTATTTAGGTGTATGTACTTCCTGGAAAGAAAGTTCAGGATGCTGGTGAAGATATCTGCGGATATCAACCATTTCATTGTATAGCGTGTCCAGATAATCATATACTTTGTTTTCCATAGTTTCTTAGCCCCCTTTTTGATTTTTTTCGTTAAGCGAAATATTTATCAACAAAGAAGTCTCCCAATTATTCATACAGCCAAGCTTATGCTTAAACCCGAAGGTATTGCTGTATGAGCCAATCTTATTGAGAGACAATGTTATTCTTTTATTCTACCAGAATTAAATTAAATACCGAAAGGAACAAACCTTGCCAAATAACTGGAAATCAGTTGAAAGTATCCGGTAAAGAGCATAATTCCAAGGCCGATCATAATATACCGCTTATCTTTTGAATGCGAGGAATAATCTTATTTATTTTCTTCATTTTGTTTAAGGAGCGTGAATATAAAAGAGCAACTAAAAGGAAAGGAATCCCGAGTCCGATAGAATAGACAAAGAGCATCACCATTCCAGAAGTCATTGTTTCTGCCTGACTGGCAAGAGTCAAGATAGCTCCAAGAACAAGTCCTATGCACGGTGACCAACCAGCAGCAAATACTAGACCGAATACGACTGAGCTTGCAAAGCTGGTTGACTTTTTAGGGTTATGTTTCATTTTCTTTTCAGATAAAAGAGCACGAATAGAAATGATCCCGGCCATTTGCAAACCAAAAATTACAATGATAATTCCGCCGAGCTGTTCAATTAGCGTGTTGTATCTGGCAAAGAACTGGCCGATAAAGGTAGAGGATGCTCCTAAAATAAGGAAGATAATAGTAAACCCTAAAATAAAACCAAGACTTCTTGATACAATCATGCGGCGTTCGGCATGAATTTGGTTTTCTGATATGGTTGTCCCTGTTAATTGAGCCAGATACGCTGGCACCAGGGGAAAGATACAAGGAGACAGGAAAGAAATGACACCAGCTCCAAATGCTAACCAGATGGTTACCTCAGTCAAATAAGGCACCTCCAATGCGAAAGATATTTAAAGAAAAGCACCATAGTAAATTATAGCTTATTTTAGTAAAGAAACAATGGACGAACATTGACATTTTTACAAACGAAACAGCAGTAAGGGGTGAGGAAGTGCAAACTGACCAAGAGTTGTATGTTACAGGAATGTTACAAAAAGATGGGGTGCCAGGCACCACAATTGGAGAAAATATATTCAGGTATGGACGAATCTATACTATAATGATTTTACATAAAGAAGTGATCGACAAAAGGAGTTAGTTGTCGAATGAGGATAAAAAGAAAAATTTTATTATGGATGGCCATGCTCAGCGCTGTTTTTGGACTTGGTGTTGCTATATATTTTGCAGTAGTTGTCATCGGGACAGTAGCGATTGATGAGAAACAGCTGGTTATGAATGAAACCTCCCATATTTATGATACAGATGGCGAATTGATAGCAAAGCTATTTCAGGAAGACAGAGAGGTTGTAGACATTAATGACGTACCATCTCACGTGCAAAATGCCTTTGTGGCAATAGAGGATGTAAGATTTTACAATCACCAGGGGATTGACCCGCGAGCAATTGGCCGCGCCCTGTATAGAGATATTCTAGCTGGTGCAAGGGTAGAAGGCGGCAGTACGATCACTCAGCAATTGGCAAAAAATGTCTTTTTGACCCACGACAAAACGCTTTTGAGAAAAACAAAAGAAGTGCTCATTGCAATGAGCCTTGAAAGAAAATACAGCAAGGATGAAATCCTTGGTTTTTATTTAAATAATATATATTTTGGGCACGGAGCTACGGCATTCAACAGGCTTCACGATTGTATTTTGGAAAAGATGTGGGGGAACTCACAGTGGACGAAGGAGCCCTGCTCGCTTCTCTTCCTAAAGCACCAAGCCATTATTCTCCTGCCAATGATATTGAAAGAGCAGAACAAAGAAGAAATACAGTGTTGGCTGTTATGGAACGCCACGGCTTTTTGACTGCAGAGGAAACGGTGCTTATCAAGGAAGGTCTCTTTCTGAGGATTTGCAGAGGTATGAAAATAATCCTGCTTATTTCACCTATATTGATATGGTTCTTCAAGAGGCAGAAGAAAAGTATAATCTGACTTCCAGAGAAATCCATACAGGCGGGTATGATATTGTGGTTCCTGTAGATGAAGAGCTGCAGCTGGAAGCCTATGACATGTTTCAGGATTCCGGGAATTTCCCAGGAAATGTTGTAGAGGGCGCATATGTGATGATTGATCACCATACCGGCGGTGTGGCTGCACTCCAAGGAGGAAGAGAATATGTAAGGCATGGCCTTAACCGGGTTAATGTAAAACGGCAGCCAGGATCTGCTATTAAACCCGCTGCGGTTTATGGTCCAGCACTGGAATCAGGAAGCTACCATCCTATTCCATGCTGGTAGATGAGCAGATTGATTACGATGGTTATTCACCTGCGAACTTTAATGGAGAATATCAAGGGGAAATCTCAATGGCTGAAGCTGTGGCACAGTCAACTAACACAGCTGCTGTCTGGCTTTTTAATGAACTAGGAGTAAATTATGCAACCTCCTGGATGGAGGATTTCGGCCTTCCTGTTGAGGATGACGGGCTGGCAGTGGCATTAGGCGGTCTTTCTACAGGCTATACCCCCTTGAAATGGCCTCAGCATATACAGCCTTTGCAAATGAAGGAAATAGAGTAGAGCCCTATGTCATTGAAGAAATTTATGATAGGAATGGGCAGCAAATAGGGGAAGCAGACCCTGAATTAAATGAAGTAATAAGTCCTCAAAATGCCTGGTATATGACAAGGCTGCTAGAAAATGTCGTCACGGAAGGTACAGGTACTGCCGGGGCCACAGAGCATGCATTAGCAGGCAAGACAGGGACAACAACAGGAGCGAGAGATGCATGGTTTGTCGGTTTCACACCAAAATGGACCGGGGCGCTGTGGATGGGATACGACGAAGCTGTTGAAGAAGAATCGATTGCCAGCAGCTCCTATCCTACAGCCTTATTTAAAAAGATTTTGAATGGAAAGGATCTGGATCGAGAGAGCATTGCCTTTCATAAGCCGGAAGACGTGAAAGATTTAGAAGAACCGATACAGCTTGCAAACATTGGTGACTTAAATGCCTCACTCAGCTTGAGAGGTGGAGGTCTGCTGAATGTAAACTTATCCTGGACGCCCTCGCAGGATGATCGAATTATTTATCAAGTTTATGAAGTGAAAAATGGTGAAAGTGAAAAGGTTGGAGAAGTGGAAGGAAAAGGTGAATATACAGTTGACGGTGTCAATATGTTTTCATTAGATGATTACATGATCGTCCCCTATAATCCACTTACAGAAACAGAAGGCGAACCTTCTAATGTGGCTGAGGTTAATATCGGTTTCTCTTTTTAAATGCTTTATAATTGCGTGTTCGACATTCAGGGACTGTCCCACACCTTCCTTCGAAAAAATGAGCCAGGATTAAATATCCCGGCTCATTTTTTATGCTATTCTGTTTTTAGGGTATGGATATTTTTTCCATAAAAGGAACTGAAATGGACTTAGGAGAAATGATGAACTCTTCTTGTAAGCATAAGTTTTTCCTATGACAAACTTGTCAGGATATAATGGTTTATGCTGCTGTATCAATTTTTAATAGAAAGTGGTAAAGGTAACATACGCTGATATTAGGCGGCAGCAAACAGAATAGGGGTTGTTTTCTTCTATTTTATGAACATTTTTTATTTGGACTATACATGACAAAAGGATGGGGTTATGGTAAAAAGGGATTGGAATTTGCTCGTGTGAAACAATAATAAAGAGTACATACTGATATAACTTACTAGGAAATAAAGGAGTGCTATATATGGCGCAACAGCCAGAAAATAATACCTATTTAAAAGCCTGCCGGCAGGAAAAAGCAGATCATACACCAGTGTGGTACATGAGACAGGCAGGACGGTCTCAGCCCGAATACCGAAAGCTTAAAGAAAAATATTCATTATTTGAAATTACAAGGCAGCCTGAACTGTGTGCTTATGTGACGAAGCTTCCGGTAGATCAATATAACAATGATGCAGCTATTTTATATAAAGATATTATGACTCCTCTTCCTGCCATAGGGGTAGATGTAGAGATTAAATCAGGGATAGGCCCGGTAATTGATAACCCGATAACAGGACTGGACGATGTGAAAAAGCTCGGGGAAATCAATCCGGAAGAAGACGTTCCTTATGTACTTGAGACGATTAAACTTTTAAGAGAGCAGTTATCTGTTCCCTTAATCAGCTTCAGCGGTGCGCCTTTTACTCTTGCAAGCTATATGATAGAAGGCGGCCCGTCAAAGAACTATCATAAAACAAAGGCCTTTATGTATGCTGAGCAAGAAGCCTGGTTCGAGTTGATGGATAAGCTTGGGGAAATGACAATAACTTATGTGCAGGCACAAGTGAAAGCAGGAGCCCAGGCTATCCAAATATTTGATTCCTGGGTGGGCACGCTGAATGTAGAGGACTACCGCACATTTGTAAAGCCCGTTATGAACAAGATTTTTACAGCCATTAGAAAAGAAGGGGTACCACTAACCATGTTTGGTGTTGGTGCAAGTCATCTAATTAAAGAATGGGATGACCTTCCGTTGGATGTAATTGGTCTTGACTGGCGCCTGTCAGTAAAAGAAGCAAGGGAAATGGGGGTAACCAAGACCCTGCAAGGGAACCTTGATCCTTCCATTTTATTGGCACCTTGGGAAGTAATCGAAGAGCATGCAAGAAAGATTCTGGATCAAGGCTTGGAAGATGATGGATACATCTTTAATTTAGGTCATGGCGTTTTTCCAGAAGTAAAGCCGGAAACTTTAAAAAAGTTAACTGCATTTGTACATGACTATACTTCACAGAGAAAAAAGGAGAGAGAGGCATGACTAGAGAAAGAATAGGATTATTGGTCATGGCGTATGGAACACCTAGAAGTCTTGAAGAAGTGGAGCCTTATTACACGCACATTCGCAGAGGAAGAAAACCTTCCGATGAGGCCCTTCAAGATTTGATTTCCAGGTATGAAGCGATTGGGGGAATCTCTCCTTTAGCAAAAATAACAGAAGAGCAGGCACATCGCCTTGCGGAGCGTCTAAATGAAATCCACCCAGATCAAGAATTTATCCTTACCTTGGACTGAAGCATATTGATCCGTTTATTGAAGATGCTGTTGCACAAATGAAGGAAGACGGGATTGAAAAAGCCGTGAGCATTGTCCTCGCTCCTCACTTCTCCACGTTTAGTGTGAAGTCTTATAACGGACGGGCCCAGGAAGAAACAGGGAGAATCGGTGGTCCTGAGATTGCCAGTATCGAAAGCTGGTATGATCATCCCAAATTTATTCAATATTGGACAGAACAAGTTGAAAGCACTTTTGCCGAAATTGAAAATAAGGATGAGACCGTCGTCATTTTCTCTGCGCACAGCCTTCCAGAGAAAATTATCCAGAACAATGATCCTTACCCTGAACAGCTGAGAGAAACTGCTGACTTGATAGCTGAGAGAGCTGGCATTAAGAATTATGAAATCGGGTGGCAGAGCGAAGGGAACACTCCTGAACCATGGATTGGTCCTGATGTCCAGGATTTAACCAGGGATTTGTACAACAAACATGGGTATACCTCTTTTGTGTATTGTCCGGTTGGATTTGTCGCGGACCACTTAGAAGTACTGTTTGACAACGATGTGGAATGTAAGCTGGTGACTGATGAAATTGGAGCCAAGTATTATCGTCCGGCCATGCCTAATGCCGAGCCGCTTTTTATAGATGCGTTGGCAGACATTGTGAGTGACAAGCTTGAAAAAGTACGGATCATTTAAAACGGGGAATGAGATATGAAAATAGCCATTATAGGTGGAGGAATTACAGGGTTATCAGCCGCTTATTACTTGCAAAAAGAAATTTTGGCCAAGAATCTGGATGCTGAGTATCATTTGTATGAAGCAGACAGCCGCTTAGGTGGAAAAATACAAACTGATTACTCGGATGGATTTATTATTGAAAAAGGGCCAGATTCATTTTTGGCGCGAAAAATGAGCGCTTCCCGTCTGGCAAAAGAAGTTGGACTTGAAGGGGAGCTCCTTTACAACCAGACCGGCCAGGCATATGTGCTTAAAGAGGAAACATTGCATCCAATTCCAGGAGGGGCTGTGATGGGGATTCCGACAAAGTGGGGGCCATTTGTAAAGACCAAGCTTTTTTCTCCTCTTGGGAAGGCAAGGGCTGCCGGAGACTTAATCATCCCTAAATCTGGTGACGGAAGCGATGATCAATCACTAGGGAAATTTTTTCGCACTCGCCTGGGTGATGAAGTGGTTGATTACTTAATTGATCCGCTTCTTTCAGGTATTTATGCAGGGAATATAGATAATTTAAGCTTAAAAGCAACTTTCCCGCAATTTGAAGAAATAGAACAGAAACATCGAAGTTTAATCCTTGGCATGAAGTCCTCAATGGCTCAGAAGGAAGAACAGCCTGCTCAGGGAAAAGCAAAAGGTAATTTTCTTTCTTTTAAAAAAGGGCTGCAATCCCTCGTTGATAGTATTGAAAATCATCTTGATGAGGATGTAGTTCATAAAAATGCGCCGATTACCCTTATTAAAAAGAAGGAAAGCGGGTATGAAATTAACTTTAAAGATCAGTCCACAGCTTATTTTGACAGAGTCATTATCACAACCCCGCTGGATGTAGTGAAGAACATGCTGCCTGAAGATCTCCATACTGACGATTTTATGGAAATTCCTTCAACATCAGTAGCCACAGTAGCTATGGCCTTTGACGAAGAGCAGGTAAAACAGGAATTTGAAGGAACTGGCTTTGTCGTTTCGAAAAAAAGTAACTATACGATTACTGCCTGTACGTGGACTCATAAAAAATGGTCACATGTAGCTCCTAAAGGGAAAGCATTACTCAGGTGCTATGTAGGAAGAGCAGGAGAAGAAGAAATCGTTGAGAAAAGTGATGAAGAGATCCTTGAGGTTGTATTGAAGGATTTAAACAAAATCATGAACGTAGAGGGCAGGCCTTCCTTTTCCCGCATTACAAGGTGGAGGCAGTCAATGCCACAATACGAAGTCGGACACAAGCAGAAACTTAAAAAAATGAGGGAACTCCTTGATAAGGAAATGCCGGGTATACATTTGGCCGGGGCTTCTTATGAAGGGCTTGGTCTTCCTGATTGTATTACTCAAGGGGAAAAAGCAGTACACAAAGTTCTTTCTTCTGTTCCCGAAAAACCTATGGCTGTTTCTAAGTAAAAAAGAAGCCGCACTTAAAAGAGAGCGGCTTCTTTTTTATTCTACGCTTCAGCTTGATCGGACTGGCGATTCTTTACTACACCTGCCAGCGCATAAAGCACGGCTGTCGAAACAAAGTGAGATGAAAAGTCGTTTGTGTCTTGCTGAGGATATACTTCTACATAATCCATCCCGCAAAGGCCCATGCTGGCAAACTCATGTATCATAGTGACAAGTTCATAAGGTGTAAGTCCGTTTCCGTCAGCCGGGCCCCCTGGATTAAAAGCATAGTCTAGCACATCACTGCAAATGCTCAGGTACACTTTATCTGTTCCTTCAGAGGCAATATCATAAATCTTTTTGGAAAAGTTCTCGAGGCTGTCAGCTTCACGAATATCTTTAATCGTAAACGTTGAAGCTCCTGCTTCTTTAGCAAGCTTTCCATTTTCGGGTTTATTTCTAGGACCGTGTATTCCAAGGTGGACAAGGCTTTCATTTCTCACTCCTTCGGTTTCATACAGGCGGGCAAAGGGAGACCCGCGTCCATACAAATCGCCCCCGGAGCGGAGGTTATTATCATAATGGGCATCAAGGTGTATAATACCTACTTTGCCTTCGGTCTCCTTGGTTAAGGATTCGATAATTGGATAGGTGATGCCATGATCGCCTCCAAAAGCAATCGGAAAGGCACCGCTTTTCCATATTTCTCCGGAAAAAGATTGGATTCTTTCCATTGTTTCGTCTACTTGAGCAGGCACTACATCCACATCTCCAAGGTCGCCCATGGTAAGGTGTTCTGCCATGTCCATATGATTAAGTTCTGGGAGATAGCAGCTGTATCTCGCTGAACAGAGGCGGATTACCTTAGGAGCAAGTTCACAGCCTGTATAATCCCCCCATGTGACAGCTCCTTCCCATGGCACTCCATAAAAAACTATATCCTTTTCGCTCATTTTATCCCGGTTATTAACTAAGTTTTCACTGTTTAAAAAGCAAGGAGTATTTCCATAAATTGTTTCCTCTGACATAGGCGGCTCCTTTCAACATAAGTATAAGGTTAAAAATTCCCTAATTAAAAATAATCAAACATTAAAATTCTCATGCCTTAATGAGTTTGAAGCAGCTATGTCCCAGAGTGTGAATGGATAAATGGTTCTGGTTGTTCTACAAAACGGCATTTCTAAAAAAAGCGGAATCGGATAGGTCCGACTCCGCTTAACATTGCATGATTTATTGTTGAGACTGTTGAGCCTGCTGAAGCTGTTGCTGAGCCTGCTGAAGCTCTTGTTGAATTTGCTGGAACTGCTGCTGCTGGGCCTGCTGAGGCTGCTGGGCCTGCTGGGAAGCCTGTTGAAGCATTTGCTGAGCTTGCTGAAGCTGCTGTTGAGCCTGCTGAAGCTGCTGGGGATTATTCTGGGCATTTTGTACAGCTTGTTGAGCTTGTTGAATTGCTTGTTGGGCTTGTTGAGCTTGCTGGTTTTGTTGTGGCATAATGAACCTCCCTGAAAAGATAAATGGTGTAGCGATATTTATATTGTCCCCTGGCTCCTAGAATATACATCAGTAAGCAACAGCGATATAAATCAAGGATACTTCCTTAAAAAAGCCTCTCTGCCAATTTTTTGTTACTTTATGGTACAATATGAGTTATCTGCAATAAAAAGCTCGAAGTTTAGAGTTATAGGAGTGCAATTATGGCGGAAAATAGTACAAGGGCAGTAGAAATACTAAAGCATGCTAGACATGATTGGCTGAATCAAATACAGCTTATTCAGGGAAATATATCATTGGGCAGATATGAGCGCGTGGAAGAAATTATAAGGGGTATTGTCCAGAAAGCAAGACACGAGAGCAGACTGTCGACAATGAATGTACCAAAAGTTGCTGATTTTTTATTAACCTTCAACTGGGGAAACCATTGGTTTATCTTAGATGTAGAAGTACTGGGGGAAACGAATGATTATGCCGGGTTTGAAGAAGACTGGTATACATTAATCACTTCTTTTACAAAGCATCTTGACAAAACAGTGAGTGAAAAAGGAGACAACCACCTTTTGGTAACGTTCCATTTAACAGATGCCCCTTACATTGAAATGGACTTTCAAGGGGAGTTAAAGAATAAAGCTTCCATGGAGGAATGGGTGGAGCGGCAGTGGCAGCAAAAGACTTCTTGGGTTCCCAAGGAAGCTGTAATAAAGAACGAAGAAGTATTAGTTTTAATGATGAATGATAAATGAGGTGACCCTAGTGTTTATAGATAAGGTAAAAGTCTTTGTTAAAGGCGGTGACGGCGGGAATGGAATGGTAGCTTTCCGCCGTGAGAAGTATGTACCGGAAGGCGGGCCTGCTGGCGGGAACGGTGGAAAAGGTGCTAATGTTATTTTGGAAGTGGATGAGGGATTGCGGACGCTGATGGACTTTCGTTATCAGCAGCATTTTAAAGCAGGACACGGGGAAAATGGAAGGTCCAAAAACCAGCATGGGAAAAATGCAAAAGACCTGGTTATTAAAGTTCCCCCGGGGACAACTGTAACCGATGATGAGACAGGAGAAGTATTAGCAGATCTTCTTACTCACGGGCAGACAGCTGTAGTTGCACGCGGAGGGAGAGGAGGAAGGGGAAATTCAACCTTTGCTACTCCGGCAAATCCGGCTCCTGAAATCAGTGAAAATGGGGAGCCAGGAATAGAACGATTTATAAACCTGGAGTTAAAGGTGCTGGCTGATGTGGGGCTGGTGGGTTTCCCAAGTGTAGGTAAATCAACCCTTCTATCCGTTGTTTCAGCCGCTAAACCTAAAATCGCTGATTATCACTTTACAACGTTGAGCCCAAATCTTGGAGTAGTAGAAGCAGGTGACGGAAGAAGCTTTGTGATGGCTGACCTTCCTGGTTTAATAGAAGGAGCACATGAAGGAGTAGGTCTTGGCCACCAATTCCTTCGTCATATTGAGCGGACGAGAGTTATTGTTCATGTCATTGATATGTCCGGCCTTGAGGGAAGAGATCCTTATGAAGATTTCCTTAAGATCAATGATGAGCTGAAACAATACAATATGCGACTTCTTGAGCGCCCTCAAATCATCGTAGCAAACAAAATGGACATGCCGGATAGCGAAGCTCAATTAGAATTATTCAAAGAACAGCTTTCAGAAGACTACCCTGTTTTCCCAATTTCAGCCCTGACCAGACAAGGACTGAGAGAGTTGTTATTAAAGGTCGCTGACTTAATTGAACAGACACCTGAATTTCCACTCTATGATGAAGAAGAACAAGAGCAGCGAGTCCTTTACAAATATGAAAAAGAACAGAAACCTTTTATTGTCTCAAGGGATGATGATGGCACCTTTGTTTTGTCAGGGGCCGGTATTGAAAAACTCTTTAAAATGACAGACTTAACTCATGATGAATCTGTTCGAAGGTTCTCAAGAAAGCTTCGTAACATGGGAGTAGACGAAGCATTAAGAGAGAGAGGAGCAAAAAACGGAGATACCGTACGTCTCCTTGATTTTGAATTTGAATTTATCGAATAGCGAGAAGGCTGCTGTAAAAGCAGCCTTCTTCCATGTATGAGGGGCCCATATCATAACAAGAAACATTGTCAAAAAAGTCATACATCTTTATAATGAATAAACAGTTATACTATTTGTCAGGATGACAAATGAGTAAAGACATGACTAATCTTATTTTAAGTATTAGTAAAACGCTGGTGGTGAACAATTGTGGCAGATCGCATTGACCGATTTTATTTAGTAAGGCAGGATATGCTCACTGAAGCGATGCAAAAGACATTAGATGCAAAAGCACTCTTAGAAAGCGGCAAGGAAACGAAAGTAGGAGACGCTGTCACACGGGTGGATTTGAGCAGAAGTGCGTTTTACAAATACAGGGACGCCATTTTTCCCTTTCATACGATGATAAAAGAGAAAATCATTACTCTGTCAATACATTTAGAAGACCGGTCTGGTTCCTTATCAGAGTTGTTAGGAGTAGTGGCACAAGCGAACTCTAATGTTCTTACGATCAACCAGACCATCCCACTGCAAGGAAGAGCAAATGTAACATTAACCATAGATACTGCTGCTATAAGCATGGAGCTGCGCCAGCTTGTCTCCAAGATTAAGGAAATTGAAGCGGTGGTAAGCGTGGAAATCATCGGTTCAGGTTCATAAGAGATGACAGGAGACCGGAAGAAAGGATTGTTTAAAGAATATGAAGACCATAGGTTATTTAGGCCCCCAAGGAACGTTTACGGAGTTGGCGGTAAAAGGGTTATTTAAAGAAGGATCCCACCTTCCATTTTCAACTATTCCAGCGTGTATGGATGCTGTTGCAAATAAGGAAGCAGATCTAGCAGTTGTGCCTTTGGAAAATGCAATTGAGGGTTCAGTTAACTTATCCATGGATTACTTAATACACAAGCATACCCTCCCGATAATAGGAGAGATAGTAGTTCCTATAGAACAACATCTTCTTGTAGCCCCCTCAATGGCAGATAAATGGAAGGAATGTACAGAAATTTATTCTCATCCCCATGCCATTGCACAATGCCATGACTTTCTCAACAAAGAGCTGCCTGGAAGTGACTTGCAATATACAAATTCCACAGGAGCGGCCGCTAAAAAAGTGCTGGAAGAGTCTGACCGGCCTATTGCTGCTATTGCTAATGAACTTGCAGCACAAAAATACGGCCTTGTAATCGCCCAGAAAAACATTCACGACTATGTGAATAACCATACAAAGTTTGTCATTTTAAAAAGGCCAGAGACTTCGTTTCAAGTCTCTTCTTCTTTAAAGACCGGTGAGAAAACAACTTTAATGGTAACCCTCCCTTCCGATTATTCAGGAGCTCTTCACCAGGTGCTTTCAGCCTTTGCATGGAGAAAGCTGAATTTATCAAAGATAGAGTCTCGTCCCATGAAAACGGGCCTGGGTAATTACTTTTTTGTGATCGATGTGGATCAGGCAATGGATGAGGTGTTAATCCCTGGAGTAGTTCAAGAGCTTGAAGCGCTCGGCTGTGGGGTAAGAGTCCTTGGGAGTTATCCCTGTTTTTCGTTACAAAACGTAGAAGAAGGCGTTAAGAACCCTGTTCCTAAATAAATGGAGCAGGGTTTTTTGCATGTTATTAACTATTTTAAGAGAAACCCTTCCTGATCAAGAATCTGTACTACTTCATCAAGGACTTCGTCTGATGCGGCTTCTATCGTGTGTAAGTGCGTTCCATCAGTCAGGGCTGAAAGCAGGCCAGCATTACTTGATGAGAGCCTATCGATAAACTGTTTTACATCTCTTCGGCTTGAAAGCATTAAAGAGGCAGTGATATCCCCATATAAAGGATGTTCAATGGAAACATCGATAACTGTGGCGCCATGGTCTACAATCAAGTTTAACTCTTTAGCAGTTACTGCAGGATCATCTTCATGAAAACAGACAATTTTTTGCGTTTCATGTTTTCCGTCTCCCCGGGAATAAGCATATACCCCTGTGCTGTGGCTAAAATTGGATAGTTTCTTGCTTTAAGGAGAGAGATATCCTGTACAATGACTTGTCTGCTTACATTGGTACGTTCAGCAAGTTTGCTTCCGGTTAATGGGCTGGAAGATTCTCGAAGCCATTGTAAAAGTAAGTTCCTGCGTTTTTCTCCAAGTATCTTTTCTTTATTAACTTCCACCACTATTCTCCCTTCCGTTTATGGTAAAGTGCATGCCAGAAACGTGCAGACTTTATTAGTATTTATTTCCTAAGTACACTCCTTATTGTACCATGCTCCCCTTGTCGTGTGCGAAGAGTCCCTTGGCATATGACTAGAGATTTCAGCATATGTTGTGCTGAGTAGCTTGAACGAAAATCAAGTTTGTATTCAAAGAAGAATGTGTGGCCTTATTGTTATTTATATAAATATTTGCAGTTCCTATAGGAGGGAAAAATGCATGAAAATTCATATCGTCCAAAAAGGAGATACGTTGTGGAATCTGGCACAAAAATACGGGGTGGACTTTGAAGAATTAAAGGGAGCGAATTCTCATCTGGCTAACCCTGATATGATTATGCCGGGAATGAAAATTAAGGTTCCTTCAAAAAGCGTTCAAATTAAAAAAGAAGAACCTAAAAAGCCGCAAGTAAAGAAAGAATATCAACCTAAAGAGCAGCCGGTAAAAGAAGTGCCTGTAAAAGAACAACCTGTAAAAGAACAGCCAGTGAAGGAAAAGCCGGTGAAAGAAAAACCAGTGAAGGAAAAGCCTGTTTATGAAGAGCCTGTAAAGAAAGCCCCAAAGAAAAAAGAAGCTCCAAAGCCGCCAAAACCGCCACAAATTAAAATGCCAGAAATTAAAATGCCAGAAATGAAACCACAGCAGCCTCATGTGTCACACATTCAGCCGCAGCAGCAGATGAATATCAACTTTTACAAATCACCATACCAGCCGCAGGTACAGCCTAAACCGAAGCCCCCTGCAAAACCAAAAGCAGAACCTAAGAAAAAAATGCCAGTAAAACCTCCTGTAAAAAAACCTGCACCTAAGAAAGAGCCTTACATGAAAAAGCCTGAAATAAAGAAACCAGAGATAAAAAAACCAGAGATAAAAAAACCAGAGATAAAAAAACCTGAAATGAAGAAACCTAAAAAAGTGGCACCTACAGCTCCGGCACCTAAATTGCCAGTCCACCAGCCAATGCCGAAAGCACCAGAGGTCCATAAACCATTGAAGCAACCTTATCCGTGCCCACCATCTCCTGTGCATTGGATTCCTGTGACTCCGGTGATGCCAGGGTGTGCTCCTTTAGGTTATCAGCCTGCACCTCATCCTTATGGTATGGGGATGGGAGCTTATCCGGATTATTTTGGATATGGAGCCCAGCCAATGATGCAGCCAATGATGCAGCCGATGATGCAGCCAATGCAGCCGATGATGCCTATGCACGACCTTGGCCAGGAATTTGATCCGGCTCAGCAATGGCCAGATCAGCAGTGGCCACAGGCAGGCTTTGAAGATTATTTCACCAATGGCGGTATGATGCAGCCAATGAATGGTGAGTTCCCTCAAAATTTTTACAATGGAATGTGGCCAAATGGTCAGATGGAAGCTCCTCAGCCATATCAGCGAGAGGAAGACGAAGAATAAAACCTAGTGTATAAAGAACGTTAGGGAGATTACCACTCTTTCCTCTAACTAACAGTTTATTTTAAGCCTCCTTTACTCACCCTAATCGGTGAAAGGAGGTTTTAAAATATGAAAAAATTCGCTTTAAGTATTACAGCAGCTTCTATAATTGCTGGAGGGCTGGCTGGATGTGGAGCAGATAATCAAAATGCCGACATGGGCGCTCAAGATACAAGAAATTTTGGATATGAAGGTTTAGATCAACGTGGTGATACTGGTCAATTTGGCCAGCGTAATAATTATCGTGGTGAAGGTCCCGTTACAGATATGCTGACTGTGGATGACCGCCGTACAGGTGACAATATCCAGCGTGGAACAGGCTGGGGAGCAGGTATGGGAACTGGTCATCGTATGGGCGCTGGTAATATGGGAACAAGAGGACACCAGACAGGTACTGGTAATGTAGGTGCAAACCGTGCAGGAGATGGCATGGGAGCAGGAGCTGGATTGGGGCAAGGCAACCGCAGGGGAGCCGGCCAAATGGGAGGAACTACCGGATTTGCCGGGGGTGACCGTACCTATGGCGGAACAATGACAGGTACTGGCGCTTTTAATGAAAGAAGGCAGATGACCCATGGAATGCAAAACCAGCTGGCTCCTCGTACCGGCCGTGTAGGCGGGCCTGGTATGGTTGGTGAAAATGGCACGTTGAATGCTCGCCAGCAGCAGCGTGGAGCAGGTACCGGGGCAGGAATTACAGGTCAGGGGGCCCAGAAACAGCAAGGGCAAGCTGGCCAGGGAGTTCAAAGAAATCGAGGATTTGGAACTCAACAGCAGCCTCAGGCATTAGGAAATTACCATCAAGATTATGATGCACAAACAGCACAGAAGATTTCAAATGCAGTTGAAAAATGGACACTGTTAACGAATCTCGTGTCATTGTAAGAGAAGATGATGTATTGATTGGCATCGACACCACTGGTATTAATGATGAACAAAAACAAACGTTAGGCAACCGTATCGAGAGAAAAGTAGAGCAGGCATTTGACGGACAAAAAAATGTTTATGTCGTGTCTGATGAAGAGCAATATACCAACGTTAGAAACATTGATGAGCAGCTTAGAGGCGGAGCGCCTGTTGAAGAAGTTGGAGAAACAATAACCGATATGATTCAAGATGTAGCAAACTTTGCTCAACGTCCTTTTGAACGCAGCCGTTAACTTTGGAAGAGGGTCCCAAAAGCCTAGCTTTTGTCGGGCCCTTTTTTAATATGAGAAATATGACAGGCAACAAATTTTTCTGATATTTACTCGCTCATTTTACTCAGGGAGTTCGCTGACCTCTGTTATGATAGTATAGAATACGGAATGCAAGGAGAGAGGGTGAAGCCTAATGGCAGGACATTCTAAATGGAATAATATAAAACGAAGAAAAGAAAGTCAGGATACTAAAAGAGCGAAGGTTTTTACCAAAATATCCACTGAAATATTTGCAGCAGTGAGAGAAAGTGGAGATGATCCACAAACGAACCTGAGATTACGGCTGGCATTAAGCAAAGCCAAAGCTGAGAATATGCCAAACGATAATATTGAACGTACAATTAAGAAAGCTCTAGGTGAAGAGGGAGGAGTTACATACGAAGAATTAACTTATGAGGGATATGGCCCGGGAGGGGCTGCTGTTATGGTGAAAGTTCTTACGGACAATAAGAACCGTTCTGCCGCTAATGTGCGACTTGCTTTTAACAAAAACGGCGGGAACCTAGGTGAAAATGGGTGTGTATCCTTCTTGTTTCAACGAAAAGGGGTACTTGCCATAGATAAGGAATCGGCAGAGGGAGATGAAGAGGATTTAATGCTGGATGCCATAGAAGCAGGGGCTGCAGAGGTTGAAGTGTTGGGAGAATCATACGAATTATTGACAGATCCGGAGGATTTTGAGAGCGTGAAAAATGCCCTTGAAAAATCTGAATACACCTTTAAAACAGCGGAAGTTACGATGGTTCCTACAACCATGTCCGAGCTTGGGGACAACGATGCTGAAAAAATGATTAAGCTTATTGATGCCCTCGAAGATAACGATGATGTACAAAGTGTGTACCATAATTTTCAAATAGATCAAAAGCAGCTTGATCGGCTCGAGGTTTAAACTCCTGCATAAAAGCTTCCAATATTGGTGACACTATACCAAAATGGAAGCTTTTTTTGGCGGTGAAAAGTATGAGTAAAAAAGAAGTAAGCGTAAAGAAATCAGCTATTTTCTTGATGACAGCTTTATTAGCCTTATTGTTTGTCATTTCTTATGCCTCTACAGCTCTACTTGGTTCTGAAGAAAATACAAGTGGAGAAAGCAGGATCAATCAAGAGGAAAGTCTGGAATTAGAAAAAAGTGTTGAAACAGTCAAAGGGCCTAAAACGGTAAAAGTAGTGCTTGAAAGACGTTATTTAGATGGCCAGATAAGTGAAGAGACGATTGAGGAGACCATTTGGGCACAAGAAGATTTTTGGGCTCATTATTCCGGATGGTCGTTAAAGGATCAAAATAATGAAAGAATTGTTTTTACACAGGACATTGAAGATATTTCTCCCCTGTTAAAATGGAGCGGCTATTTTGGCTTAGATGAAAACGGTGTTCTTACTATATTTAAAGGAAGACCAGAGGGTAATGAAGTCATTCAGTCTTTTTACCAAATTGATACAGAGAGATTGGAAAGTCATTATCTTGAGCAGTTAGGGGAAGGAATTCCTGTAAAAACCAAAGAAACATACGAAAGTGTCCTAAAAGTCCTTGAAGAAGCCAAAGCAGAACAAATGTGAATGAGGCTTGGATAAAAGTCTGGTAAACAAGGGGTTTCACCCTTGGTGAGAGCCACTTCTTTATATATTTCATGACCAAAACCTCGCTTATCGTGCAAGAAAGGCCTATTACTAAAATAGCAGGCTGTTGAGAGGACATACCCAACAGCTCTAAGCTCCAGCAGCCGAAAGGCTGCTTTTTTTCATGAGATCAGTCAAAATAAAGCCTTCGAATAGGGGAAAATCATTGACATGGAAAAGATTCGACAAAAGAGTTATTTTCCACCTTGCCATATATTTGCTATGATAAAGGAAATGCACGTTCGCATTTATAATTGAATGCCATGGGGAGAGAAGCAACAGTGATTGAGTTTGTCAGAGGAAAGATCGTTTATATAGAGACTGAATTTATTACGATGGATGTTCAAGGAATCGGATACCTTGTTTATTGTGCTAATCCCTTCATTTATCAAAAGGATGAAGGAAAAGAAGTAACCGTTTATACATACCAGCATGTCAGAGAAGACGCAATTCGCTTATACGGCTTTTCGGCTCGTCAGGAAAGAGAGCTTTTTCAGCAGCTTCTACAGGTTTCCGGAATTGGGCCAAAAGGTGCGTTGGCCATTTTAGCATCTGGACGACCGGATCAAGTAGTTGAAGCCATCGAACAGGAAAATGAAAAATTTCTAGTTAAATTTCCTGGTGTCGGCAAAAAGACAGCCAGACAGATGATCTTAGACCTGAAAGGAAAGCTGGGATATGTAGAGGCCGAAGGCTTGTTTGCAGAAGCATCCCACAAGGAATCCACAGCTTCAATGTCATCCCTTGAGGAGGCATTGGAGGCTTTAAGGGCCTTAGGATATGGTGAAAAGGAAATCAGCAAAGTCACTCCGAAACTCAAACAAGAAGAGCTTTCTGCTGACCAATATGTGAAAAAAGCTCTTCAGCTCATGTTAAATTAATGAAGAGAGGGTGGTAAGTATGGACGAGAGAATTATCTCACAAGAAGCCCAGGCTGAAGAAGAATCCTTTGATCAAGGGATACGCCCTCTTGATTTTGACCAATACATTGGGCAGACAAAGGTAAAAGAAAACCTGAAGATCTTTATTGAAGCAGCCAGGATGAGAGAGGAATGCCTGGACCATGTCCTGCTTTATGGTCCCCCCGGACTTGGTAAAACAA
Source organism: Thalassobacillus sp. C254 (assembly GCF_001310615.1). Taxonomy (NCBI): domain Bacteria; kingdom Bacillati; phylum Bacillota; class Bacilli; order Caryophanales; family Bacillaceae; genus Thalassobacillus; species Thalassobacillus sp. C254. Next base: position 176,016 of record NZ_BAXQ01000003.1, on the reverse strand, counting down.
CGCTTGCGATGATCATAGCTAATGAAATGCAAGTCAATATAAGGACGACTTCTGGCCCTGCCATTGAAAGGCTGGTGATTTAGCAGCGGTTCTGACTGCTTTAGAGCCTGGGGATGTATTATTTATTGATGAAATTCACAGACTGCCAAGGTCGGTCGAAGAAGTTCTTTATCCGGCTATGGAGGATTTTTGTATTGATATAGTCATTGGAAAGGATTCAACCGCCCGATCCGTCCGATTGGATCTTCCTCCTTTTACCCTGGTAGGAGCTACTACGAGGGCGGGGATGCTGTCTGCTCCGTTAAGGGACAGGTTTGGCGTCCTCTCAAGACTGGAATACTATAAAGAAGAAGAACTTGCTGATATTGTGAGTCGGACAGGGGACCTGCTTACGGTAGAGATGGAGGAAGAGGCAGCCGGGGAAATGGCCCGCCGATCCAGAGGAACCCCGAGAATAGCAAACCGTCTGTTAAAAAGGGTCAGAGATTTTGCCAGGTGCAGGGAAACGGGATAATCACAACAGAGCTTGCAATGGATGCGCTTGAAAGGCTCCAGGTAGATAAGCTGGGGTTAGATCATATCGATCACAAGCTTTTATTAAATATTATTGAAAAGTTCCGTGGCGGTCCGGTAGGGCTTGAAACCATTGCTGCTACGATAGGCGAAGAGTCTCACACCATTGAGGACGTATATGAGCCCTATCTGCTGCAAATCGGCTTTTTGCAAAGAACCCCGAGAGGAAGAGTTGTAACCCACCTTGTTTACGAGCATTTCAATATGGAGGTGCCAAAAAATGGCTGATTTTCCCAAAATAATTATCGGAATAGGAATAGCATTAATTATCTTTGGGCTGATTTGGCAAGTAGGAGGAAAATTCATATCTCTTGGCAAGCTGCCAGGGGATATTCTTTTTAAAAAGAGGAAATACAACGATTTATTTTCCGATTGTTACTTCAATCATTATCAGTGTGGTATTGTCGATTATCCTTTTTATTATTGGACGATTTAGGTAAAGCTTGTCACAGATACCTGTTTTTTGTATGATGAGAAAGATTGTTTACGCAGCGCCAGAAAGAAAAGAGGTAGACGTAATGAACGTCAATGATTTTGATTTTACATTACCAGAGGAATTGATCGCTCAAACTCCTCTGAAAAAAAGAGATGCTTCCAGATTAATGATAGTAAACCCTGCTGATGGAAATGTAGAGCACAGACATTTTCCGGACATTTTAGATTACATGAAAGAAGGAGACACCCTTGTCTTAAATGACACAAGGGTGCTTCCAGCTCGCCTTCTCGGCCAAAAGGAAACCGGTGGTCAGGCAGAAGTCCTGCTACTCAAACAAGTAAAAGGCGATGAATGGGAAACGCTGGTAAAGCCTGCAAAGAGGGTCAAACCAGGTACAGTGATTGAATTTGGAGACGGCCGATTAAAAGCTGTTTGCACTGATGTGTTAGAACATGGAGGTCGTGTGCTTGATTTTCAATATGAAGGTGTTTTCCTTGAGGTCCTTGAATCCTTAGGTGAAATGCCGCTTCCTCCTTATATTAAAGAGAAGCTGGATGATCGTGAACGCTATCAGACCGTTTACGCGGAACAAGATGGGTCGGCAGCTGCTCCAACAGCAGGCCTTCACTTTACTAATGAGCTTCTGGACGCGACAAGAGCCAGAGGTATTCACGTGACAACCATTACGCTTCATGTAGGATTAGGTACCTTCCGCCCTGTTGCTGTAGATGAAATTAGTGAACATGTCATGCACTCTGAATTTTATCAAATGAGTCAAGGAACGGCAGATTTATTGAATAAAACAAAAGAGCAGGGCGGCAATATTATTGCAGTAGGGACAACTTCAGCACGGACACTGGAAACAATAGCTGGCAGAAATAATGGGTCTTTTCGTGAAGACTCAGGCTGGACAGATATTTTTATTTATCCAGGTTATCAGTTTAAAGGTATTGATTCTCTCCTTACAAATTTTCACTTGCCAAAGTCCACGTTAGTCATGCTCGTGAGTGCGCTCGCCGGAAGAGAAACTATTCTAAAGGCTTATAACGAAGCGGTGAGGGAGAAATACCGTTTTTTCAGTTTTGGAGACGCTATGTTTATTACCCACAGGGAGGATTCAAATGACAGCAGTAACATATGAATTGATTAAGACATGTAAGCAATCCGGGGCGCGCTTAGGCCGCATCCATACCCCTCATGGATCGATAGAGACTCCGATTTTTATGCCCGTAGGCACCCTTGCCACAGTAAAGACATTGAGCCCTGAAGAACTAGAAGAAATGGGTTCTCAGATTATTTTAAGCAATACCTATCACCTCTGGCTCAGACCTGGGGAAGATATTATTGAAGAAGCAGGCGGCCTTCACAGCTTTATGAACTGGAAAAAGCCTATTCTCACAGATTCTGGAGGGTTTCAAGTATTCAGTTTGAGTGATCTGCGGGATATAAAGGAAGAAGGAGTGCATTTTCGTAATCATATTAGCGGTGAAAAACTCTTTCTTTCCCCTGAAAAGGCCATGCAGATTCAAAACTCTCTCGGCTCAGATATTATGATGGCGTTTGATGAGTGTCCTCCTTATCCAGCAGAGAGAGACTATATGAAGAAATCAGTAGAGCGGACAAGCAGATGGGCAGAGCGTTGTCTGGAGGCTCATAAAAATACTGAAAAACAAGCTGTATTTGGGATTGTACAGGGAGGAGAATATGAAGATCTGAGGAAACAATCAGCAGAAGACTTGATTTCTCTTGACTTTCCCGGGTATGCTGTAGGTGGATTATCGGTAGGAGAGCCGAAAGATGTAATGAATAAGGTGCTTGAATTCACCACACCCCTGCTGCCTGAAGAGAAACCTCGTTACTTAATGGGGGTAGGTTCAGCTGATTCATTGATCGACGGAGTTATCAGAGGCATTGACATGTTTGATTGTGTCCTGCCTACTCGTGTTGCGCGCAACGGGACCTGTATGACAAGTACTGGAAGAGTTGTGGTCAGGAATGCTAAGTATGCCAGAGACTTTGGGCCATTAGATGAAAATTGCAGCTGTCATGTTTGCAGAAATTACTCTCGGGCTTACATTCGTCATTTAGTCAAATGCAATGAAACATTCGGGTTTCGGTTAACCTCTTACCACAACCTTTATTTCTTGTTAGAATTAATGGAGCAGGTTCGACAAGCGATTCGAGAAGACCGTCTGCTGGACTTCCGTGACGAGGTCTTTGAGAAATATGGGTTTAATAAGCCCGGTGCCAAGAACTTCTAACAATTCATTCAATTAGGTTAAGAAGGGAGGGACTTCATTCATGGAAGCTATAATTATGCTGATCCTGATGTTTGCTATTTTTTACTTCCTGCTGATTCGTCCTCAGCAAAAACGTCAAAAGCAAGTGCGTGAGATGCACGATAACTTGCAAAAAGGGGACAAGGTTGTCACAATTGGCGGACTGCACGGAACGATCGATGCGTTAGATGAAAATACGATTATCGTTCTTGTAAACGATAACCGTAAGCTGACTTTTGACCGCAGTGCAGTAAGAGAAGTTGTCAATGAAGATTAATTAAGTCTTCATGACTTCTACATACAAAGCACACAGCTCATACATAGGCTGTGTGCTTTTTTGCTTATAGAAATAAAACTTAATTCAATGAGTCAGGCCTTTATACGGATATTGCCTGTTTCTTATTTAGCTGCAATGCAAGATTGTCAGCAATGTCAGCGTAGTAAACAATCTTAATTAGAAGAAAGGTTGACTCCTATCATGCCTCCTAACGTTGCAGTTCCGAGAAATAAGGCATGCATTAACATTTGGTGTCCTGTAAAGGCATTATCAAAGCCTAAGAATTGAACTAAAAAAGCTAAGCAAACAAAAAGAAGAGCCGCAAGAAATCCTGTCAGCCAACCTCTTGAAGAGGATCGTACCCCTGCTGTGATTCCTCCAGCCAGCATTGCGCCAATAGACAGAGTAACCACAAGCCATGTTAGAGATTGCTCGGAAAAACTAGTGAATCGAAGAATTAAAGACAGTACGAAGCTAAACAAAAAAACAAGAGCAATGATGGTCCCGGTTCCATAGAACACTGCCGTCATTAACCGTTGCTGTTCCGCCATGGTCCACACCTCTTTTACAGTTTGTACTCATGTATATTCATGGCCCGTCTTAAATAGAATGTACTATCCTTTTCAAAGGATCTTTTTAAAATTTTTTATAGATCAATTAAGAGCAAGAGCTTGTTAGTCCCTGCCATTGGAGATTGATTTGTACGAAGCAGAAAAACAAGTTTCATGTTAAGGGCAGCCTGCTCATACAAATAGTACAAACCCCGAGAAAAGGTGGCGGCCTTGTGATTGAAGCTATCTTAACCATCTCTATTTTCATTTTCAGCTATTTCTTTCTTATTACAGAAAAGGGGAACCGGGCTTTAGTAGCATGTGCAGGCGGCTCTTTAATGCTCTTTGCAGGAATTATTGACTTGGATATGGCTTTTTTTCGGTACATCGACTGGCATACCATCGCTTTACTTTTTTCGATGATGATCCTGGTGTCTGTTTCCAGTCAGAGTGGTATGTTTGAATATGTAGCCGTGAAAGCTGCGCAAATCGTGCGTGGAAAGCCAATATCTCTGTTAATTATGTTTTCGGTTCTCACTGCAGTAGGATCTGCATTTTTAAATAACGTCACCACAGTTCTTTTGGTAGCACCTATTATATTTACCTTAACCGGAATCCTGGGAATGAGCGCTGTTCCTTTTTTGATAGCTATCGTAATGGCGTCAAATATTGGAGGGACGGCCACCTTAATTGGAGACCCGCCAAATCTTATGATCGGCCAGGCTGTTTCCCACTTAACCTTTAATGATTTTATTGTTCACCTGGGACCTCCGGTAGTGTTAATTTTCATCGTGGTGATGGCTGGACTTGCATTTTATTACAAGGGTGAGTTTCAAACGAATCAAAACAATATGGCTCAAAAGAAGCTGATGGAAATCAACGCAGCTTCTTATATTAAAAACAAATCCGTCTTAATTAAATCAGTGTTTGTCTTGTTTCTGACGGTAACAGCTTTTATTGCCCAGCCTATGCTTCAGGTGGAATTAACGGCTATTGCAATGGGTGGCGCCCTTCTTCTCTTGTTTTTAACGCATGAAGAGTCTAATGTAGAAGAGGTTTTTAAACAGGTTGAATGGGTAACGATCTTCTTTTTTATCGGTTTATTTATGCTCGTTGGAGGTTTAGAAGAATCAGGTTTGATTGAAGAAATGGCACGAAGTCTGATTTATTATACAGGGGGAGACGTGCCTCAGACTTCCTTGCTTATTCTCTGGGTTTCAGGCATTGTATCAGGGTTTGTAGATAATATTCCTTTTGTGGCAGCCATGATTCCAGTTATACTGGAATTTGAAAGCTATGGTATTGGCCATCTTGAGCCTTTATGGTGGGCGTTGGCTCTTGGAGCGTGCCTTGGAGCAATGCCACGATTATTGGAGCTACGGCTAATGTGATTGTTGCTGGTCTTGCAGCAAAAGCAAATCAGGGCTTTTCTTATTATGAATTTTTTAAAGTCGGTGCCCCTACTGCTTTAGTGTCTTTTCTGATATCAACGATTTATCTTTATGTAAGGTATTTAATGTTCTACTAAAAACTGACTTCAACTTCCAGAGCAAACTAAAAAATCCCTCGCTTGTAAAAAGCGAGGGATTTTTTGTATCTTTGTTTCCTTTATGAAAAAAAGTAAAGGGGGCATACTAACATTCCGTGATTAGAAATTGCAGCGGGAAGAAGGGTGAATAGTATGGATCCGGTAACTATCCTTATTCGTACATTGCTTGTTTATATTTTCTTGCTGATCATCCTGAGAGTTATGGGTAAAAGAGAACTTGGGCAGCTTTCGATATTGGATTTTGTAGTATCGATAATGATTGCAGAATTAGCGGTCATCTCCATTGAAAATATTCGGATGTCCATGTTGGAAGCATTTCTTCCTATTGTCCTTTTATCTGTCATCCAAATTGCTTTAGCATTTCTTTCTTTGAAAAGTGAAAAAATCCGCCACTTGGTAGACGGTACTCCTTCATACATTATTAAAGAGGGAAAAATAGATGAAAAGGAAATGCGTAGACAAAGATACAATTTTGATGACTTGATGATGCAGTTAAGGCAAAAAAACATAAAAGATCTTTCTGATGTAGAATTTGCTATTCTGGAGCCTTCAGGAGAGCTCTCTGTATTTGAAGAAAATGATGAAGACCAAATTTCTATGCCTCTCCCCTTTATCATTGACGGGGTTATTCAGCATTCTCATTTAAAAAAAGCAGGCAAAAATGAACTTTGGCTGAGAAGGGAATTAAGAAAAGCGGGAATTAAAACAGTTAAAGAAGTATCATACTGTGCCTTCCGGGCAGATGGCACCATGTTTGTGGATTTGGATGATAACAAAAAATAGCCCGCGTAAGGGCTATTTTTTTGAAAAAATGTAAAGAAGGGCAAGCGTAACACATGCTTTATCGTTACGATTCTAAAGAGAAATAACCCTGCCACGTAACAAAGCACTGTAAAAATGAGGGCAAGTATTGTCCTTGGAAGAAGGAGGGAATGCTGAAGGGCTTCATGAAAAAACCAGTGTCCGGCCCAACCTGAACCAAGCATGATAACCAGTATGGAAAGAATTTCTCTTGTTTCGATTGTAATGCTGATCGTTTTTGCCACAGCTGTAAAATGAAGCAGTGTCACTAAAACCATGCTGACAGTAATGCCAAGAGCTGCCCCCATGATTCCCAAGCCAGGCTGGGAGGCTAGAACAGCAATGGTTCCTATTTTAACAATCGCCCCAGCCAGGCTGTTGTACATAGCAGCTTTTGCCATATTCAAAGCTTGCAGGGTTGCCTGGAGCGGTCCTTGGAAATAAAGGAATATGGTAAAAGGAGCCATTACATGCAAAAAGACAGCTGCATGAGGAGCGTTATACATAAGGTCCATGACTGGTGCAGCAAATACATATAAGACCACGACTGAAATTCCACCAGAAATAAAAGCTACTCTGGAAGCCTGTCTCAGCCTTTTTTGAATTGTACGGTAGTCATTTCTAGCTGCAGCTTCACTAATGGCAGGTACGAGTGAGACTGAAAGGGAAGCAGTGATGAAAGTAGGCAGAGTGAGTAATGGAATCACAAAGCCGCTGAGCTCACCGTATTGAGCAGTCGCAGCCGCAGTAGCGACGCCGGCAATGGCAAGACTCTGGGCAACGACAATTGGTTCAAAGAAAAACGACAGGGACCCTACAAGACGGCTGCCGGTAGTCGGCAGGGCAATCGTCATGAGATCGTTAAATGTTTTCTTCCCTCCTTTGACGTAGGAGAAAAACTGTTTGCGAACTTTCATAGGTTTCTTAGCTTTAAACATCCAGATCATATAGAGCAAAGATATAAGCTCACCAGCTACTACTGAAAGCATGGCCCCTGCAGCAGCATATTCAACTCCATAAGGAAGAAAAGCTTTCGTGCATATAGCAACTAAGGTAATGCGGACAACCTGCTCTATAACTTGAGAATATGCGGTAGGTCTCATATTCTGACGGCCTTGAAAATAACCTCGCAGCACGGCAGACAATGCAACAATAGGGACGATAGGAATAATCGCTAATAAGGGATAAAGAGCCCGGGCATCTGTCAGGAGAAATGAGGAAAGAAAAGGAGCAGCTGCCATGACTCCTATTGTAAAGATAATACTTGAAGATCCTGTTACAGCTAAAGAAACAACCAAAATCTTTTTCATCTTTTTTGTGTCGTTTTCGGCATCAGCTCGGCAATTAATTTTGATATAGCTACGGGCAGACCAAGCTGAGTTAAAGTGATAATTAATAACAGGGTAGGAACAGCCATCATATATAATCCTACCCCTTCAGCCCCCATTATCCTTGCTACAACAATTTTATTAATAAAGCCTAAAAAGCGTGTGATCAGTCCTGCCATAATTAAAATCAATGTTCCCTGCAGGAAGGTTTGTTTTGACATCTCCCTCCTCCTTCAAAAAAGGATGGTATTTCCGCGCAATAATTAATATGCTAAGAAGAGGGTCAAGCATGACAAGTTTCATAGAATGAAAGAAATCAGACAGAAAGGGAGTCATTCATGAAAGAGGCCTTTTCAGAGTTGATAATGGAGTCTTTTGGTTTTTTCCTTCTGAACTGCTTGTGCTGCTTTTGTCGGCATTTCCAGTCATTGAGGTAAGAGGAGGTATTCCTGCAGCTGCCTTGTTAGGGGTATCGTTTGAATCCGCTTTGTTATTTGCCCTGTTAGGCAATCTCTTGCCCATTGCACCTGTGCTTTTATTATTTCGTCCTGTCAGCAGGTGGCTGCTCAGGTTTCAGTATTACAAGAAGTTTTATGATTGGGTTTTTGAACGCACGATGAAAAAGGGGGCCCAAGTTCAAAAATGGGGGGCTGCAGGCTTAATATTATTTACGGCCGTTCCGTTGCCGACGACCGGGGCCTATTCGGCCTGCCTGGCGGCAGTGTTATTTTTTATCCCTTTTCGTGCCGCGTTTTTTGCGATAAGCTTTGGAGTAGTGATTGCCACCACCATTATAGGGATTGCTTCATACCCTCTTTTCATTTAACTTTCAAGGAGGTTTTGTTGTGAAGAATGAACAGCAATTCGACGTATGGAAGAATGACCTTGAACCAGTCTTATCAAGCAAAACAGAGGAATTTCAATTAATGGGTTATGATAAGGCCACAAATGAGGAAGTATGGCAGTGTGTCATGCACAAAGTAAAGAAGAAAAAAGAGTTTATCAGGTTTCATGCTCTTGTTAACGAAATTTTCACATTAAGGGTAAGCGATTATATGAATCAGCTTACAATTGAAGCGTATAAAGGCCCAGACCTGCTTAGCAGTTCCTATGAAGATGAACTTGGGGCTTTGTTGGGGGAAGTGGAAAAGCCGGAAGATACCAGAGCAGATTGACAGGTGTAAGAGTCTATCAGTATAATCTAAATATTGCAGCGCACACTATTGTAAACCGTACATAGATCATAGCTTAAGCATTGACCCCGGAGAGCTAATCTGTCCGGGGTTCTCCCTGTGTTTGAAAGCAGGGAAAAGGCTCATAGAGCCGAAGGAGGATGAAAGGTACATGGGAAGAATGTGGAGAATTGCTGTGTTTTTTGTGATTGTCCTTTTGCTTGGAGGCGTCATTTACCAGACTGCAGACGATCTTGCAGCTGATACAAACTTAGGACTCGACCTGCAAGGCGGCTTTGAGATTTTGTATCAAGTAGAGCTACGGAGGATACAGAGATTACGGAAGACGCACTGAACGCAACCGTAAGTGCTTTAAATCAACGAGTGAACGTCCTGGGTGTATCCGAACCGTACATTTCGATTGAAGGAGAGGATAGAATTCGTGTCCAGTTAGCTGGGGTTGAGGATCAGCAGCAGGCACGAGAGCTTTTGGCTACAGAAGCCAACCTCACGTTCCGGGATGTGGACGATAATTTAATGCTTTCTGGGGACGAGCTTGCGGAAAATGGGGCAAGTGTCACGTTTAATGAAGCCAATCAGCCGGAAGTCGGGGTAACATTAAGAGATGGAAATGCTTTTGGTGAAATTACAGAAGACATTATGGAACGTTATGATCAGTATGAAAGCCGCCTTGTTATCTGGCTTGATTATGAAGAGGGTGATTCATTTTATGAAGAAGCCCAGCAGGCTGATCCTAAGTACTTGTCAGCACCAACGGTACACCAGCCTCTGTATACAGAAAATATAGTCATTCAAGGTGACTTCACCATCGAGGAAGCCAGGTTTTTAGCAGAAGTATTGAATGCCGGTGCCCTGCCCGTTGAATTAAATGAAGTATATTCAAACGCCGTTGGTGCCTCTTTAGGTGAACAGGCAATGGAAATGACAATTTATGCAGGTTTTATCGGGATTGCGTTAATCCTGGCCTACATGCTCATCTATTACAGGTTTATGGGAATTATTGCCGCGATCACCCTCTCTGCTTATATTTATATCGTGATGTTAATGTTCAATCTGATTCAAGGCGTGCTGACTCTTCCTGGAATAGCAGCATTAATCCTTGGTGTCGGTATGGCTGTTGACGCGAACATTATTACCTATGAGAGGATAAAAGAAGAACTGAAATCAGGGAAATCTGTGATGTCGGCATTTAAAGCTGGAAGCCGCCGTTCGTTATCAACCATACTTGATGCAAACATTACGACGATTCTGGCTGCAGGTGTTCTGTTCTATTACGGGACCAGTTCAGTGCAAGGCTTTGCAGTCATGCTGATTGTCAGCATTTTAACGAGCTTCTTAACTTCAGTGTATGGCTCACGTCTCCTTTTAGGTCTATGGGTGAAAAGCCGGGTATTTAATAAAAAGCCCAGGGTTTTTGGTGTAAAGGAGAGTGAAATCAGTGAACTATAACTTTGAGAATCGGAACATTGATTTTGTTAAGCACCGAAAAAAGTTTTTTGGTATTTCACTCGCGTTTATGTTAATTGGTGTCATCCTTCTGTCCACTCTTGGATTAAATTTAGGGATTGATTTTGAAAGCGGCTCTCGGGTCGAAGTACAAGGCGATGAGCCTTTTACGGAAGAAATGGTGTATGAGGAATTCGCTCAAATTGGTGAGGGATATGAACCTGACGATGTAACCTTAGCTGGTGACAACAATGAATTGGCTCATGCCCGGTTCATCGGTATGCTCGAGCAAGAAGAGATTGCAGAAATTCAAGTTTATTTTATCGAGGAATATGGAGTAGAGCCGAATGTAAGTACCGTCTCACCCCAGGTTGGCCAGGAGCTGGCAATGAACGCTTTGATTTCTATCCTGATTGCCTCTGTGGGTATTATCATTTATGTGACGATACGATTTGAATTCTTGTATGGATTAGCGGCTATCCTTGCCCTGGTCCACGATGCCTTCTTTATTATTGCGGTGTTCAGCATCACTCAGTTTGAAGTGAATGTACCATTTATAGCAGCAGTGCTCACTATTGTCGGCTATTCAATTAATGATACAATTGTTACCTTTGACAGAATCAGGGAAAATATGAAGTTTGCAAAGAAAATCAAAACCTTTGAAGACCTGTCTGCGGTGGTAAACAAAAGTCTCGTACAGACCTTAGCCCGATCGATTAATACAGTCCTGACTGTCGTGTTTGCCGCAGGAGCTATTTTCCTTTTTGGAGGAGAAGCTATTCGATCCTTTTCCTTTGCATTGCTTGTAGGGCTTGTAGCAGGAACGTATTCGTCTCTGTTTCTCGCCTCGCAGGTATGGCTCATTTGGAAGTGGAAGCAAATTGAAAGACGGAAATTTAAGAGCCTGAGCCTGCAGAAACAGCAGAGAGGGAAGCGTAAATCAAAAAGAATAAAAAAGCCATGGTACGGCAGCCATGGCTTTTTATCTGCTTTCATAAAATGGAAGATTAAACCAAATGATATTGGGTTTGGAGAGGTTGAAAATTTCTGCGTAAGTTCAGCGATATTAGATAAAATAAAGAAAGGTGAAAAGAGATGAAGGGAGGCTGCGATGTCCACATTTGAAGAAGAACGTTATAGTAAAGTGAAATTCGGTGCCTGGGTAGGAATCATTGGAAACATTGTATTGGCTATTTTAAAAGGAGTGATTGGCGTAATCGCTGACAGCCGTGCCTTAGTAGCTGACGCCGTCCATTCCGCCTCTGATGTGGTAGGTTCGGTTGCCGTTTTAATCGGAGTCCGGGCTGCAAAGCTGCCTCCAGATCGAGATCATCCTTATGGACACGGGAAAGCTGAATCCGTTGCAGCAATTATTGTAGCCGTCTTGTTGTTTGTGGTTGGTTTCGAAATTGCCCTTTCCTCCATTCAGGACATGACTGAACCTGTAACTGTCCCTCAGACCCTGGCTTTATACGCAGTTATCGTTTCTATCGTTGTAAAGGAATTAATGTTTCGCTATAAATATAAATTGGGTAAAAAGTATAAAAGCGAGGCATTGATGACAGATGCCTGGCACCACAGATCTGATGTCTTTTCCTCGTTAGCTGCTTTAATAGGAATCGGCGCTTCCATTGCTGGAGGAGCTTATGGAATCGATTGGCTTGCCTATGCTGATTTGGCTGCCGGGATCTTTGTTGCAGGCCTGATTATGAAAATGGCCTGGAAGCTTGGAAAAGAATCGATTCACAATGCTCTTGATCATGTTCTTCATCCAGAAGATACTGAGAAAATGGAAAAAGAAGCACAAGGGGTGCCTGGTGTCCTTCAGATTGATGAATTCTTTGCCCGAGAACATGGCCACTATGTCATTATTGATATAAAAATAGCGGTTGATCCGAAAATTACAGTAGAGGAAGGTCATGCAATCGGAAAAGAAGTAAAACGAATTTTAATGAAAGAAAATTATGTGCATAACGTATTAGTCCATGTGAATCCATACGAAGAAGCCGAAGAAAAAGAGAACCGCTGATTTGGGAGGAGCGAGTGCTATGAAGGGGCAATACGGTTAATTATCGGCCTTATCATCGCTTTGCTAATTGCAGTATTTGCGGTAATAAATGTCGATCCGGTAGAAGTGAACTATTTATTTGGCACAGCTGACTGGCCTTTAGTGCTGATTATTTTAGGATCTGTTTTAATGGGAGGACTTCTTGTGGGTTTTGTAGGAATGGTAAAAGTCTACCGTCTCCAGCAAGAAAATAAGCAATTAAAACAGGCTTCTGGTACAGGCAGTCATTCAAAAAATGAGAAGAATGCCCGGGAGAACAGCAGAAGGACTGGAGGAGCCGATGGTACAGCAAATGCAGGCAGAAGCTCAAGAAAATAACGAAAATGAAAGAAGATAACAATTGTTTCCCCTTGTCCCCTTTAGTATAATAGGTGGGTCAAGGGGTGTTTTATTATGCTGCAATCGAAACGAAAATGGATTGTTGAACAAGAGACCAATGAAAATATTGAACGACTTAGTAAAGAACTGCAAATTTCAGAGGTTACCGCACGGTTATTATGGAACCGCGGGATTACAAGTGCCGAAGAAGCTTTGAAGTTTTTACATACAGAAATATCACAGCTGCACGATCCATTTCTTATGGATGGGATGGAGACTGCGGTTAACAGATTAAAAGAAGCGGTCAGTAATAATGAAAAAGTATTGGTTTTCGGGGACTACGATGCTGATGGGGTATCAAGCACCTCTATTATGATTTTCCTGCTTAAGGAATTAAAAGCTGAGTTTGGCTGGTATATTCCCAATCGCTTCACGGAAGGTACGGGCCAAACATTCCAGCTTTCGAAAAAGCGAAAGAAGAAGGGGTTTCCCTTGTCATTACTGTCGATACCGGTATTGCTGCCGTAAAGGAAATTGCTGCAGCCAAAGAGCTGGGAATTGACGTCATTGTAACCGATCACCATGAACCCCCTCCTGAATTACCTGAGGCATATTGTATTATCAACCCAAGAAGCCTGGATGTCCGTATCCCTTTAAAGAATTGGCCGGGGTCGGGGTTGCCTTCAAGCTTGCTCATGCTTTGTTAGGACGGCTTCCTGAGGAATGGCTGGATATTGTAGCGATTGGTACGATAAGTGATTTAGTTCCTCTTATAGACGAAAATCGTGTGCTCGCAACCTACGGATTGAGACAGTTAACATCCTCTTCCAAGCCAGGGATTCAGGCCTTAAAGAAACTTTGCGGGGTAGATGGACAGGTCATGGAAGCAGACAACGTAGGCTTTGCTTTTGGCCCCCGTTTAAACGCTGCCGGCCGCCTGGACTCTGCTGATCCTGCAGTTCACCTTCTTACCACTTCAAACGCGGAAGAAGCCGAAGAGTGGGCTGAAGTGATCGATGATTTAAATAAGGAAAGACAAGAAATTGTCAGTGAGATGACGAAAGAAGCAGTAGAGGAAGTAGAGAGGGCATATCCTCCGGAAAGCAACTCTGTACTTATTATAGCAAAGGAAGGCTGGAATCCCGGTGTAATTGGGATTGTGGCATCCCGTCTTACAGAGAGGTTTTACCGGCCGGTAATTGTTATGGCGATTGACCCGGAAAAAGGCGAAGCCAAAGGTTCAGCCCGAAGTATTAAGGGATTTGATATGTTTAAAAACCTGTCCAAGAACAGAGACATCCTTCCACACTTTGGAGGCCACCCGATGGCTGCCGGTCTTACGATGAAAGTTGAAGATATTGAGGACTTGAGAGCACGCTTGATTTCACAGGCAAATGAAGAAATGAGCGAGGAGGATTTTATTCCTGTCACTTCTGTGGACATGATTGTGCCTCTTGAACAAGCAACGCTTGCTGTGATCGAAGAAATGAAGCAGCTTGAGCCCTATGGAATAGCTAATCCTAAGCCGAAGATTATGCTTGAAGATGTTGATCTTAAATCGGCAAAGAAGATCGGGTCTAACCAAAACCATCTTAAAATGCTATTTGGAAAAGAAAATTATCAATTAGAAGGGGTAGGCTTTCATCTTGGATATTTATGTGAGGAAGTTGAATCGGGTACGAAAGTTTCTGCGGTAGGGGAGCTTTCTATAAATGAATGGAATGGTTACCGAAAGCCACAGTTCTTTTTAGAAGATCTTGCTGTGAGAGAATGGCAGCTTTTTGACCGTCGTCGGGAGAAAAAGCCAACTGAATTATTGAAAACTCTTCCTTCTGATAAGACGATAGGTGTAGCATTTGAAAGAGAAACAGTAGAGGTATTTGGAAGAGAAGTCTTAGATCTGGATATCATACATGTTAGTGAAATAGATGTTTCACCTCAAAAAGAAAAGGAAACGTATATCGTGATGGTCGATTTGCCTAAGACTATGGAAGAGTTCTCCAAAGCTTTAAAGCACCTTAAACAGATTGAAAGGGTCTATCTGCTCTTCAAAGACCATGGCGGCTTCTTTTTTGAAACCAGGCTTACAAGGGATCACTTTAAATGGTTTTACGGTTTCTTAAAGAAGCAGGGCACCTTCGATTTGAAAAAGCATGGAGAGCTTCTTGCCAAGAAGAAAGGATGGTCTTCTTCCACTGTTTCATTAATGGCAAAGGTGTTTTCTGAGCTGGATTTTGTTACAATAAATAACGGATTAATAACAGTGCAAGATGCTCCGGCTAAAAGAGACCTCAAAGATTCCCCCACGTATCGCAGTTATGAAGAGCGTACGCGTGTTGAACAGGAACTTTTATACGCTTCCTATAAAGAATTAAAAAACCAGGTTTCTTTATATATAGGAGAACAAGATAATAAGGAGAAGGTAGAACATGGATTTTAAAGAACATATTACAGTAGTCGAAGATTATCCGAAACCTGGCATTCGTTTTAAAGACATTACAACGTTAATGCAAGAGGGAAAGGTATATAAGCAAGCTATAAATGAGATGGCTGAGTTCGCCCGAAAACAAAACGCAGATGTTATAGTAGGGCCTGAAGCAAGAGGATTTGTGGTCGGCTGTCCGATTGCTTATGAATTGGAAAAAGGGTTTGTCCCAGTAAGAAAAAAAGGAAAGCTTCCTCGAGAAACCATTGATGCGGATTACGGATTGGAATATGGCAGCGATTCTCTTTCCATTCATAAGGATGCTATTAAACCGGGACAAAGAGTTATTATTACAGATGATCTTCTTGCCACCGGTGGAACAGTCAAGGCCACTGTCAAGCTTGTAGAAGAGCTTGGGGGAATCGTTGCAGGGCTGGCCTTTATGATCGAACTCACCTATCTTGAAGGACGGAGCGGTTTGGATCAATACGAATTATTTTCACTGGTTGATTTTTAAGGATAGACTGCCGTCAGAGGGTGCTCTCTTAGGAGCGCTCTTTGTTTTATATTAAGAAGCATGGTACTTTACAGGAATGATAAACTTAAAGATAATATAAAGAAATATGAAAGGCTTGCAGGGTGATTCCATGACCATCGATGAAGTGTTGGAAAAGGCAAAAGTGTACCTATCGGCAGAGGATGTTTCTTTTTAGACAGAGCCTATAAGTATGCAGAAGAAGCCCATAAGGATCAATATCGCAAGTCCGGAGAACCCTATATCCTCCATCCTATCCAGGTGGCAGGGATATTGGTGGATCTAGAGATGGACCCGGACACAATTGCTGGTGCTTTTTTGCATGACGTTGTTGAGGACACTGATGTAACGGTTGAACAGTTGAAAGAAGCATTTAACAGTGAAGTGGCCATGCTGGTTGATGGAGTCACCAAACTGAAAAAGATCAAATATAAATCAAAAGAAGAGCAGCAGGCAGAAAATCATCGCAAAATGGTAGTTGCGATGGCCAAAGATATAAGAGTGATTTTAATCAAGCTGGCAGACAGGCTTCACAACATGAGAACGTTAAAGCATCTTCCCCCGGAAAAACAACGTCGCATTTCTAATGAAACGTTAGAAATTTTTGCTCCGTTAGCTCATCGTTTAGGGATATCAACAATAAAATGGGAGCTTGAAGATACAGCCCTTCGTTATCTCGACCCTCAACAGTATTATCGGATTGTAAACCTGATGAAGCAAAAGAGAGCAGAGAGAGAGCAATATATCGAAGAAGTTATAGATAATATTAATAATAGTCTGCAGGACATTCATATCTCAGCAGATATACAAGGACGCCCAAAGCATATATACAGTATTTACCATAAGATGGTCAAGCAAAAGAAACAGTTTAATGAAATTTACGATCTACTTGCCGTGAGAATAATTGTAAAAAGCATTAAAGACTGCTATGCGGTTCTGGGCATCATTCATACCTGTTGGAAGCCGATGCCAGGACGCTTCAAGGATTACATTGCCATGCCAAAAGCAAACATGTATCAATCCCTTCACACTACTGTACTGGGGCCTAAAGGAGAACCATTGGAAGTTCAAATTCGCTCCGAAGATATGCACAGAGTGGCAGAGTACGGGGTTGCTGCTCACTGGGCATATAAAGAAGGGGGAACTGAGTCAAAATCCTTAGGCGACCAGCTGACATGGTTCAGGGAAATAATAGAGTGGCAAAACGAAGCTTCTGATGCCCAGGAATTTATGGAGTCGTTAAAAATCGACTTGTTTTCTGATATGGTGTTTGTCTTCACGCCAAAAGGGGACGTTATCGAGCTCCCACGGGGGTCCGTTCCTATTGACTTTGCCTACCGGATTCACACCGAAATTGGAAACAGGACGATCGGCGCTAAAGTAAATGGCAAAATGGTGCCCCTGGACCATGAACTCAAAACCGGGGATATTGTGGAAATGCTCACGTCTAAGCATTCATACGGTCCGAGCCAGGATTGGCTGAAGCTGACACAGAGCTCTCATGCCAAGAACAAAATCAAGCAATTTTTCAAAAAAGAACGTCGGGAAGAGAACATCAATAAAGGACGAGAAATGGTTGAAAAGGAACTTAAGACACAGGATTTTGACCCAAAGGAAATTATGACGGAACAAAATCTTGCTGAAGTTGCCAATAAGTTCAGCTTTACAGGTGAAGAGGACATGTTTGCGGCAGTTGGCTATAATGGAATCAGTCCTAAGCAGCTGGTGACCCGCTTAACTGAAAAATACCGCCAAAAGAAAGAGGAAGAGCAGGAGGAGAAATCACTTGCAGAGGCAGTAAAAGAGCTGACTCCCCAATCTTCTGGAAGAAAAACAAGTATCGGTGTGAGAGTAAAAGGGGTAGACAACCTGTTAATCCGTCTTTCTAAATGCTGTAATCCCGTCCCGGGAGATGACATAGTAGGCTTTATCACAAAGGGGAGAGGGGTCACCATACACCGTGAGGACTGTCCTAACGTTAATACCGAAGAAGCAAAAACAAGGCTTCTGCCAGTAGAGTGGGAGGCAGATGAAAAGCGGAAAAACTACAATGTAGATATAGAAATAACCGGGTATGATCGCCGGGGCCTTCTCAATGAAGTTCTACAGTCAGTCACTGAAACAAGAACAAATATTAATGCTGTATCTGGCCGGTCTGACAAAAATAAACTGGCAGTGATTGATATGAGTATTGCCATTCACAACGTAGATCACCTTCATCAAGTGGTGGAAAGAATTAAGAGGCTGTCAGATATATATTCTGTTCGCCGTGTAATGAATTAAATTTATTGAATAGCAGGACAGGGGTTTAAATAACATGAGAGTAGTTATTCAGCGTGTGAGTTACGGAAAAGTAACAGTTGAGAACGAGGTGATCGGTTCGATAGGAAAAGGGATCGTTGCTTTGGTGGGCATCACTCATGAGGATACAGAACAAGATGCAGATTGGACAGCAGAAAAGATAGCCAACCTTCGCATTTTTGAAGATGAAGGGGGGAAAATGAACCGTTCTCTCTTAGATCAGAATGGAGAGGTTTTATCGGTTTCTCAATTTACTCTTTATGGCGACTGCAAAAAAGGCCGGCGTCCTAATTTTATGAGTGCAGCTAAACCAGATCATGCTGTTACTATTTACGAGCATTTCAATGATTCATTAAGAGAAAAAGGCATCAAGGTAGAAACTGGGGAATTTGGAGCAATGATGGATGTTGAATTAAACAATGATGGCCCAGTAACATTGATTATTGAAAATCCTTGATTAAAAAAATCAAAGGGGCCATACTACTTTTTAAATACTTTAAAAGGGTGAGAGTAGTGAAGGTTCCAATGTCTACAGCTGTCTCTAATGAATCGCTTCAAGGGAGCATAAAGGCTGACCCTTTTCCGTATGAAAAGATGGAATTAGAAGAAAGTAGTCTTTCTCCTTGGGGGGTTACTGCTCCTCTAGAGAGGACAGCTTGCAAGAAGAAGTCCAGACTTCGGTAGCTCTGCAAAAGAGAAGTTGTTGACAAGTTTTCTCTTCATTCGTATGATAGAAAACAGCAAATAGTTTAGACGAAATGAACCAATGAGGGAGAAAAGTAGTCAAGTGCAAGTCGGTCAGAGAGGAAGGTGCCCGAGGCTGAAAGCCCTTCTGCGAACAACTTGATGAAAGAACACTCCTTAGGTGTGCTTTTGAAAAGATATCTTAGTAAAAAGCACCGTAAGCAGGCGTTAACTGTAAAAGTGGAAACTATATGTTTCAAAAAGGGTGGCACCACGGGAAAGTCTCGTCCCTCGTTTTAGCGAGGGGACGGGACTTTTTTGTTTATTTACATAGGAAAATTAAGGTGTATTCCGACGGAAACGAAGAAATGATATCAAGAAAGTATAAATCGGAGAGGAGAACTGACCATGAATATACGCATCCCTAGAGGAACACAAGATATTCTTCCTGGAAAAGTCGAACAGTGGCAATATATTGAAGAAAAAGCCGCGACCTTTGCAGAAGGTATAATTACAAAGAAATACGAACTCCTGTTTTTGAGCAAACTGAGCTTTTTCAAAGAGGGGTTGGCGACACAACTGATATTGTACAAAAAGAAATGTACACCTTTGAAGACAGAGGCGGGAGAAGCTTGACACTTCGCCCTGAAGGCACCGCGTCTGTTGCACGGTCCTATGTTGAAAATAAAATGCACGGGGAAGCACAGCAGCCGACAAAGCTGTTTTACATCGGGCCAATGTTTCGTTACGAAAGACCTCAGTCCGGAAGGATGAGACAGTTTGTACAGTTTGGTGTTGAAGCAATTGGAAGTGCCGATCCTGCCGTAGATGCTGAAGTAATTGCACTTGCTATGGATTACTACAGCGAACTTGGTTTAAAAGGATTAAAATTGGTGATTAACAGCTTAGGAGATAAAGAGAGCCGTGAAGCTCACCGACAAGCACTAATTGATCATTTTCAACCAAGAATCAATGAATTTTGCAGTGACTGCCAGGAGCGATTAGAAAAAAATCCTCTTCGCATTTTGGATTGTAAGAAGGATGCGGACCATGAGCTAATGAAAACAGCTCCATCTATTTTGGATTATTTAAATGAAGAATCAACGGCTTATTTCGAAAAGGTTAAATTCCTCCTTGACCAGATGGGAGTCTCTTATGAGGTTGATCCTGCGTTGGTCCGTGGATTAGATTATTACAACAATACAGCCTTTGAGATTATGATTGAAGGAAAAGGATTTGGGGCAATCACGACATTAAGCGGCGGAGGCCGCTATAACGGCCTTGTGGAAGAGCTTGGGGGACCCGAGTCACCTGGTATAGGGTTCGCGTTAAGCTTAGAGAGACTCCTTATGGCACTTGAAGCTCAGGAAATTAATCTTGAAATAAAAGAATCCATAGATTGTTATTTAGTTGCTATGGGAGAAAAAGCTAAAGATAAAGCAGCAGTTCTTTTATACGAATTAAGAAAAGAGGGCCTGACAGCTGATAAGGATTACATTGACCGAAAACCTAAGGGGCAGTTTAAATCAGCAGATCGTTTAAAGGCCAGATACACTGCCATTCTTGGTGAAAATGAATTGGAAGCGGAAAAGATCAATGTAAAGCATATGGAAACAGGTGAACAAAAAGAAATAGCACTTAGTGATTTTATTACTTACATGAAAGAGAATATGGAGGAATCAATATGATTGGAAGAACACATCAGTGCGGGGAAATATCAGAAGCATTAATTGGAGAAAAAGTACAGTTGAAAGGCTGGGCTCAAACAAGACGTGACTTAGGACAGGTTATTTTTATTGATTTACGTGACCGATCAGGTATTGTACAAATTGTTTTCAATCCGGAGATTTCTGAGGAGGCCCTTCAGACAGCAGACAGGGTGAGAAGTGAATATGTGTTAGATGTAAAAGGGACTGTAATTAAAAGAGAAGAAGAAACCTATAATGACAAAATTCCGACCGGTACGGTTGAAGTTCAGGTAAATGAAATTAAAATTCTTAACCCTTCAAAAGCTCTGCCCTTTGCTGTCGACAGCGACGGGGAGATTACGGAGGATGTTCGCCTGAAATACCGCTATCTAGATTTAAGAAGGCCAGAAATGACAGAGACAATCAAGCTTCGTCATAAAACTACCAAGATCATTCGTGACTTCCTCGACAACCATGAATTTCTTGATGTGGAAACACCAATGCTTACAAAAAGCACTCCTGAAGGAGCGAGAGATTATTTAGTGCCAAGCCGGGTGCATCATGGTGAGTTTTATGCTCTTCCTCAATCACCGCAGCTATTCAAGCAGTTGTTAATGGTATCTGGACTTGAGCGGTACTACCAAATCGTTCGCTGCTTCAGAGATGAAGATTTACGAGCCGATCGCCAGCCTGAATTTACGCAAGTCGATATTGAAACCTCCTTCATGGATAAAGAAGATCTTCTGGCCATGATGGAAGAGTTAATGGCTACCTTGCTTAAGGATATACATGGTGTAGAAATTGAAACGCCTTTCCCTCGTTTGACATATGAAGAAGCGATGCATCGTTATGGATCGGACAAGCCGGATACACGTTTTGGCATGGAACTTGTAGAGCTTTCAGAGATCGTCAAAGGCAGTGATTTTAAAGTCTTTGCCCAGGCAGTAAAAAATGGCGGCATTGTAAAAGGCCTGAATGTAAAAGGTGTGGCTGATACTATGTCTCGTAAGGAAATAGACGATCTTGCCGACTTTGTAGCCATTTATGGAGCAAAAGGTCTAGCTTGGCTGAAGGTTGAGGAGAACGCATTAAAAGGACCAATAGCGAAGTTCTTCAGTGATGAGGAAACAGCAGCAATTCGCGAGGCTTTAGATGCGGAGCCGGGGGACCTTCTCTTCTTTGGAGCAGATAAGCCGCAAGTAGTATTCGATGCTATGGGTGCTTTGCGCTTGAAGTTTGGAAAAGAACTTAACTTAATTGATAAGTCTGTATTTAATTTCCTATGGGTTACTGAATTTCCTCTTATGGAATACGATGAGGATGAAAATCGCCATGTTGCTATGCACCACCCGTTTACACGTCCGGTAAAAGAAGACATTAATGTACTGGATGAGGATCCGGCTCAGGTGAGAGCAGAAGCATATGATCTTGTCCTTAACGGCTACGAACTTGGAGGAGGCTCTCAGCGTATTTATGAACGGGAACTCCAGGAAAAAATGTTTACAGCTCTTGGCTTTTCTCAAGAAGAAGCCAGAGACCAATTTGGCTTTTTGTTAGAAGCTTTTGAGTATGGTACTCCGCCACATGGCGGGATTGCCCTTGGCCTTGACAGACTGGTTATGATTTTATCAGGCCGCACCAACCTTCGGGATACCATCGCTTTTCCTAAAACGGCAAGTGCCAGCGACCTCTTGACAAAAGCTCCATCAGAAGTAAGCGAGAAGCAGTTAAAGGAGCTTAACTTAAAAATAGTATCCAAAGGAAAGAAAGAATAAAGAAAGAGACGGAAGACAACCGAGAAAAAGAATGAGGCTGTCTCAAAATCACATGTAGGTAGAGAAAAATCCAGGATAGGGCATATCCTGGATTTTCTTTGCAATCTGCTTTGTTTCCTGAAACAGGCGGGTCACTTGTTTCGTTTCAGGAAATTATGGACAATGGCTGCTAGCGCAGCTTTCCCCAAAGGTGAATCAAGGAAAAGGCTTTAGCTTTTCCTCGGATTATGATGATCAAAACTTTTTTATCCTTAAGGGTTCTGTTTTGCTCAATCTTCTTTTTTAAGATTGCTGCTGTTTAAATGCCTGAATAAAAGAGGAAGGATCCTTTCGAATATAATAGGTTCGTACGCCCTTGCTCGTATGAAGGTATAAAAAACCCATTTTACAGCTTTCCTGACGGTAAGAAATATCAAATATATGGGTGAGATAATATTCCTGGTCAAATACTATTATCCTGTCATCAAAAAGCTTCATTGATTCAATGTGTTCTACGGTAAATTTTTCAGTCCATTCAATTTTTTGTTCAATATACAGCACTTCTTGAATAGCTAACGGTTCCATGGTCATAGGTTCTGAAAAGAGAAGAACTCTTTTTTCATTCACCTCCCTTTCAATCAGCAAGTGACATTTATACCCAAAGGTTGAAAAAAATAAACCAAAATTCCTCCTTTTTTGAGAAATTAGGACCTATTTAGTGTTCTTCGTAAAAGAGCAAATTATATTGACCGCCTATGGTTCTCATGCTATCATATATTTAAGCAATAAGAGAGTCCTGAGGTGTACGTAGGTACTATACGTTTTGAGCCAACACTTCAACATCGGGAGCCTGTCGTTTCTTTTCGGAGTACACGCCTCTTTTTGTGGAAGTATGAAGATCTGAACAAGGCACCCACCTGCCAGGAGCAGGCTTCAAAACAAGGTCAATTTTACGGCACCGCGGGACTTTTTTGACCTACATAACGAACAAACCCGAGGGGGAATCCCCGGGTTTTTTATTTTGTCACCGCATGAAGATAAAGGGAGAGGAGAAAAGCATGTTACACCAATTTTCGCGAAATGAGTTAGCTATCGGACAAGAAGGGCTGGAGCTATTAAAAAATAAAACTGTAGCTGTGCTTGGAATCGGGGGAGTAGGTTCTTTTGCAGCTGAAGCACTGGGTCGCTCAGGCGTAGGACGAGTAGTGTTGGTAGACAAGGATAATATAGATATTACAAATGTAAACCGCCAGCTTCACGCTTTACTTTCCACTGTCGGACAACCGAAAGTAGACGTGATGAAGGAACGACTCTTAGATATTAATCCTGAGTGTGACATTGTTGCCTTAAAAATGTTCTACACAGAAGAGACCTATGAAGCTTTTTTTGAACATGGGCTCGATTTCGTTATTGATGCTTCTGATACCATTTCCTATAAGGTACATTTAATGAAAGAGTGCTTAACAAGGGATATTCCTATTATTTCAAGCATGGGTGCTGCAAACAAAATGGATCCGACGCAGCTGAAAGTTGTAGATATTTCCGAAACATCTTATGATCCGATGGCACGAGTGATAAGAAGAAAGCTTAGAAAAGAGGGAATTTACGGGGGAATAGATGTAGTCTTTTCAGAAGAGTCTCCTATTCAGATCAAAGAGGAAGTAAGAAAAGAAATTGCTCCTGAAAAGGCAGAAATACGAAAAGCAAAGATCCCTCCTTCTTCCAATGCTTTTGTTCCTTCGGTAGCTGGATTAATCGCTACGGGCCATGTCATGAGCCGCCTTTTGGAGCCCATTGAAATTCAGAGATATGATAAGGAAAAAGGGTAACCCGGACAAACGGGTTACCCTTTTCACTCTTCACTATGGTTTCGCTGCCTATTCCGCTTTGGCGATTTTTTCAAGGTTACCGTTTTTATCCATCCGGAAACTGGAGGTCATGTTTCTGTCTTCGTCACCTAAAAAAGCCATCCGGCGAGCACGGTTCATAATTTCAATAAGTGATTTATAATCTTCTTCTACTGAAGTATATTTTTTCTTTTAGTTGCTTTAGTTCATTTTGATAGGAAGTAATTTGTTTTTTTAAGGCAGTAATTTCCTCTTTTAATTGACTGTTTTCCTGGTTAACAGCGTATCTATCATTTGACTGGGAGGAAAGAGAAGATAAATAGGTAATAACCTTATGCAAACTCATCTCTTCTTCCATGGGAGGAGAAAAACTGGTCTGGGGAGAAGAAAAGCTCTGCGGGGCTACTGCTTGAATAGCAACCTGTCGCTGTCTCTGCTTTCTTTCCCGTTTAGCCTGTTGAATCGCATTATCGTATTGGTTTCTTACCACTGCATTCCATCTGAAACCACATGCAGCAGAAGTTCTGTTTAATTCGTCTCCGACTTCATCAAACGCACGGAGCTGAGTGCTTCCGTTTTTAATATGCTTGAGAACTGTTTCAGCTAATAATAGATCGTCTTCATGGGACCATGCATCTTGCCTGATTTTCACAATGATCACTCCTTATATGCTTTCAGGATTTAATATATAAATTTGATGTAAAATAAGAGATACAAAAATGAATATAGCAGTCAGGAAACACCTTATTAGTCTCTTAATGTAGACAAACATTTCTTTTTTATACCTTTTTAGACAGGTATTCCCCTTATATAAGGAAAACTTGAAGAGGAAGACTGGGTATGCTCGGGTATTTTAGCTTCTACTATGATGTTTCATAAAAAAACGTGACCTGGCAGATTGCCAGATCACGTCTTTTTTATTTATGTTTAGGCTTGAGCTTTACATAGATCTCTTGTAATGTCTGTTCGAATTTACTATTGTCTTTAGGATGATAGTATTGTTTATATTTTAACTTATCTGGAAGGTACTGCTGAGAAACCCACCCATTTGTATAATCATGGGGATATTTATAGGTAACCCCTCTTCCAAGCTTGCTCGCTCCCTTATAGTGGGCATCTTTCAGATGAAGGGGAATCTCAGGGGTGGCTGAGTCAAGGAGATCTTGTCTTGCCGCATCCAGAGCTTTATAGGCTGAATTAGATTTCGGTGATAGACAGAGTTCAATAATAATATTGGAAAGAGGAATACGTGCTTCCGGGAAACCTAAACGTTCAGCTGCCTCAACTGCAGCCAGGCTCTGGCCCTGCTTGGGGATTGGCCAGTCCAATATCTTCATAAGCTGTTACGATTAGTCTTCTCCCGATGCTCACAAGATCACCTGCTTCAACAAGACGGGCAAGATAATGAAGAGCTGCATCGACATCGCTTCCGCGAATTGATTTCTGGAAGGCAGATAAAACATCATAATGACCGTCTCCATCTTTGTCATGAGTGAAGCTTTTCTTTTGTATACATTCCTCAGCCGCTTCTAATGTAATGGGGATTTCCCCATTTTCATTTTGAGGCGTGGAAAGAGAAGCAAGTTCCAGGGCGTTCAATGCAGCCCTCAAATCACCTCCGCTGGCTGTGGCAAGGTGGTTTAGAGCTTCCTCATCGACTGCTATCGGCATTTTTCCTAACCCGTTTTCTTTATTTTCGACGGCTCTTTTTAATGCTGTTTTAACGTTCTCTTCGGATAAAGGCCGGAGCTCAAAAATCTGAGATCTGCTTCGAATAGCTGGATTTATTGCATGATAAGGATTAGCTGTAGTGGCTCCTATTAAAATAATCAAGCCTTTTTCCAAATGAGGAAGAAGAAAATCTTGTTTGGTTTTGTCTAACCGATGGACTTCATCCATGATAACGATCAGCTGGCCGCTTATCTTTGCTTCTTCTACTGCAATCTCCATATCTTTTTTGTTATTGACCACAGCGTTAAGCATTTTAAAAGAGGTGTCTGTACTTCCGGCAATTGCCCGTGCAATAGAGGTTTTCCCTGTGCCGGGAGGACCATACAAAATCATGGATGAGAGCTTGCGAGCGTCAACCATTCTCCGCAATAGCCTGCCTTTTCCTGTAATGTGTTCCTGCCCTAGAATCTCCTCAATGCTTTGAGGGCGCATACGGTAAGCGAGGGGCTGGTTTTTCCTCATCTTCTTGCCTCCGTTCTGTACGTCGAACATTAGTTCTATTCTAATTCCTTTTAATATCTTTGTAAACATATAAAGAATATCGGAAACAGAATCATGCAATTTGGTATTTATCCATGCTATAATAGCAGGGAATTCATAGGGACGAAAAGCGTTATGTGCAATTTGAGACAATAGAGAGAAGGTTTACCATGGAAGGGATAATGGGGAAAGCCCAGCTTTTAACTTTAAGGTGGCTGATCTTTATGATTGGCTTAATTATTATGTCTTTTGGTATTGCTTGATGATCCGGGCCGAATTAGGAAGCGCCCCTTGGGATGTCCTCCATATAGGACTTACTCTTCAATTTGGGTTAACAGTGGGAACATGGAGCATCATTATGGGGATATTTATCATTGGATTCACGTCTTTGCTGACAAAAGAACGTCCTCAGCTTGGCGGAGTCGTTAACATGGTGCTTGTCGGGGTTTTTATAGATGTCTTTCTCTTTGTACTCCCGGCAGGAGGAACTTTTTTATGGCAGCTTCTAATGCTGCTTGGCGGTATCATTGTCATTGCTTATGGAATAGGTTTGTATATTGCTCCAAATTGTGGAGCTGGCCCGAGGGATAGTTTGATGCTTGCCCTGACTCAAAAGACAGGCTGGAAGGTATCACGAGTTCGGGGCATTATGGAAATCGTTGTTTTAACAGTCGGCTGGCTCCTGGGAGGACCAGTTTTTCTGGGGACAATATTATTTTGTTTTGGAATTGGAGCAGTAGTGGGCATTACACTGCCACAATGCCAGCAGTTTGTTGATCGATTGATTAAAAGAGGTGGTATGGATGAAAATTTCAACAAAGGGACGATACGGGCTGACCATTATGATGGCGTTGGCAAAGAAGTACGGTGAAGGGCCTGTTTCTTTAAAGTCTATTGCAAAAGAGCATAATTTATCAGAGCATTACCTTGAGCAGCTTATTGCTCCGCTTCGCAATGCTATGCTTGTAAAAAGCGTTAGAGGCGCCTATGGTGGCTATATGCTTGCAAAAAGCGCAGAGGAAATTACAGCAGGTGATATTATTAGGGTGCTTGAAGGCCCCATTAGTCCTGTGGAAGTTATGGAAAATGAAGAGCCAGCGAAACGAAATCTCTGGATTCAAATTCGAGATGCGGTGAAAGAGGTCCTTGATAATACCACGCTTCATGATTTAGCCACATATGAAGATAAAGGCGATCAGGAATACTTTATGTTTTATATTTAGATAATAATAGAAAAATGAAATAGACTGCTTTACATGAAAGTCTTTAGTCAATACTTGCAAGAAAACAGGCAGTTCATGGTGATGAAGGAGGGTATGTAAAAATTATGAAGTCGATATATATGGACCATGCTGCCACCAGCCCGGTCCGGGAAGAGGTAATTGACGCAATGCTGCCTTCATGAAAGAGCACTTTGGAAACCCGTCCAGCATTCATCAATTTGGAAGACGATCACGTCAAGCATTAGATGAATCAAGAAGGACGATTGCACAATCTATTGAATCCTCTCCAGAAGAAATCATCTTTACAAGCGGCGGAACAGAAGCGGACAACCTTGCTTTAATAGGTTATGCAGAAGCCAATCAAGGAAAAGGGAAGCATATTATTACCACTCAAATTGAGCATCATGCTATCCTTCATACTTGTGAAAGACTTGAAAAAATGGGGTATGATGTTACGTATCTCCCTGTTTCTGAAGAGGGACTTGTCTCTGTACAGGAAATAGAATCATCTCTCCGGGAGGATACAATTCTAGTTTCGATTATGTATGGTAATAACGAAGTGGGTACTCTCCAGCCTATTGAAGAAATAGGGGCCTTATTAAGGGAAAAAGAGGTAGCCTTTCATACTGATGCAGTTCAGGTATACGGTCTTCTTCCTCTTACTATGAAGACTTTGCCTGTGGATATGCTGTCTGTGTCTTCGCACAAAATTAACGGACCCAAGGGGACAGGCTTTTTATATGTCCGTAACGGGATAAATATCTCCCCGACTGTGACGGGGGGCGAACAAGAACGGAAACGACGGGCTGGAACAGAAAACGTTCCGTCGATTGTAGGCTTTGCCAAGCTGCTGAGCTGGCCGTTAAGGAACAAGAAGAGCGATGGAACAAATACAGACAGTTAACTGATCTTTTTCTGGACCGTCTTGAAGAGAAGGAAGTAAGAAGATATATTAATGGAAATAGAAATAAGTCACTCCCTCATATTCTAAATCTCAGCTTTCCTAAGATAAATGTAGAGTCCATGCTTGTAAACCTGGATTTAGCCGGGATTGCTGCTTCTAGTGGTTCAGCCTGTACGGCGGGATCTATTGAACCATCTCATGTACTGGCTGCAATGTACGGAGAAGGAGAAAAACTTTATTCTTCTATTCGGTTTAGCCTTGGGTACGGCAATTCCGTGGAAGAAATTGAGCACGTTACTGAGGAGTTGAAAAAGGTTACTGAGCGTTTGAGCGCTCAGGCTGAATGAAAACGGGGTGAAAGAACATGAATTCAACAAAAGAAAAGTCACCGGAAAATACCCGTGTGGTCGTTGGGATGTCGGGAGGTGTAGATTCTTCTGTGGCAGCCACTCTTTTGAAGGAACAAGGATATGAAGTCATCGGTATTTTTATGAAAAACTGGGATGACACCGATGAAAATGGTGTGTGTACGGCTACAGAAGATTATGAGGATGTTATCCAGGTGTGTAACCAGATAGGCATTCCATATTACGCTGTGAACTTTGAAAAGCAATATTGGGATAAAGTATTCACCTACTTCCTTGATGAATACAAAGCAGGCCGGACACCTAACCCTGATGTCATGTGTAATAAAGAAATTAAGTTTAAAGCATTTCTAGATCACGCGATGTCTCTGGGAGCGGATTATCTCGCCACCGGCCATTATGCTCAAGTTCGCAGAAGCAAAAGCGGGAAAGTAGAAATGCTCCGCGGAGTTGACGACAACAAGGACCAGACTTATTTCTTAAATCAATTAAACCAGGAGCAGCTAAGCAAGGTGATGTTTCCACTTGGCCATCTGCCAAAAAGGAAGTCCGTGAAATAGCAGAAGATCGAGGGCTCGCTACAGCAAAGAAAAAAGACAGTACGGGCATCTGTTTTATTGGAGAAAGAAACTTTAAGGAGTTTTTACAATCCTTCCTGCCAGCACAGCCTGGAGAAATGCAGACACTCGACGGCGAAGTCAAAGGAACTCATGAGGGATTAATGTACTATACCCTTGGACAAAGGCAGGGGCTTGGTATTGGCGGAGCAGGAGAGCCATGGTTCGTTCTCGACAAGGACCTGGAAAATAATATTCTATTGGTAGGCCAAGGCTATCACCACGAAGCGTTATACTCTGAAGGCTTGTATGCTTCAGAGCTGAATTGGATCACTGGTAAGGAATTCAATGAGCCGTTTTCGTGTACAGCGAAATTCAGATACCGCCAAACTGATGAAAAAGTTACCGTTCATCCCCTGGAAAACGGAGAGGTAAAAGTGATATTTGAGGAAGCTCAGCGTGCGATTACTCCAGGCCAGGCCGTAGTATTTTATGACGGTGATGTGTGCCTGGGCGGAGGTACAATTGAACGAGCCATTAAAAGGGAAAGCGTGCACTCTTAAGCGTTTTCCCTTTTCCTCTTTCATCGTACAGATGTAAAAGGACAATTTGAAAAGGTCATTGATGAAGAAAGGAGAAGTACCATGCATGAAAATGAAAAAGCTAGACAAGCCCTGCAGGAAGGAAATATGGAGGAAGCGGCAAAAGCATTACATAAAGCTATTGAGGAAGATCCAAACGATCCGGTTAACTTTATTAATTTTGGCAACCTCTTAGCCGGCGTGGGAGAGGAAGACAGGGCTCTGCAGTTTTATCAAAAAGCACTAGAGCTGGATGAAAATGCTGCTACTGCCTATTACGGCTCAGGCAATGTATTATATAATCAAGATAAAATGGCAGAGGCTCTTACCATGTACCAGCAGGCATTAAAAGCAGGTTTGGATGATCCGAATTTACATTATATGATGGGGCTTGTGTATTATCAGTCTGGAAGGATTCCAAGGGCCCTGGCTTCACTGAAAAGGGCTCTGGAGCAGAATGAAGGGGATACAGAAGCGCGCTTTTACTATGGTTTATGTCTGGCCCAGTCGGAGCAGATAGAAGAATCCATTTTGGAATTTGAGCGAGTGATCAATGAAAATGAAGAGCATGCAGATGCCCATTTCAACCTTGGTGTGGCAATGATTTACCAAGAGAAAGCAGAAGAAGCGCTGAATCATTTTGAGAAAGCTTTGGAGATCCAGCCGGATCACATGCTTGCTGCCAACGGGAAAAAAAGAGTAGAAGAGCTGCTGGGAAATTAAGTGGAGGAAAAAGTAATGGTGGATCATTCTTCTCAATTTAATACAGAGGAAGAAGACCGTCCCTATATTCGGGGCAGTGTCCTTCATCTTATCTTTCGAAACGACGATAATGGCTACACAGTAGCAAAAGTGAAGGTGAAAAAGGCCCAGCCTTCTGTGGAAGGTGACACGGTTACCGTGGTCGGGTTTTTTCCAGTCATTGAACCAGAAGAAACGTATGAATTTGAAGGATCTTTCAAAGAGCATCCACGGTTTGGGAAACAGCTCCAGGCAGAATCATATCGAAAGGATATTCCTACAGAAGAAGAAGCTGTTATCTCTTATTTATCCAGTGACCGTTTTACGGGGATTGGGAAGAAAACAGCTGCGTCGATTGTACAAAGCCTGGGTAATGATGCCATAAATAAAATCCTTGATAATCCAGACGTTTTAAGGGAAGTACAAGGATTAAACGAAAAAAAGCGTACTCTCTTATTTGATCAATTGATGGAAAATCAGGGATGGAGAGGGCGATGCTCTTACTGACCGTTATGGCTTTGGCCTTGATCTTGCAGTCAAGGTTTATAATACGTATAAAGACCAGACCTTGGAAACTGTTCAGAATAATCCTTATCAACTTGTCTGGGATGTAGAAGGAATTGGCTTTCATAAAGCAGACAAACTGGGAAGAAAGATGGGAATTAAGGATAATAACATGGAACGAATTAAGGCAGGTGTGCTGTACGCCTTGTACGAGCATACTATGCAGGACGGTCACGTGTATATGCCACAGCATCTTCTTGAAGAGAAATCTGTTGAACTTCTTAGTGAGGAATCAGAAGCTATATCAAAAGATGAAGTGTGGAACGGTCTTCTGGAACTTGCTGAAGACGGAAAAGTTGCTGTTGAGGATGAAAGAGCTTATATTACCTCTTTATATTTTGCTGAAAAGGGATTTGTCACGAATGTCCGGAGATTATTAACAAAGGACGAAGAAGATCCATTCCCGGAAGCGGAATTTTTAAAAGCATTAGGTGAAGCAGAGGAACGGTTTACCATTGAATATGAAAATCAACAGCGTGAGGCTATACAAAAAGCCATACATTCCCCCTTATGGTCCTAACAGGCGGCCCCGGGACAGGCAAAACCACTGTTATACGTGCCATTGTGGAAATATTTGCTAGTCTTCATGGGTACTCTTTAGATCAAAACGATTACAAAAATGATGAACCCTTTCCGGTCCTTTTGGCAGCACCGACTGGACGGGCTGCAAAACGAATGAAAGAATCGACAGGACTACCTGCCACCACTATTCACAAATTGCTGGGCTATAAAGGAGAAGCGGAAGAGGAAGGCTTTGAAAAAAGTGAAGAGCAGCCATTAGAAGGAAAACTTCTTATTATTGATGAAGTGTCCATGGTCGATATGTGGCTTGCCAATCAATTGTTTAAAGCAGTTCCAGATGACATGCAGGTGATCTTAGTGGGTGATGAAGATCAACTTCCCTCTGTGGGTCCCGGACAGGTGTTGGGGGATTTGATTCATTCCGAATGCGTCCCTGTTGTCTCCTTGTCAGTAGTTTACCGGCAGGCAGAAGGGTCTTCCATTATTGATTTGGCTCATATCATAAAAAATGGTGAATTTCCTGAGAAGCTGGAACAGCCTAAAAGTGACCGGAGGTTTTTTCCTTGCGGAAAACACCAGGTAGCACAAGTGATTGAACAGGTCTGCGAGGGGGCAGTGCGACGGGGCTACAAACCAAAAGAAATACAGGTGCTTGCTCCTATGTACAGGGGTCCTGCGGGAGTGGATATGCTAAACGAAGGCCTCCAAGAACTGTTTAACCCGGCAAAAGAAGGGAAGCGTGAAGTGCAGTTTGGTGAAAAGATATACCGCACTGGGGATGTTGTTCTTCAGCTTGTAAACAACCCTGAAGAACAGGTCTTTAATGGGGATCGTGGAGAAATTGTAGCGATATTTACGGCAAAAGAAACAGTCGATAGGCAAATTCAAATCGTGATTTCTTTTGATGGAATAGAGGTAACATACACAAAACAAGATCTTAAACAGATTACACTTGCTTATTGTTCCTCAATTCATAAAGCCCAGGGGAGTGAGTTTCCCATCGTTGTTTTGCCAATGGTGATGTCCTACCGTCGAATGCTTAGAAGAAATCTTATTTATACAGCAGTCACAAGGGCAAAGGATTACTTGATCCTTTGCGGGGAAAGCAGGGCACTGGAATTTGGCATCAGCAGCATAATAAGGACAGCCGTTTGACTCGTTTGAAGGAAAAGCTCCAGGAAGCCCTGCTGGAAGATACTCACCAGCATGAGTGATCACTTTTTGTCACATTCTAAACATACTCCGAGTAGTTGGAGTATGGAGAAAAGGAGATTCACTGGATAAATAAGTATATAATTCCAGCAAAGAGGACATGATGGTTACCAAAAAGAGGCTGTAGAGAGCCTCTAGGTAGAGGTGACTGTAATGAAATGTCCCAATTGTAAGCGCAAAGACCTGGGGAAATTAAGCGCAAACCAATATTATTGCTGGAATTGTTTTGTTGAATTAACTGTCATTGATGGTGTTTGCTCTTTATACCAAGTGGAAGAAGACGGCTCTTTAAGTTCTTTGGATGATCTATTTGAAGAAGAAGAGATGAAAATAGAAGCTGAAGGGTAAAGGAGGCAAAACAGCATGCGCACAACAATGTGGACTTCAATGCTTGCCTTAGGGGTAACCTCTGCGGCATACGCCATGACAAAAGGGCGAAGAAGAAAGAACATGTGGCAGCGTATGATGGAGCCAATGATGAATTTCGATGTCGAAGAATGGATGCCGGCTCGAAGCTCAGCAATGCAGCGTATCAGACGAAGAGTAAATAAGGCTATTTAACAAATATATGCACTCTTTCCTGCGGGAAAGGGTGTTTTTTTGACCTTTCGGAGTTTGTTTCCGATGAAGAAAGACAGGAGCGTTAAAGCGGCTTCAGGATGTTGTCTATTGGCTGGCATATATCAAGTTAATTTAGAGGGAGTACATACTTTTGTAAAAAAAAGTCATGCTAGGAAATAGAGGTGGTGAAAGGTGGAAAGGAAGAAAGAAACAA
The DNA here is from genome assembly GCF_001310615.1 of Thalassobacillus sp. C254. Lineage (NCBI taxonomy): Bacteria > Bacillati > Bacillota > Bacilli > Caryophanales > Bacillaceae > Thalassobacillus > Thalassobacillus sp. C254. The sequence goes on along the minus strand of NZ_BAXQ01000003.1, from coordinate 142,308 downwards.
TCTGGGTTCTTAGAATTTTAATCATTGTTTTGATCCTGATAGGCTTTTATTTGTTAATGCTTCTCTCCCCTGGTGGTGGAAGGAGTAAAGAAAGCAGGAAAGATTCTTCTTCCTTTTCTTCTTGCCGGATTGATTACTTACCTTCTGCATCCATTAGTAGATAAGATAGAACAATGGAAAGTCCCAAGATTTCTTTCCATTCTCCTGATTTATGGTTTATTTATCGGCGGAACCGTGTGGGGAGTGATTAAGGGAGGGCCCTATTTATTTGATCAAGTGGAAAGTTTAATCACGCAGATTCCAGAGTGGAGTCAGGAGTTCAGTCAGACTATGACATGGATTCACCATAGAGCGGACCAATTCCCCCCGGCTCTTCATGATGCAATGGAAGAAGGAATTGATCGAGTAGAACAAAGTATTCAAAGAGGACTTGGTTCTTTGCTTGAAAGCTGGCAGCTAATGTTTGATGGAATGATTGTGATCTTTTTGCTTCCATTTCTTGTCTTTTTATTTATTAAAAGATTTAGAGGCTTTTGAAAAAACAGTTGTTCAAATTACACCAAAGAAGTGGAGAGATGAGGGTCTTTTATTAGTAAGAGCAGTAGATGAAGCACTGGGTGGGTACATAAAAGGACAGGTACTTGTTGCTTTGGCAATAGGACTGATTACAACGTCAGCCTTGTGGCTTATCGGAGTTCCTTTCCCTGTTTTATTAGGGATTTTTGCTGCCTTAATGGAACTTATACCTTATTTCGGAGCATTCCTGGGGGCAATCCCCGCCCTCCTTGTTGCAGCTACAGTCTCATTCAGGGTGCTGATCATTACAAGTATTACCCTCCTGATTATTCAGCAAATCGAAGGGAATCTTCTTTCACCTCTAATAGTAGGTAAGAGCGTGCACTTACACCCCCTCCTTATTATATTTGCTTTATTGTTAGGATTTGAAGTAGCAGGTGTTCTTGGACTGATTCTGGCTGTACCTGTATTTGTTATTATAAGTAAAGTGATAAGGGCCTTTAATGAACAGAAAACTACCTGGAAAACAGCCCCTTAACTGCAAAGCTTACATTTTGAGGCCGTTCGGCAAGCCTGCGCATAAAGTAGCCGTACCAGTCATTACCGAAAGGAACATAGGAACAAAAACGATATCCTTCCCCAACCAATTGAAGTTGAAGCTCATTGCGGAAGCCATACAGCATTTGAAATTCAAATAGATCTCTTGGAATATTGTGATCATCCACAAATTTCTTTACTTCTTCGATAATTACATGATCATGGGTTGCAATGGCTGTATAGCTGGCATTTAAAAGATGTTTTTTTATTAGCTTTAAAAAGTTGGCGTCTATATCTTTTTTTGATTGCATGGCAACGGTGGGAGGCTCTTTGTAGGCTCCTTTTACTACCCTCAGCGGTATGCCTTTTAATGCATCAAGGTCACTTTCTGCACGGTATAAATAAGCTTGAATTACTGTGCCGACATTATCAAATTCTTTTCGAAGCTCTGCCAGAATATCTAATGTTGTTTGATAACGGCCGTAGTCTTCCATGTCAATATTTACAAACAAACCATGTTCGTTAGCTTCACTTACTATGCTCTTCATGTTGTCTAAGCAAAGAGACCGGTCAATGTCCAAGCCAAGCTTAGTCAGTTTTAAAGATAGGTGGCAGTCAGTTTTTTCTAAAGCTATTGCTTGTAGTATTTTGATACAGTACTCTCGAGCTTCCGCAGCATCTTTTGCATCAGTTACATACTCACCTAAGTGATCAACCGTGCACAAAATGCCTTGTGCATTTAAGGATTTGACTGTGGACATGGCACTCTCAATTGTCGTACCCGCCACAACCTTGGAGGCCCCTAATCGAAGCCCCCATCTTTTGGCACTTTTATTTAACGTTTTACTTTGTGAAAGATAAAGGAAAAAACTTCTGGATACATTTTTCAATTACAACCCCTCCACGCACCGATGAATTTAAGTAACCATGGTATGAGTGAACAACTAGGGTGTCCTCAAAAGGCTCTTTTCAGGAGATATACACTTCACTTTTCATAAAGGCACAAGTAAATCAACATTTTTACGCTCACTTCATGTGCCTCCACGATATCCTCTATGCCTGCGGGTCTGGAGTCTACCTGTATTTCAGCCTAGGTTAGTTAAAACGATACCCTGTTTGCCTAATAGGACACCCCCTTTATATGTTCTAGAATTGGTCAGTCACAGTTTTTGGCTGCATAAATAAGAGAAGGTAATCAGGACCTCCGGCTTTAGAGTCTGTACCGGACATATTAAATCCTCCAAATGGCTGGTATCCTACAATAGCTCCTGTGCATCCCCGGTTAAAATAAAGGTTTCCAACCATGAATTCCTCACGGGCTTTCTCGAGGTGTTCCCTATTATTTGAAATCACAGCACCAGTAAGACCGTAATCCGTATTATTGGCAATGTCTAAGAGCTCCTGAAAATCCTTGGCTTTAGAGAAAGCCACAACAGGACCAAATATTTCTTCCTGCATAATTCTCGCTTCAGGCTCCACATCAGAAAACACAGTAGGCTTGATAAAATACCCTTTTGAGTCGTCACCAAAGCCACCTGCTTTTAAGGTGCCTTCTCTTTTTCCAATTTCAATATAGTCCATGATCTTATCATAGGCAGCCTGGTCGTTCACCGGCCCCATGAAGTTATCAGGTTCTTCAGGGTTTCCAACAGTTAATTCTTTCGTTCGTTCAGTCACTCTGTTAAGCACTTCCTCATATACATCCTGATGTACAACGGCACGAGAGCAGGCGGAGCACTTTTGCCCGGAGAATCCAAAGGCAGAGTATACGATAGATTCAACGGCAGTATCAATATCACATTCACTATCTACAATGATCGTGTCTTTTCCGCCCATTTCTATGCTGGCCCGCTTGAACCATTTTTGCCCTGGCTGTACTTTAGCTGCCCGCTCATAAAGACGCACTCCTACATCCTTTGAACCGGTAAAATTAATAAAGGCTGTCTTTGGATGATCAACTAAAAAGTCACCAATTTCCGAGCCGCTTCCAGGGATGTAATTGACAACCCCTTTAGGCATTCCGCCTTCCTCTAAAGCTTCCATAAATTTGTATGCTATAACAGGTGTTGTGCTTGCTGGTTTGAGCAAGATAGTATTTCCGCAGACCATGGGGCCGACAGTCGTACCGGCCATGATGGCAAAAGCAAAGTTCCATGGGGAAATCGTTACACCCACACCGAGGGGGATGTAAGTAAACTGGTTAAACTCAAGTTCCTCCCTGCTATGAATAGGAACACCATTTTTCAATGTAAGAATTTGACGTCCGTAGTACTCCAGAAAGTCAATGGCCTCGGCTGTATCGGCGTCTGCTTCTTTCCACGGCTTTCCTGCTTCATATACGAGGTAAGAAGAAAATTCATGCTTTCTTCTTCTAACAATCGCTGCTGTTCTAAAAAGAACATTAGCCCGTGCTTCTGGCTTCCACTTTTTCCAAGATTCAAAGGCTTTCTGAGCACTTTGATGTGCTTTCTCTGCATGATCTTTTGTCGCTTTTGATACATAACCGACAATTTCTTTTTTGTCAGATGGATTTTCAGAAACTATTTTATCCTCTGTCATTACTCGTTCTCCGCCTATAATAAGGGGGTATTCTTTTCCAAGCTCCTGCTTAACCAATGTTAGGGCTTCATCAAACTCTTTTTTATTATCGGGATTAGTAAAATCAGTGAATGGCTCGTGTCTATATGCCCATACCATGACAAATCAGCTCCTTTACGTTAATAAATGATTTCACCACTTAATAATGCAAAAAGCGTGCCAAAATAAAAAGCTTATAAAAACAGTGAGGAAAAACAAGAAGAGACTGAAAAGTGCAAAAATATATTGCATTTAAGTGCAAATTTTTTTGCATAGAGGTAAAGAAAATGTAAGTTATAGAAAAACCTTCCTAGTAAAATTCCAAGAAGGCCGGGTAATCGAATGTGTAAACGAGGTAAAGGCAGACAACATTCCTAATCCTGTTTATTAATTTTGAATTTTTCAAGCTTATATTGAAGGCTTTGTCTGCTTATTCCTAGCTTTTTGGCTGATCTTTTTATATTATATTCATTATTTTGCAGTGCATGTTTGATCATGGACTTTTCCATTTCTTCAAGCATTTGAGGCATAGTGTTTCCGTTTTTTAATGAAAAGGGAAGGGTATTTTCATCTTTCAGGCTGTGGTGAGCAAACCTCATTTTATTCTGAAAGTGTGGTGGAAGATGAGAATGTGAAATTTTTTCTTCTTCAATAATTAAGTTCATAGCCCCTTCTATCACGTGCTCAAGTTCTCTGACGTTTCCAGGCCAATGATAGGAGTGGAAGGTCTCACGTACGCCATCGGTTATCCCGCTGACGTTCATTTGAAAAAGGTAGTTATATTTTCTTAAGAAAGCTTCCACCAATGGGAAAGTGTCATCTTTTCGGTCCCTAAGAGGCGGAATAAAAAGAGTAACGACACTTAAACGATAATAAAGATCCTTTCGTAAACGTCCTTCTGCAATTGCATCGATGGGGTCTTCATTAATAGTCGCTATTATACGTGTATTTATGGGACGTTCTTTTGTTTCTCCTATCCTTGTTACCTTTCTTTCTTGAATGGCTCGCAGGAGCTTAGCTTGAAGAGAAGTGGGGAGAGAGTTAATTTCATCAAGAAGTAAAGTCCCTCCTTCAGCTTCTTCAAACAGCCCAGGGCGTTCAATTGCACCAGTAAAGGCTCCCTTTACTGTGCCAAAAAGTATGCCTTCAATTAAAGATTCTGGTAAGGCGGCACAGTTTTGAGTAATAAACGGCCCAGCTGCTCTCTCACTGCCACTATGGATGCTTTGAGCAAATAATTCTTTGCCAGTTCCAGTTTCCCCAACAATTAAAACAGAAGAAGAGGTCCTTGTAGCTCTCTTAGCATTTTCAATTACTTCTTTAAACGGTGGTGAATCACCGATTAGATTGTCAAATGTGTAGGTAGTGTTACTCTTACGTTTTATATTTTCTCTAATCAGCTTCTCCACCTGGGTGATGTCTTTAGCGATTTCAACAGCTGCAATGGTTTTTCCTCTTTTTTTTATCGGAAATATATTATTAATAGTGGTAATCTCTTCACCTTTATTGTTAAAATAGTTTTGTTTTTCATTGTGAAAGGATCTTCCATGGTGTAATGCTTGAAGAAGCCTGCTGTCCAGTTTATTTTTAAATCGAAATACATCAGTAATTTTCTTTTTCGAAAAATCCTCCATGGTCATGGATTCAATGGAACGCATCTTTTTATTATAAATAATAGGCTTTGCCTCGGAATCTACAACTCTGATTCCTAGGTCAATATTATCCAGGATTGTTTGATGTATAAGGGGCTCGATTAACTCGCTTTTTATTTTTTCTTCCATTTCCTCACCTCGCAGGTATAGTTGTATGACAGGAGACTGCTGATGCAGAACAAAAGTGCAAAAATTTTCAGTAAATGCAAAACATTTTTGCTTTATTTTATAATTTACTCATTCACATGACAAGGGGAAATAACAGACTAGGCTCTGGCATATATAAGAAGGAAAGGATATAGTTGAAACTTGGCATTGTTCTTGCAATGATAGTAGACGTGATCAAAAGGGGGGAGTTTTGTGGAGTACACGCTAACTGCAGCAACATGGTTTTGGTTGTTAGTGCCAATGCCGCTGCTCATCATTTTATCTTTTATTACTTGGAAGTTTGATCCTTCACGAGGAAAGGGGGACTAGAAATGGAAACAACAACATTAATTACTTTTATTGTATATCTAGTAGGGATGCTTGTTATCGGCCTTATTTTTTATCGTCTCACTCATAATTTGTCGGATTATGTCCTGGGAGGAAGGTCTCTTGGTGGAGGAGTCGCCGCTTTAAGTGCAGGGGCGTCAGATATGAGCAGCTGGCTTTTGTTAGGTCTTCCTGGAGCGTTGTATGTCGGAGGCATGAGTGAAATATGGATTGCTGTCGGCCTGGCTATTGGAGCTTACTTAAATTGGCAGTTTGTAGCAAAAAGGCTTAGACAATATACGGAGGTAGCAAAGGATTCCATTACGATTCCTGATTTTCTGGAAAACAGGTTCCATGATCGTACGAAGATCCTGAGAATTATTTCTGCCCTGTTTATTCTTCTTTTCTTTGCTTTTTATACCTCTGCAGGCCTTGTCGGAGGCGCTCGGTTATTTGAAGCTTCCTTTGGTCTGACCTATGAGTCCGCCCTTTGGATCGGAGTGGCGGTTATCATTTCCTATACTTTTCTTGGAGGATTTTTAGCGGTCAGCTGGACCGATTTCTTTCAAGGTATTCTTATGTTTTTAGCCCTGCTTATTGTTCCTGTTGTCGCCATTTATGAAATGGGCGGCTGGGGAGAAAGTGTTCAGGCTGTAGGAGAAGTGGACACTGCATATTTAGACGTGTTTGCAGGAACCACAGCCATTGGGATTATCTCTCTTCTTGCCTGGGGACTGGGCTATTTTGGCCAGCCTCATATTATTACGAGGTTTATGGCTATTAAATCTGTCCAGGAAGTGGGGAAAGCCCGCTTTATTGGAATGAGCTGGATGGTTTTAGCCTTATTTGGTGCCATATTTACTGGATTTGCAGGAATTGCCTACTTTGCAGGGGGCGGACCTGGTACACCTATTGCAGAGGGTGCGGAAGAAACCGTTTTTATACTTTTTACCCAGGTTTTGTTTAACCCATGGGTAGCTGGCTTTTTACTGGCTGCCATTTTAGCGGCGATCATGAGCACAATTGACTCACAGCTCCTCGTTTCTTCAAGTGCGCTGGCAGAAGACTTTTATAAAGGGCTTCTAAGGCCGGCTGCCACGGAAAAAGAGCTTGTCTGGATAGGGAGAATTGGAGTCGTGGGAATTGCCCTAATCGCAACACTTCTCGCTTACAACCCAGACAGCACTATATTAGATCTGGTTGGATATGCGTGGGCAGGGTTTGGAGCTGCATTCGGTCCGGTTATTTTACTGTCTCTTTTTTGGAGAAGGATGACCAAATGGGGAGCATTAGCTGGGATGGTAACCGGGGGAGTAACGGTTATTATTTGGAGCAATCTAAGCGGAGGTCTGTTTGACCTTTACGAAATCGTGCCAGGCTTTGTATTTGGAGGATTAATGATTATTGCAGTCAGTCTCATGGACCGAAAGCCAGTGCAAGAGATTATTGATGAATTCAATTCGGTAAAAAACTAATGGAAACTTGAAATATAGGGGATAAATATTGTTTAATATATAAGAGAGGATAAATGTAAAGAAATAATAATACGATGACGGAATGAAAAGCCAAAGCCCGTCTAACAGAGAGAGATTCCCGAGGCTGAAAGGAATCTAGGCGAAGATTGGCATAATAGCTACTCCAGAGTGCGGGAAAACCCTGCCGCTGGCCACGTTACGGCCGACTGAGTTGACGGATGACTTGTATCCGTAACCAGGGTGGTACCGCGTGATATATTCTCGTCCCTGAAGGAGGGACGGGATTTTTTTGTGCTTGAAACAGCTTAGCTGGTTTACTGGAGCTTTCCTGGAACAGCGAACAGCCGCAATCTGGCCTGATTTCTTATTGGTCCCAGAAGCGAGACACGTAATTGAAAAATGAAAGGAAGGATATATATGAAAAGACTTACAGCTGCAGAAGTTAGACAGCAATTTTTAGATTTCTTTAAAGAAAAAGGCCATTCAGTAGAACCAAGTGCATCTTTAATTCCCCATGAGGATCCATCCTTGCTTTGGATCAACAGCGGGGTAGCTACGTTAAAGAAATATTTTGATGGAAGAGTGATTCCTGAGAACCCTAGAATCGTAAATGCCCAGAAATCAATCCGTACCAATGATATTGAAAACGTAGGAAAAACTGCAAGACACCATACTTTTTTTGAAATGCTGGGCAATTTCTCCATTGGAGATTATTTTAAGAATGAAGCTATTGAGTGGGCGTGGGAATTTTTAACCGACAAAAAGTGGATTGGGTTTGATCCTGAACGGCTGTCAGTTACCGTTCACCCTGAAGACGATGAAGCATTTGAATATTGGAAAAACAAAATAGGCCTTCCTGAAGAAAGAATTATACGTTTAGAAGAAAATTTCTGGGACATTGGCGAGGGTCCGAGCGGTCCGAACACAGAGATATTCTATGACCGTGGACCAGAATACGGAGATGATTCAAATGACCCTGAATTATATCCTGGAGGAGAAAATGAGAGGTACCTTGAAATTTGGAATCTTGTATTTTCTCAATTTAACCACAATCCAGACCATACCTATACACCGCTTCCGAAGAAAAACATTGACACTGGGATGGGACTTGAACGAATAGTCTCTGTCATTCAAGATGCAGAGACGAATTTTGATACTGATTTGTTCCTCTATTATTCGTGCAACAGAAGAAATCTCGGGGAAAAAATACGGGAAGAACAAACAAATAGATGAGTCCTTTAAAGTGATTGCCGACCATGTACGTACTGTTAGCTTTTCTGTCGGTGATGGAGCTCTCCCATCAAATGAAGGACGAGGGTACGTCCTGCGCAGGCTGCTTCGCCGGGCCGTCCGCTATGCAAAATTAATAGATATCAATCGTCCTTTTATGTATGAACTTGTTCCGGTAGTAGGAGAAATTATGAAAGATTACTATCCGGAAGTAGAGGATAAATCAACCTTTATTCAAAAAGTAATAAAAAATGAAGAAGAGCGTTTCCATGAAACGTTAAGTGAAGGGCTCTCCATCCTGTCGAATGTGATGGAAGAAGCGAAGAGAAATGGAGAAACGGTTATTTCTGGAAAAGAGGTCTTCAGGTTATATGATACGTATGGATTTCCGGCAGACTTAACAGAAGAATACGTCACAGAAAAAGGCTTTACCATTGATGAAGCCGGATTTGAAAAGGAAATGGCTGAACAGAGAGAGAGGGCAAGAGCAGCTCGAAAAGACAGCGGCTCTATGCAGACGCAGGAATCTGTGCTCTCTGATGTGAAAATTGACAGTGAATTTACCGGTTATGAACAATTATCTGCTGAATCGGCAGTGGAGGTTATTGTGTATCAAAAGGAAACAGTAGATGCGCTTTCAGCCGGTCGTGAAGCGAAAGTCATTTTAAACAAGACACCGTTTTATGCCGAAAGCGGAGGACAGGTCGCTGACCAGGGGTCTTTAACAGGCGACGGGGTATACGCTTTAGTAAAGGATGTACAAAAAGCTCCGAACGGGCAGCACCTTCATACGATTGAAGTGAAAGAAGGAACCTTAAAAAAGGGAATGACAGTACAGGCTACAGTGGAAGAAACGGAAAGAATTGATATTGTTAAGAACCACACTTCCACTCATTTGCTCCATCAAGCTTTAAAAGATGTACTTGGAGAGCATGTTAATCAGGCTGGTTCCTTGTGAGCCAAGAGCGTCTCCGCTTTGATTTTTCTCATTTTGGACAAGTAAAAGAAGAAGAGCTTGAAAAAATTGAAGCCATTGTAAATGAACATGTCTGGAAAGCAATTCCCGTAGTCATAGAGCAAAAAGATATTGAAGAAGCTAAAGCGATGGGAGCTATGGCTTTATTTGGTGAAAAGTACGGCTCAAGAGTCAGAGTAGTACAAGTTGGAGACTACAGCGTTGAACTTTGCGGGGGCTGTCATGTAAGGAACACTGCTGAAATAGGGTTGTTTAAGATCGTTTCTGAAGCAGGTATTGGCGCTGGGGTCAGAAGAATAGAAGCTGTGACAGGAAAAAAGCTTATGAAGTCATGAATGATCAAATACAAATACTGAGGGAAACAGAGAATATAGTAAAAGCGAAAAAACCAGAAGATGTTCCTCTGCGTGTAGAAGCCCTTCGTCAGCAAATCCGTGATCTTCAAAGAGAAAATGAATCTCTTTCGGCTAAGCTGGGTAACATGGAAGCAGGAAGCCTGATTGATGAGGCCGAGGAAGTAAATGGAGTTAAGGTCATTGCAAAACAAGTAACTGCAACCGACATGGATGCTTTGAGAAATACAGTTGATGAACTGAAAAACAAGCTAGGATCTGGTATTGTGGTATTAGGAGCTGAAAATAACGGGAAAGTCAATTTTGTCGCAGGTGTAACAAAAGATTTAATTGAAAATGGCTATAAAGCAGGCGTAATTGTGAAAGAAACAGCTTCCATTTGCGGCGGAGGCGGCGGGGGCCGCCCAGATATGGCTCAAGCAGGCGGAAAGAAGCCAGAAAAATTACAAGAAGCTCTTGCCGCTGTTCCGGGTATAATCAGCGCCATTTCCTAAACCGAATTATTTGATGTACAATGGAAAAAAGAGGATAGGTTAACGTTGCAGCTTTCACTTTGGACAGGTTACTGTATGTATGGGAAATTCTCTTTTAATGCCATATCAGTCTCAAAGCAGGACTTTCATGATATAAAGGTACGGTTTGTTCCTTGGTTGCCTTCACCGTTAACCTAAGAAGAAAGAGGTGTGTGCAGTGGGTTCTAATGACAACACAATGAAATTTAACGTTCCCGACGATTCTTTTGATGCAGAGGCAAAAGAGGTACTTTTAACAGTTTATGAAGCTTTAGAAGAGAAAGGCTATAATCCCATTAATCAGATTGTAGGGTATCTGTTGTCTGGAGATCCAGCATACATTCCCCGGTACAAAGAAGCGCGTTCTCTTATTAGGAAACTGGAACGTGATGAGTTGATTGAGGAATTAGTACGTTCTTATTTGAACCACACGAGAAAGGAATCAAAATGAAAGTATTAGGCATAGATTTAGGGACACGGCGTATTGGCATCGCTGTTAGTGATGCAATGGGGTGGACTGCTCAAGGGGTAGAGACCATTCATCTCAAAGATGAAGATGTTGAGACGTCGTTTCCTCGCATCAAAGAGCTTATCAAGGAGTATGAAATAACAAAAATTGTTGTCGGGCTCCCTAAAAACATGAATGGAACCATCGGTCCAAGAGGGGAACAATGCCAGGAGTATGCCCAGTCTCTGGAAAAAGAGGTTTCACTGCCAGTTGTAATGTATGATGAAAGACTGACCACCCAGGCAGTGGAAAGAACCCTTATTTCCGCCGATGTAAGCCGTAAGAAAAGAAAACAAGTAGTGGATAAAATGGCAGCAGTTATGATTTTACAAGGATATTTGGATCAACATGGGTAAACTAAAATGAATCAGGGTACACAAAGAGTAGGAGGTGTATGATATGGCAGAAGAAAACAAAACAATCGCAGTAACTGATGATGAAGGTAATGAGCATCTTTTAGATATCCTGTTTACTTTTGACCTGGAGCAGACAGGCCATTCATATATGGTTTTAACTTCAGCTGGTGAGCAGCAGGATGAAGAAGAAGAAGAGGAAGAAGAAATTGAAGTTTACGCTTTTCGTTACGAGGAAAAGGATGGAGAAGATGCGGAGCAGGCCCTTTATCCAATTGAATCAGATGAAGAGTGGGATATGGTTGAAGAGATGATTGAAACTTTAAGCGCGGAAGATCAGATTTAAGTGAATTTCAGCCTTTCTGCATAAAGCAGAAAGGCTTTTTTATTCATACATAAAAAAGGCTCCGACTTTAGCGAAATTTGACTAATATTATATAATAGTACGGGGAGGGGAAGAGAGTGCGGGATATTGACAAAGAAGAAGTAGAAAAATCAATGACGAAAAGAGCGAAACAAGCCAGAATTATACGGAAAATTGTAATGATTTCCCTGCTTGTTATTGTAATTGCTATAGCAGGAATACTCGCAGGGGCTACATGTATGTACAATCTGCTATTGGCCCCCAGGAGGAAGAAGCGGAAGGACAAATTGTCGAAATACCTATCGGTTCTTCGACAGCACAGATTGGAGAAATATTAGAAGAAGAAAATATCATTCAAAATGGAACCTTTTTCCGCTACTATGTCCGCTATCAAAACGAAGGAGGCTTTCAGGCTGGTGAATATGAGCTTTCAAGAGCCATGGATATTGACGAGATTATTGAAGAGCTTAAAGAAGGCCGTATAGATGAAGAACCAGAAATCATTTTTACTATACCAGAGGGATATTGGCTTGAGTCCATTGTAGAGACGGTTGCTGAGTATACTCCCCATGATGTAGAGGACATTATGGATGTGATACAGGATCAAGAGTACGTAGAAGGCTTGATTGATCGTTATGATATTTTAACTGATGATATTTTGGATGAGGAAATTCGTTATGCCTTTGAGGGATACTTCTTTCCATCAAGGTATGATTCTATGAAGAAGACCCTTCAATCGAAGAAGTTGTTGAATTAATGTTGGATAGAACTGAGGATGTCCTTGGTGATTATGAAGAGCAAATGGCAGATACTAATTTGACCATTCATGAATTGCTCACTCTTTCTTCCATAGTGGAAAGAGAAGCACAGCAGGATGAAGACCGGCCATTAATTGCTGGCGTCTTGTTTAATAGATTAGATGAAGACATGCGATTGCAGGTAGACCCTACGGTATCTTATGCCCTTGGAGAGCACCAATATATGACAACCTTTGACCACACCGCCGAGGATTCACCATATAATACGTACATGTACGGAGGACTGCCTCCAAGCCCGATTGCAAGTCCTGGCCGGGACTCTATAGAAGCTGTGCTAAATCCTGAAGATAGCAGCTATTTATATTTCTATGCCCGGTATAATGGAGAAGTTATTTATAATGAGACCTATGAAGAGCATAATCGGGTACATCAGGAGTATCGTCATGAATGGGTAGAAGGCGGAGGAGATCAGGAAGAAGAAGCAGAGTAATTTCTGCAGGCTGTCCAGACAGGGCAGCCTTTTTTATGCTGTCACCCTTTCATCTCTTCTCTGCAAGGAAATGGTGCGACGCTTAGAAATTAAAGATATTCTATGGTAAAATGACGCAAGATAAGAAAGTGTAAAGGAGACAGTAATGAACGGTGAAACCATAGAAGCATATTTACTCTCATTGTACCCTGAGCAGAAAGATCTCTTAAAGGAGATGGAAATGACAGCGAGACAGGAGAATATCCCTATAATTGACACCATCTCCCTTGAAGCAGTACTGCAGATTTTGAGAGTGCATAATGCAAGTAAAGTTTTGGAGATTGGAACGGCTATTGGATATTCTGCTTTGCGTATGGCAAAAGGGGTCAAGGGATTAACTGTAACAACCATCGAGCGTGATGAGAAAAGATATAACCAGGCAGTTGAATTTATCGCTCGCAGCGGAGCAGAGGATAGGATTACCCTTGTGTATGGTGATGCATTAGAAGAACGTAAAAAGCTTGAAGAAATGGCTCCATATGATGTATTATTTATTGATGCTGCCAAAGGCCAGTATAAGAACTTTTTTACTATGTATACCCCGCTTCTAAATAATCACGGGATAATTATTACAGACAATGTTCTTTTTAAAGGGTACGTGACTGATCCTGAGCAAAGCCCGAAAAGAATGAAGACGATGGTACGTAAAGTAAAAGAATACAACGAATGGTTATTAAATCATCCTGAATATACTACGGCAATTCTTCCCGTTGGTGATGGAATTGCAGTAACCACAAGAAAGGAAAGCTGGTGATGATAATGGATAAAGGACCTGAATTACTTGTGACTCCATTGTCAGTTGAGGATATTGCCCCCCTTGCTGAGGCTGGTGCGGACGCAGTCCTGATTGGCGAGGAGGCATATGGTCTGCGTTTAGCAGGAGAATTTGACAGAGGTGAATTAAAGAAGGCAGTGGAAGCAGCTCATACAGCAGGAATCAAAGCTTATGTAGCTATGAATGCCATTTTTCATAATGACCAGGTTAACGACCTGTTTGATTATTTACGTTATGTGAAAGAGATCAAAGGAGACGCTGTCGTATTTGGAGACCCGGCAGTCCTGATGGCAGCCAGAGAAGCGGCTCCAGATCTTCCTCTTCATTGGAACACGGAAACGACAGCAACCAACTGGTTTACAGCCAATTACTGGGGAGAAAAAGGAGCAAAGCGTGCAGTCCTTGCTAGAGAGATTAATTTGGATGCCGTCGTCGAAACAAAAGAAAATGCAAACGTGGAAATAGAAGTCCAGGTCCATGGAATGACTGCCATGTTCCAGTCAAAACGACGGTTAGTCGGCAATTATATGGAATACCAGGGGAAAAGCTTAAAAGTAGAGCGCAGGAGCAAGGACCGGGGTATGTTCTTGTATGACCCTGAACGAGATGCGAAATATCCTATTTTTGAAGACAGTAATGGGACCCATATCATGAGTCCAAACGATATGTGTATCATTGATGAGCTCGATGAAATGCTTGATGCTGGAGTTGACAGTTTTAAAATAGATGGAATTCTTAAAAATGCTGAGTATATTAGAAACGTTACAGCCTTGTACAGAGAAGCCATTGATCTCTATAGAAATTCTCCGGATGAATATAATGAGAAACGAGAAGATTTTCTTAAAGCGGCAGAGGCGTTGCAGCCTGAGCACCGCAGTTTAGATACCGGCTTCTTCTTTAAAGAAACGGTATATTAAAGGAGGAAAAATGATGGAAGCTATTGCAGAACGCAAAGCAGGAAAACGGGTTATTACAAAAAAGCCTGAACTTTTGCTTCCGGCCGGAAATCTCGAAAAATTAAAGATAGCGGTTCATTACGGAGCAGATGCTGTATATATTGGCGGACAGGAATTCGGCCTGCGCTCAAACGCGGATAACTTTTCGAAAGAAGAGATGCGCGAGGGGGTACAATTTGCTAAAAAGTACGGGGCTAAGGTTTATGTGACCACAAATATTTACGCTCACAATGAAAATATGGATGGGCTGGAGGAATATTTGAAAGACCTGGAAGAGGTTGAGGTTACGGGCATTATTGTAGCTGATCCCTTAATTATTGAGACATGCCGCCGGGCAGCTCCAAAACTTGAGGTTCATTTGTCAACCCAGCAGTCATTAGCTAACTGGCTTGCTGTGAAGTTTTGGAAAGAGCAAGGGCTTGAACGAGTGGTTCTGGCAAGAGAAGTAGGCATGGAAGAAATGCTTGAAATAAAGAAACATGTAGACATTGAAGTGGAAGCCTTCGTTCATGGAGCCATGTGTATTTCTTATTCAGGACGGTGTGTATTGAGCAATCATATGACGGCTCGTGATTCTAACCGTGGAGGCTGCTGTCAGTCCTGTCGTTGGAATTACGATTTGTATGAAGAAGGAGCAGATGGGGAAGGACGAATTGAGAATCCTTTGTTTGCAGAAGATGACGCAAACTTTACAATGAGCCCGAAAGATTTAAATCTCATCCAATCCATCCCGAAAGTGATTGAGGCGGGAATTGACAGTTTGAAAGTAGAAGGACGAATGAAATCTATACATTACGTGGCTACTGTGGCTTCCGTGTATCGAAAAGTAATCGATGCCTACTGTGCTGACCCCGATAACTTTAGGATTAACAAAGAGTGGCTGAGGGAGCTTGATAAGTGTGCAAATAGAGATACAGCTCCTGCTTTCTTTGAAAATACCCCATCCTACAAAGAACAATTGTGGGGAGGAAATTCTAAGAAAACTACCTTTGATTTTGCCGGTTTAGTTCTTTCATATAATGAAGAGGATCAAATGGTGACTCTCCAGCAGCGAAACTACTTTAAGCCGGGAGATATTGTTGAATTCTTCGGACCGGATATTGAGCCCTTTTCCCAAGTGGTTACAGAACTTTATGATGAAGATGGAGAAAGCATTGATGCAGCCCGCCATCCTCTTCAAACGGTCTCTTTTAAAGTGGATAAGCCTGTGAATCCCTACAATATGATGAGGAAGGATAAAAGTCAGGCATAGTCCAAAAAAGAAAAAATTGGTTAATCAGAGAATTAATTAAAAAAATAATTGTAATTATGCTTGTTTCTGCGTATGATATATGGCAGAAATAATATTTTAAAGGGTTTTCAGAGAAGCGAGGGTAACCTTGCTTTTCTTCTTATCTTATTGTATAAGCGGAGATTTCAAGTGGATTGTGTTTTCCTTGTGGAAGGGCAAGGCGCTGACGATTACTCCCAAATATGTTATTTCTTATAACTACCTAGATAAGATGTAAAGCGCTTAAGAGGAGTGAAAGATATGGTTGAAGATCAAAAGCATTATATGACGGAAGAGGGAAGAAAAAAGCTGGAAGAGGAATTAGAGTTTCTTAAAACAGAGCGCCGCCAAGAAGTGGTTGAACGGATTAAAGTAGCTAGAAGCTTTGGCGACCTTTCCGAGAACTCAGAGTATGATTCAGCAAAAGATGAGCAAGCCTTCGTGGAAGGAAGAATTGCACAAATTGAAAAGATGCTGAAAAATGCTGAAATAATTGAAGAAGATGCTTCCAACAATTCAGAAGTGGCGCTTGGGAAATCAGTTAAATTCAAAGAACTCCCTGACGGAGATGAGGAAGTATATACAATTGTCGGAAGTGCTGAGTCTGATCCTTTAGAAGGTAAAATTTCCAATTCCTCTCCAATGGCACAAAGCCTGTTAGGACGCAAAGTCGGTGACAAAGTCATGGTTAACACACCTGGCGGTGAACTAGAGGTTGAAATTATTGAAGTAAGTTAATGAATGAAAGAGAGCGGCTCAAAAAGTCTGACTTTTGAGCCGCTCTCTTTTTCTTTATCAAAATGTGTCAAAGAATGAAAAAAAGGTCGAAAACCACTCGATTCTTCTAACAAAATCTTTTATGATATATACAGGGTATTAAGAGTCAGGCAAATTCACGGCTTATCAAGATATCAAATAGAAATAGTGCAGGTGATAAGTGAAATGAATAATAATAATAATAGAGGATTTGGCGAGGACACACGTTTTGAATTGCGGAAAAGAAGGAAAATGAACAGAATTCTTAACACGGCTATCGGAATTGTGGCAGCTCTAGTCCTTTTCTTTGGGGGTACTCTATTCTTTGGGGGAAATGAACAGGTGGCTGAGCAGGATTCTCCAGACCCTGCAGATGACGTAGCAACCGAAGAGGAAGCAGATGAGAACTTGAACGAGGATACAATGGAAGAGAATGAAGTTGAAGAGCATGCTGTTCCAGAAGAAGCAGACACAGTAGCATACGAAGAAGAGGAAAATGATGAGGCTATAGAAGAAAACGAGGAAGCGAGAGAAGAAGAGGAAGAAGAAGCGGATTCTGACGGAGATGACGCAGCTGATGAAAGAGAAGAAGAGGAAGCACGGGAAGATTCTGATGAAGAAGGAAGTGAAATCGATGGACCTCAGATTCCAGAAAATGAAGGTGACTGGGAGCCCATCGGAACAGAGCAGTCTGGATCATTTACCCATAATTTCAGCAGTGGAAGTCAAAATTGGAATGAAATGGAAATGGCTATGGAATACGCAACAGGAATCAGCCGTGACGACATGACAATTTGGCGACTAGAAAACGGCGGAAATGCTACTACGGCTGTGGGTACTGTCGGACTCTATGAGGAAAGGCATCAGCCTTACCGTGTAACGATCGAATTCATTGAAGGGGAAGGGTGGAAGCCGGTAAACGTAGAAGTACTAGACGGCAACCCTTACACCAATTAATTAAATAAACCTGTAAAGGGGAAAAACAGGCTGTTGAGCACAATCTCTCAACAGCCTGTTTTCAATATGCGGCTCTGTTTATAAATAATCGGAAATAGCAGAGGCAAAGATCCAGCAAAGTGGTTGTCTCACCGAAGCTGAGGCCATCTCCCAGGCATAGAAGACACCCCGTGAATGGAAATGAAGCGAGGCATGAATGGATGTCGCACTTGTACTTTCCTGTGTTAGGGAGCGTTTTACAACAACAGATGTAACAAAGCCTATTATTTAGATGTCCATGCAGGCCGTTATTCACCACAAAGGACCATCTCACTTGAGCCCTGAAGTAAAACTTAGGGAACAGAATAAGAAGCCTGCTTATGAAAAAATGAGAGAAAGATTCTCTTTTCAATTACCTTTTTATTTGCTTGTTTTAGCCTTAAAATGAACGACTGCTGTATAATATGGCTGAGATGTTTTCGGATGAATAGAGACATGGTGTCCAACATGATGAACCTCCAGCATGATGGCGTCATTGGTCTCAATTTGTGAAGAGATTTTTTCCTCCAGTTTTTTTAAGCTTTCGGCTTCAAAAAATTCTACCTTGTCGTGTATAGGTTGTAGGTTCAGGTTCAACAGTTACTCCTCCTTTACTTGCTCTTTTCGCAGCTGCTTTTGTATTATAAAATAGTATTCATAACTTGTGAAGAAAATATAATAATTTCGATTGTGAGGTTACATAATGAGAATTGCTGTTATAGGTGCTATGGAAGAAGAGGTAGAACTATTACGTAGTAAGATGGATGACGTAGAAGAGACATCAGTGGGAGGAGCGCTCTTCTATCATGGAAGACTCGAGGGCCAGGATGTGGTGCTTCTTAAGTCCGGTATCGGAAAAGTAAATGCTGCTATAGGAACTACTCTTCTCCTGCAGCTTTACAAACCAGAGGCTGTCATTAATACAGGGTCAGCCGGAGGGCTCGATCCCGCTCTGCAGACTGGAGACCTTGTTATTTCAAGTGAAGTTCGCTATAACGATGTTGATGCGACAGTTTTTGGCTATGAGTTTGGCCAGGTTCCTAGAATGCCTGCCGAGTTTTCTCCAGACACCCGCCTGGTTCAAGCGGCTCAGCGATGTGCCCAGGGAATCGGCATTCCATCGGTTACTGGTTTAATTGTCTCAGGTGATTCATTTATGAGTGAAGAAGAAAGAGTAGCTTTGGTAAAAGAAACATTCAAGGAACCCCAATGCGCTGAAATGGAGGCAGGAGCAATAGCCCATGTATGCCACCAATTTGAGGTTCCATTTGTGATTATCCGCTCTTTAAGTGATGTCGCAGGCAAGGATGCAAAGATGTCATATGATCAATTTCTTGAGAAAGCATCCGTGCATTCAGCTAATCTAGTAATGAAAATCGTAAAAGAAATACAATAAAAAGGTTTAGTACAAAAAGATTAAGGGAATTATTTACGAATTTGGCAAAAATTATTCACTCACTGACTACTTGTCCATGTTAAAATATGTAGGAATGCATATTAAAGAAGAGGGTGCATGGATAATGGACAACAGAAAGATAGACAGAAAATCAGCCGAAAACTCTCAAGAGCAGATAGAGCAAAAGCCGGGGATTACAAGAGGTTTAGTTTCATATTGCTGTCTCTTGCTGCTTTTATTACAATAGGTTTTTTTCTTCCAGATACTAACACGGGATTCACTGAGTATCCGCAAATTACGATCCTAACAGTATTTACGTTATGTGGCGCTGCAATGGTTCTTCATAGAATAAGCATGAAATGCTGGGAAGAAAAAGATTCGAATTTATAAACAAACAAGCAAGGTCCCTGAATAAGGATCTTGCTTGTTTTTTGTTAAGAAGAAGGAAAGTGCCTACGGTTACTGCGGTTAATAGGCTGCAACTCCTTAAAAGGAACAGAGGTAAAGGTGATTGAAAAATATCAATCCACTAAAAGAGATGCCTCCTCAAGAAAATGCATCAGAATTCTTGCTGTCAGTCCCCAGATGACGTAGCTTTCATATATATAAAAATACTCTGGGATACTGCCGACACGCCAAGAATAATTTTCACCGCCTGGTATTAAGTGATAAGGAAAACTATCCCCAGGCTTAACTTGGAGAAATACTTCATGTTTTTCTGGTTCGTTTTTTTGAAAAAAATGAAGTGGGACAGTAAACAGTTCTGCTACTTCTGCTTCATTGGCTGAAAGAGTAGCACTTTCTCCAATTAAGCCAACATATGGATAGATGATTCGGTTAAACGGCGGTACAAAACGATCGAGCGGGGCGATGATCTCTACATCCTTTTCCTCTAGCCCGACTTCTTCACAAAGCTCTCTAACCGCAGCGTATTGTTCCGATGGGTCTTCGGGGTCTACTCTTCCTCCGGGAAAACATATTTCTCCTGGCTGGCTATTTAAATAGGGAGATCTTACTTCAAAAAGAATGTGGAGTTCTCCATCTTTTTGAATAAGAGGAATAACTACACTGAATTTTGAGGATGTTTTTTCCCCAATTACACCTTGCTTTCTTCCTAAAAGATTCTTTTTTATAGTTTCCATGTTTTTATTCAAATGAGGCTCCTCCCCCATATCATATTCTTTCTATTAAAAATTTATCTTGCAATACAAGCAGATATTATTTACCAGGATGTTTGAAAAACGACGTAAGTGGTATGAGTGTAAAAAGTGATCCTATAAAAATAGTGAGGTGATTTCAGTGGCAGAACAAAATAAAAAAGCTGCTTCTGAGAGTGATGCTAAGGTTTTTCGAGAAGATAAGGACAAGCAGATGGAACGTGACCAGTCAACAATGCCTGTAGATGAACTTCCTCTTGAAGAACAAAAAATTGAAGAGGAAGACCATCGCAAAAAGGATAAAACAAAAGACACATCTGCAACGGAAAAAAAATATAGACCGTATTAAGGATAGAATGAGAAAAAGAGGGGAACCCCCCTCTTTTTCTCATTTTTAGATATATTGTTTAAACCACTTGCAAATGTGATTTAAGCGCTCCAGCCGCAATGTTGGAGGACCGCTGCGGCTTAACTCATGATTTGCTTCTGGAAAGCGGACGAATTTCACTTCTTTTTCTAAATGCTTCAAAGCGATAAATAGCTGTTCACCTTGTTCAATTGGACAACGGTAATCCTGCTCTCCATGCAAAATTAAAAGAGGTGTGTTGACGTTTTTTACATAACGGAGAGGAGAATGGTGCCACAGCTTTTCAGGATCATCAAACAAATGATATCCAATTTCCCATTCTGTGAAGAAATAACCAATATCACTTACTCCATAGAAGCTAAGCCAATTTGAAATAGAGCGCTGGGTAACGGCAGCTTTAAAACGATCAGTGTGGCTGACGATCCAATTCGTCATAAACCCTCCATAACTTCCGCCAGTGACACCTAGTCGTTCTTGATCAATACAGTCGAAATTTTCTAGCACGTGATCCACGGCACTCATTAGATCAGTATAATCTCTGCCTCCATAGTCTCCCCGGCAGGCATTTACAAACGTTTGCCCATATCCGTGACTTCCTCGTGGGTTTGTATAAAGTACAACGTATCCCTGAGCAGCCAACAACTGGAGCTCATGGAAAAACGTATTTCCGTACATGGCATGAGGACCACCATGTATTTCTAACACAAGAGGGTACTTTTTGCCATCCTCAAAATCAGCAGGCTTCATGATCCAGCCATGGATTTCCCAGCCGTCCTCAGCTTTTGTGGTAACGGGTTCTGGTATGGAAAGATGGACCTCTCTTAAAAATTTCTCGTTGACGTCAGTAAGGCGGATTTTTCCTCTTTCGTTTCTCCGGATCTTAAAGAAGTCTCCTGGGTTGGAAGGGTCACTGATGCCAGCGATAAATCTGTCTGTGTTTCTGTGATAAGTAAATCCAAAAACATGATTTTCTTCTTCATGAATAGTTGTTATTTCGCCTTCCATGTCCATTTGATACAATCCTGTATTGCCGTGGTCACTGGCAGTAAAGTAAATATATTCTTGTTCAAGAGACCAAACCGGCCCTGGATTGGGGCTGTTGGAACGAATGTCGCCAATCATCGCATCGCCAATTTGAACGTCCCATTTCAGCGTCATGCAAGTTTTTTCTTTTGTATCTACATCAATAATCCAGACTTGGTTTAGTGTAGCTCCTTTGAATTCATATTGATGACCAAAACAAGCAATTTTTTGGCCATCAGGAGACCAGTTTGGGAGAGAAAATGCACCAGTTGTATCAGTTAGCTTTGTTACTTCTCTGCTTTCAATGTCTATCGTAAACAGATCTTGATATAAGGTCCTGTCCTCATCTGTTTCCCTGTTTGCCGTAAACACTACGTGCTTGCTGTCAGGTGACCAGCTGCCAGGAGTATGGTCAAACTGTCCTGAGGTCAACTGAATAACTTTCTGGGCCTTCAGATCATACAAGGCAAGGTGATTTCGCTTTTCGTCGTGGAATCCACGCATGTCAGATTTATACTTTAATCTTTCGACAACAAGCGGTTTAGGCTTTTGCTTTTTGCTGCCGTCTTCTTTTGTTTCTTCTTCAGGAACGCCGTCTGGATCCATCAGAGTGGAAAAGAGAATATAACGGCCATTAGGTGACCAGACAGGGGAATGAGCTCCATTTTTTAAAGTGGTGAGCTGTCTGGCTTCTCCGCCGCTTGTTGACATGATCCATAGCTGGGAAGTGCCGCTTCGATTAGACGAGAACACCATTTCTGAGCCATCCGGAGACCACCTTGGTGACTGATCCTTCACTTTGCCGAATGTCCATTGAACAGGAATGTCATCTCCTAAGGTATGAATGTACAAATGAGAGCGGTATTCCTCATTTTCATCAATGTGAGTTTGGACATAAGCATACCTTTCACCGTCTGGAGAAATCTGCGGGTCTCCAACTACTGAAATTCTTTTTAAATCGTCAGCTGTAATAGGTCTTTTATTTAGTCCCATATATTTTCCCCCTTTTCTATTGGCTCCGCTGCGATAAGCAAAAACCGTATGTATTGCCTGGAATATGTTCTTGTGGGCATGACTGCAAAACGAGGACATTAGTGTACTGTTTAGCAATCTATCATTACATGTTAATTTGGCCTTTGTGCTATCAAGTATAGTAAATGTTTTAAAAAAACTCAAACAGTAAGAATAGTTTAAATTACCATCCAAATAATACCTTCCAATAAAGCATGTATGTGTACCGAAGAAAAAGCAATTCAGTATTTGTACTATAGCTTTCCAAACTCAAGTGATCCTATACAATATACAAACCCTGAAGCTTTCTACAGGAGATTTTAATTTTCCTGTAAGAAGATCTTCCATAAACAATGTACAATTCAGCTTCTTCAATTACACTACTAATACAGGGTGATTCAAGGCCATTCAACTTATCGTTTTCATTCTACGTACGTGATGCTCTCCTGCTCATATAGTAGACCCGTTCCCACCCAAGCGGTATATGAATAGAGTTGAATGTGGCCATTGGGTTCATGAACACTCTCCGAACACTACTCTCTCCCCTTGATGCTGCTTGCCAACTGTATGGCAAGCAGTTTTTTTTTGAATTTAGGTTTACTGTTTTCTTAGGTCAGGTGTAATTGTTTGATCAGGAATGAAGATAGCAGGAAGTGGGTGGGAAGATAATAAAATAATAGGCTCGTGATAATTTGATAAAAAAGACAGTGCCATCTTTGCACTGTCGTCAGGATCGAGGAGGAAATTCAAATTCAATTTCGCCCGCCTTACGGCTGTATTTTACTTGAAGGTTATGATCTTTAAAAAACCACATATCTTTTTCTTCAACATAAAACAGGTAATGATTTTTCTCTAGAGATGCTGCAGGCTCAAAGGGAGCTTCTTTTCCCACCCCAAGAGAAAATCCTGTGTGTATATGAGCATGTCCTCCGTACCTGACAAAAAACCTGATCGAGTCTCCTTGTTTAAGCTCCATTTCTTCTTCAAACCATTTGAGTGCCGGCTGGCTGATTGTTATCTCCATTTTGTTCACTCCTGAATGTTGTCATAAAGTCTATTCCATCATTATAGCGAAACTTGATCTTAAACATCAAAGAAAAGCAATGGTGAATTAGTTTTATATCAAAAACTTTTAAAAAATACACAATTTCATACTATCTCATTTCCTTTTTTGGTAATATTAAGGGAGTTTAGGATTAGGTAGTTGAATAATGTATTGATAAGGTGATCATTTGTCTAGTTTATCGTTGTTGTATTACACCATAAAGAAAGAATTTGAAGAGCGATTAGGAAGACCGCTGACAGAAGAGGAAAAAAAGGTAATTAAAGAATGAGCGAATCGCAACTGGCAGGGGAGGCGGAAGAGCCTGACAAAGAGTAGCTGTTGTATTTTCTGAAGGAAAAGGACTGGGACAGACAAAGCCACGCTTATGTTTGCATACATTGTATTAAATGCATGCAAGAGGAGGTGCGGCGTTTGTCCGGTGTACTTGCAGCTCTCGCTTATGCAATGAAAGAGATTCTTCTTTTTGTTTCTTATGTAAAAAATAATGCTTTCCCTCAGCCTCTTTCAAAAAAAGAAGAAAAAGAATACCTTCAAAGGATGCAGGAAGGCGACCAGCATGCTCGGAATATCCTAATTGAACATAACTTGCGCCTAGTTGCTCATATTGTAAAGAAATTTGAAAATACCAGGGAAGATACAGAAGATCTGATTTCCATAGGTACTATCGGCCTGATAAAAGGCATAGAAAGCTATTCCCCTGATAAAGGGACAAAATTAGCAACCTATGCAGCCAGGTGTGTAGAAAACGAAATCCTCATGCATTTACGTGCATTAAAAAAGGTAAAAAAAGATGTATCTCTTCACGATCCGATTGGAAGCGACAAAGAAGGAAATGAGATTTCTCTCATCGACGTTTTACAGGAAGAGGGCCCCGACATCGCAGATGCTATCCAATTAAAAATGGAAAAAAACAAGTCCTTGCATATTTGGATACCCTTGATAAAAGAGAAAGAGAAGTGGTTATAGGACGATTTGGTTTGGATATGCAAAAAGAAAGAACACAAAGAGAGATTGCCAAGGAGCTTGGCATTTCAAGAAGCTATGTTTCTCGAATTGAAAAACGGGCGCTGTTTAAGTTGTTTCAGGAGTTTTACAGACACCAGAAAAATTCGGGTAAATCTTAATCATTCGTTGTAAAGGAGGAAGAGTGCAAAGGCTCTCCTCTTTTTATTTTGTCGAGAGGCTGCAGGGGAAGGATGAAAAAGACCCTCGCAAAGGAAAATCCAGAGAGGGTCTTTTCAAGTTCAATTATTATCTTAGTTTACGCTGTCTTTAAGCTGCTTTCCTGGGCGGAATGCAGGGTTTTTCGTAGCCGGGATTTCAATTTCTTCTCCAGTTTGCGGGTTGCGGCCTTTACGGGAAGCGCGCTCACGTACTTCAAAGCTTCCGAAGCCAACAAGCTGAACTTTGTCGCCTTGTTTCAAAGTATCAGTAATGCTGTCGAATACTGCATCTACTGCTTTAGAAGCATCCTTTTTAGAAAGGTCTGCTTGTTCAGCTACCGCATTAATCAAATCTGTTTTGTTCATGAAAAAACTCCCTTTCATTCCTAATTATATAGAGCTTGTACATTACAAATTTACTCTTAAAAACCCTGTCATGTCAAGTGTTTGCAGGGAAAAACGAGAAAATTGATGGTATTTGGAATCTATTATAACCAAATATTGGAGGTTTTAGTAACAGAATTATGTCGAATTTTTATTTTTATAAAAAAATGCAGTGAAAGTAAGGGTTCCGCCGAACCAGTGTAGTGAAAGAAGAAAGCTCTAGCATTTAAAATGGGCTTTTCCATTCGTTATTTTGTTTTTGTAATGTAGTCTGTTTTTTTCTGAACGTTACGCTCTGAAATAACAAGCGGGCATAGGCAAAATCTGAAACAAGAAGGATGCTCGAAGGATACATACATCTATGTTTTAACTGGGAAAAGTAAAAGAGGGGACTGCTAACCAAGGAGTGTATATCATTCTACATTCTACTGATGAGTGGGGGAAAGAAAAAAACTGGGAAAGGCTTGATAGCCAATCCCAGCTGGTTTTCAGGAAGTCTGCTGTTTTCTTTTTTTCTTTACTTCTTCAGGATAGCTGTCTTCAAGTTCATCCATTGAGCTCTTTTCCCATAAGGAAACCCCGATACGATGTGCAGAGCGGGAAATCATTTGGGCCGCTAACGGAGCAGTCAGGAAGACGAACAAAATAACTAATAGGAATTTGGCTACAAATAGGCCTTCAACAAGCAGAAAGTATAAAAAGGTGCCTGTCATAAGAGAGATAACCCCTAGTGTAGCGCTTTTCGTTGCCGCGTGGAGCCGTCCATAAACATCGGGCATCCGTATAATCCCTATGGCTGCAAGGAGGCTGAAAAATGCTCCAATGAGGACGAATATACTAATCAGTACCTCTGTCAATGACGACACCTCCTTCCAGGAACTTAGCCAGGGCTACTGACCCAATGAAGGCAAGGATCCCAATGACCAGCACCACCTCAGCATATGCAGACGTACCCTGCATCATCATTAAGACCCCAATAAAGCCGATTAACATTAGACCAAACGTGTCTAATGCAACGACACGGTCTGACATTGTCGGACCCATCACCGCACGCAGGAAACAGACCCCTAGGGAAATAGCCATTATCACAAGTGAAACGAGCAAGATGATATCTAACATTAGTGGGTTACCTCCTTAATTGCTCTTTCGAAGGTATCGTGAATTTGTTTGATCGCTTCTTCTCTGTCAGGTACATGAACACTATGAATGTAAAGGATCTTACTATCTTCTGAAAAATCCATTGATAATGTACCAGGTGTTAAAGAAATGAGAGAAGCGAGCAGTGTAACTTCCCACTCTGACTCAAGTTCAGTAGGAACAGCAACAATACCTGGTTCGATATTCATCTTCGGGCTAAGCACAATTTTGATCATATCAATGTTGGCTAAAATTAATTCTTTACTAAACAACAATACAAGCTTAAAGGCTGCGTAAACCCGCCGGATATAGAAGTCAAAGGGACTACACCGCGCAGCAGCAAGAGAATGAAAATCCCGACAATATAGCCAAGGAAAAAATCGATAAGAGTAAAGCTGTTTTGCAGCAGAACCCATATGATGGCAAGAATGACGTTTAATAAAACTTGAAATGCCATACCTTCTACTCCTCCCCTAGAACTGAATTAATATAAACCGATGGGTCCAATAGTTCCTCAGCAATTTCTAGTGAATAGCTAAAGATAGGCTCAGCGGCAAATCCTAAAATGATAGTTAGAGCGACTAATGGAGCGATAGGGAGCAAGACATCCGTAATTTTGATTTTAGCTTGTTCCTCTGAATGTTTTTGTTCTCCCCAGAACGCATAAATAAAGATTTTCATCATTGAAAATAGTGTTAGGAGCCCGACAATTAAGGCAACAGCCACTATAATATAACGCTGTTCTTCAAAACCGGCGACCATCAAAGCAAATTTACTGAAAAACCCGCTTAAAGGTGGAATACCGGCTAGTGAGATAGCTGAGATAAAAAACAGCCATGCAAGCCACGGGTGAGTTCCGAGGAGCCCTCCCATTTTCTTTAAATTAGTTGTCCCAGTTATTTTCTCGGCAGCACCTGCAAATAAGAACAGAGCAGCTTTAACGATAATATGGTGGGCAATATAATAGATTGCCCCTGCAATCGCTAATGGTGTGTAAATTCCTAACCCCATAACCATGTATCCAACCTGACTGATAATGTGATAGGAAAGAATCCGTTTAAAGTCAAATTGAGATACGGCTCCAAGGACTCCAAAGAACATGGTCAACCCTGCTAATGCAAGAATAATGTTGTGTGTAAAGGTTGGATCATGAGTGAAAATTAAGGTGAACACTCTAATTATCGCATAAATACCAACCTTTGTAAGTAAACCGCCAAATAAGGCTGCAATAGCTGCAGGAGGCCCGTAGTATGAGCGTGGGAGCCAGAAATAAAGGGGAAATAGAGCACCCTTCATAGCAAACACAACCAAAAAGAGAATAGCAATGGTATTAATAATCCCTTGCTGTTCAACTTCACCTACTCTTTCAGCAAGGTGAGCAAAGTTCAGAGTTCCTGTTACCGCATAGATATATGCCACTCCGACTACAAAGAAGATGGAAGCAAAGATATTTATAGCGACGTACTTAAAGGATTCCCTGAGCTGGTAGTTTGTTCCCCCTATAACAATCAGAATGAAGGAAGAAATGAGCATAACCTCAAAGAATACAAACAAGTTAAACAGGTCACCCGTTAAGAAGGAGCCGTTTACCCCTGTTAAAAGGAAGAAGTAAAACGGGTAAAAATAATATTTTTCTCGTTCAGTAGCTATGGTTCTAAAGGCAAAGAACAGACACGTAATACCGACGATACTTGATAAAATAAGCATCATAGTAGCAAACATATCAGCTACAAGAACGATACCAAACGGAGGCTGCCAGTTACCCATCTCCATCGTCATGATGCCATCTTGATAAACGACAATCGCAAGAGCAATGGTAATGGCCAGAAGGGCAATGGCAGTTAATCCGCTGATGACTCGTTGAACCTTATGCTTTTTGACAAAGAATATGAGAATGGTCCCCATTAGAAAAGGGAGCAGAACTGGTAATAAGACTAAACTATTCATCGGCAGTACCCCTCAATTTATCAAGATCATCCGTTTTGTGAGCTTTGTATGTCCTGTATGCCAAAACCAGTAAGAAAGCCGTAACACCAAAGCTGATTACAATGGCAGTCAGAATTAAAGCTTGAGGAAGCGGGTCTGAATAGTAGGTAGCTTCTTCTCCTAATAATGGCGGAGCCCCTTCTTTTAAACCAGACATTGTAAGAAGCAGAAGGTGGGCTCCATGGGACATCAGGACAATACCGAGTACAACACGTAATATACTCTTCGTTAAAATCATGTAAGTGCCAACCATGAAGAGGACACCCACAGTGATGGACATTAAAATTTCCATTAAGTATCCTCTCCAATCGTTAAAATAATGACAAGTGCAATACCGACAACGACCATATAGATACCTAAATCAAATGGAAGGGCGGTAGTTAATTCTGTCTCCCCCAGTATTGGAAGGTCAAAATAATCAAAGTACTGGGTGAGAAAAGGATCTCCTATAAACATACCGACAATACCGGTTACGATGGCAATCAGCAGGCCGGCTGCAATAATATGAACATAGTTAAACGGAATAGCTTTCCGGATACTTTTAATATCATAGCTTACGTATAAAAGCAGGAGGCAGAGGCAGTCATTAAGCCTCCAATAAAACCGCCTCCTGGATTATTGTGTCCTGCAAAAAAGAGAAACACAGAGAAGGTAAGAATGATAAAGGCAGCAATTTTCGTAACAGTATGAAGCATTACGTTATTTGTCTTCACACATCTTCCCTCCCCGTCATTTTAAGTTTAATCATTGTGATAACACCTAGTGCAGCAACGGCGAGAACGAGTACTTCCAGTAACGTATCGAGACCACGGAAGTCAACAAGTATAACGTTAACCATATTCAGACCGCCTGCGAGCTCATAGGAGTTATCAATGAAGAATTGGGAGATCGCTTCAAAACCATTTTGATGGCGCATCGCATGGGCACTGAAGGCAATAAGTGTGACGACAGTACCAACTGTTACGGCGATGATCGCATTAGTAACCTTGAACGCCGGCTTGAACGATTCTTTTCTAAGTTCAGGCAGGTGATAAAAGACAAGAAGGAACAGAACAACCATCACAGTTTCCACAAGAAGCTGTGTGAGTGCTAAGTCCGGTGCCCGGAATATAACAAAGAATAGAGCCAGTAAAAATCCGATAACGCCTACGACAATAATGGCTGTGATTCGTTTGTTTATAAATGGAATCACGACGGTTGTCGCTATAAAAATTCCTGTAAGGATCCACATATACCATGAAATCGGTGCTACGTTTTCCAGGTCAATAGCAAAAGCATCATATCTCATGAAGCTGTAAATAAACAAAAGCATCATAAACGCTAGCATATAGGCAAAGTAGTCTCTCAGCAGCCCAGTCATTTGAACACGAGTCACACCTTGAGAACCGACAATTAACCAGTCCAATGAATTATCATATAAACCGTTAAGAGGGTCTCTTTCTTTCATATAGACTTTCATGGCGGACCATTTGTTCATGTTCACGTAAAGAAGGGAGCCAAACGCCACAACACCTAGCGTCATAAATAACTCAGTATTAAATCCATGCCAATGATAGATATTTACATAAAACGTTTCTCCCTCAGCCAGAAGGTTTGGCAAAATTGAAGCCATCGCCGGTTCGATAACTGAGTACGCTAGTAGATTTGGAAACAGGCCGAAAATAATGACAAGGGACGCAAGGACCACCGGACTGATCAGCATACCGGCAGGAGCTTCATGTACATGCTTGTCATAGTTTTCAGGCTTAAAGTCACCTGTAAAGGTCTTAAAGAACATAATCAAACAGTACAAGAAGGTAAATACACTGGCGATCCAGGCAAAGACAGGGAACAAGAGTCCCAAGGTCTGCATGTTGAAGCCTTCAAAAGACATCGCATTTAAAACTCCGGTAAAGAACATCTCTTTACTGAGGAATCCATTAAATGGAGCAGACCAGCCATTGCAGCCGTACCGATTAAGGAAACAGTAAAAGTAATCGGCATAATAGACATCAGGCCGCCCAGCTTTCTTATATCCCTTGTACCTGTTTCGTGGTCCACAATCCCCGCAGCCATAAACAAACTTCCTTTAAAGGTTGCATGGTTAATTAAATGAAAGATGGCAGCGAGTGTAGCAGCACTGTAAAGCATAGTATCTTCTCCGAAACCAAAAGCAAGAGAAGCAGAACCTAGACCAAGAAGTGTCATAATCAATCCAAGCTGACTGACCGTGGAAAAGGCTAAAATTCCTTTTAAATCCTTTTGCCGGACCGCAGAAATAGATCCCCACACCAAGGTCACAATACCAAAGCCGGACAGTATCCAGAACCACTCAGCCGATCCGCCAAACACAGGTGTTAAGCGGGCAACTAAATATATACCTGCTTTAACCATCGTGGCTGAATGCAGATACGCACTGACCGGTGTTGGAGCTTCCATAGCATCTGGAAGCCAGATGTGAAACGGGAACTGAGCTGATTTGGTGAACGCACCAAGAAGTACCAGCAGCATAGCCGGCAGAAATAGAGGACTTGCTGCCACTACATCCACTTGTTCAATAATCCCGCGTATGCTGAAGGTTCCAGTCATAACATAAAGCAGGATAAAGCCCCCAAGCATTGCAAATCCGCCAAATACTGTAATCAGCATGGACTTTTGGGCACCGTATGTAGACTTTTCTCTATGGTACCAGTAGCTGATTAACAGAGCAGAAGCAAGACTTGTCAACTCCCAGAATACATAAAGCACAATTAAATTGTCTGAGAGGACTACTCCAAACATTGCCCCCATAAACATAAGAAGGTACACATAAAAATTATTTAATCGTTCGGTTTTCTTTGATAAATAGAAAATGGAATAAAGAACAACCAAAGCACCAATACCCGAAATCAGGAGAGCAAATAGTAAGCTCAATCCATCAACATAAACCGTAAAATTGATTCCAAGGGAAGGAACCCACGGAACAGTTTGTTCTACTACACTTCCTCCAGAGGTAACAGGAAGAAAGGTTAAAAAGTAAATAAATAATACAGCTGGAAGAATCATAACAAACCAGCCGGTATGAACAGCTCTTGCATATCTATATAAGAATGGAATGAGTATAGCTAGCAAGAATGGTGATAAGACAGCCCAGTGAAGCAGAGTCATGAACAAAAAAACCTCCTTTATTTTTTAATGAAAAATGCAAAAAAATGTAAAATTATGCAGGCGAAACAATGCGCTAACTGTAGAAAATCAGCTTCCTGCATAAGAGAACTTCAATTCCTCGGGTGAAATGAACTAGGTGTTCTTTGCTCCAATAGACCGAACAATTGCAAAGCTATGTCAAATTATAACCTAAAATTTTTTGTTGTTGCACCTTGGTGCATTGCGACTCCTTTCGGGTTTACAGGATTTATATATAGGAAGAAATACGCTGTTCCAAGCTTAAATTTTTTTAAATTGAAGGTTTTGTGAAAGTAAAGTATGGAAACTGATTGTCTTATTTCTTCCTTATCCTCCCTATTCTCAAGACGTATAAAAAGTGTCGAAAAAGGCGAACCTAACGCTAAAATAGTTTGGTGGAAGGAATTTTTCAATATGAAAAGAAAAGCTGGTGTTTCAATTGCAATCTTTGTTTCTCTTTTCAGTCTTGCCTTTGCATTAAATTCGTACACCTCCCGGCCATTTCCTAGTATGCCCCCGGAGAGCAATGAAAATGAGTATGAGATTTTTCAAGCGGAGACTCCAATGACTGATGCCAGGCCTGAACCTTTCTCCCAAGGGAATACATTCGAATTTATCAGGGAATTGAAAATGAGCAGAGTTCATAAAAAAGCAGCCGTTTAACAAAAAACGGCTGCTTTTTCCAATGAATTCAAGATGACATTCTGTTTGTCAAAGGAAGACGGACATGAAGTGAACGGCGCTCAAGTTCAGATTCAATTAATTGAATAAAGTCTTCATTAAGACGAAGGGATACGGCTTTCAGATATGCTTCCACTAGCAAATCATCTGGCAATTGTTCCATAGGTAAATCCGCTTGATAAGCGGATGGTCACCTCCTTCATTTATTCACTTTTATGACTTATTCATGTATGTAGGTGGGAATCAGATTCAATTTGTTAAATCAAATGTTATCATGTAATGGGTAAGAGAACAATCGTTCGATTTATCCACAATTTCCCGTGGATAAATTGTGTACAATCTGTATATAAATTCATTTTTCAGGGTACTGTCGGTTGTTAATTTGGGGATATAATTATCCACAACCATGAAACGAGCTTGGTTTTTGTCGAAAAGTTTTGGAAAAAAGTTAGCATATTTGAAAAAAGAGCCTATTATCGTTATACTTTCAGTTTAGTTACATAATGGTACGGCTAAGGAAAACATAACGATGGAGAAAGCTAAGAATGAGGGTGAATTGAGTGCTGCGACAATTTATGCCGGATGAATTTATTGAGAGTGTGTATGAACTTGATGTGGTTAAACTGAAAGAAGAGGGCATTAAAGGGATCATTACGGACCTTGATAATACGTTAGTGGAATGGGACAGGCCAGAGGCTACGCCTGAACTTCTTGAATGGTTTAAAAAAGTAAGGGACAGTGGGTTCAAGATCACTATTGTTTCTAATAATAACGAAAGACGTGTCCGTTTGTTTTCTGAGCCAACAGGGATAGGTTTTATTCATTCCGCCAAGAAACCAAGCAGAAAAGCTTTTGTAAAAGCTTGTAAAGAGATGGGGCTGCAGCGAGAAGAGGTTGTTGTCCTGGGTGACCAGGTACTGACGGATGTATTTGGAGGCAACAGAGCCAGATTTAAGACAATATTAGTGGTTCCGGTAGCTTCCACTGATGGTTTTTTACGAAGATTAACAGAAGGGTTGAGCGCAGAGTGCTTAAACGTTTGAAAAAAAGAGGGCTTATCCAATGGGAGGATTCCAATCGTGAGTGAACAGGAAATTGTATGTACAGGGTGTGGGGTAACTATTCAAACAGAAGATAAGCAGGGAATGGGTTATACCCCGCCATCAGCATTAGAGCGAGATACCATTACGTGTCAAAGATGTTTTCGTTTAAAACATTATAATGAGGTGCAGGATGTGCCTTTAACAGATGATGATTTTCTTGCGATTTTAAATCAGTTAGGGCAGACAGATGCTCTTATAGTAAAAATTGTAGATATCTTTGATTTTAACGGAAGCTGGCTCCCGGGCCTTCATCGTTTCGTAGGAGACAATCAAGTCCTTCTCGTCGGAAATAAAGCTGACTTACTCCCTAAATCTGTAAAGCAAAACAAAGTAATCCAATGGATGAAAAAGTCTGCGAAGGAACTGGGACTGAAGCCGGCTGATGTCATGCTCATGAGCGCTGAAAAGAAATACGACATCGACAAAGTAGCGGAAGCAATTGAACAATACAGGAAGAATCGTGATGTTTATATTGTAGGTTGTACAAATGTAGGAAAATCCACTTTCATAAATTCCCTTATTAAGCAATTCGGAGGGGAAGAGGAGGAGCTGATCACGACCTCTCACTTTCCAGGAACGACTCTTGATATGATTGATATACCGTTAGAAGATGGAAAAAGCCTATTCGATACCCCTGGTATTATTAATCACCATCAAATGGCTCATTTTGTCAGCCAAAAGGAATTAAAGGAAATCACTCCCAGGAAAGAGATCAAGCCAAAGATTTTTCAGCTTAATGAAGGACAAACTCTTTATGCTGGCGGCATGGCACGGTTGGATTTCCTTCAAGGAGAAAGAAACTCCTTTGTTTGTTATTTTGCAAACGATCTTTCGATTCACAGGACAAAGACAGAAAAAGCTGACGAGCTTTATGAAAATCACTTAGGAGATATGCTTTCTCCTCCTGGTAAGGAAACAGCCAAAGAATTTCCGCCTTTAAAACGCCAGGAGATCACCGTTAAAGAGGAGAAAACAGACGTGGTGATTTCCGGCTTGGGCTGGATTAACGTAAGTGAAGCGGGAGCAAAAATTGCTGTATATGTACCAGAGGGGTCTCATGTCACCATACGTGAGGGTATTATTTAATCCGCTGGTTCTGTTAAGAAGAGTGTTGATTTTTTTATAGATAAACGAGCGAACTGTATTCGTAAATAAAATGAAATAAGCCAATTCTTAAAAAGAGAGGTTCGGGGGAGGAAAAAAGAAATGGGAAACTTGTATGTGTTGTTTGGCCACCCGGTTGGTCATTCTATGTCGCCGATTGTGCACAATGAACAATTTTCATTGCTGAATATACCTCATCATTATCACGCTATTGACGTGGAGCCTGGAAAAATAAAAGAAGCAGTGGAGGCAATCAAGGCCCTTTCCATTGCTGGAGCTAATGTCACGGTTCCCCACAAGGTTGAAATCATGAAACATCTGGATCATATTGATGAAGAAGCCAGGATCATTGGAGCCGTCAATACCATTGTAAATGAAAATGGTGTATTAACTGGATATAACACAGATGGACAGGGATATCTTGAATCACTTCTTGAAGTGACTGGCCCTGATATTTCTGATTATAAGATCCTTGTAATAGGTGCCGGGGGAGCGGCAAGAGCGGTAGTTACCGTTTTATGCCGTTACGGGGTAAACGATCTAATGATTACAAACAGAACCCAGGAAAGGGCTGAAGCCTTATCCAAGGACTGCGGAGGTCAGGTAATCAGCAAGGAAAAGGCAGAAGGAATGCTCTCAGAATTTGATGTTATTATTAACACCACTTCAATTGGTATGAGTCCAAACACTGACGAGATGCCGATGAGTGTGGAAGGGATGAAACCAAAGACAATTGCAAGCGACCTAATATACAATCCTTTACAAACAAGGTGGCTGGCTGAAGCGGAGAAACGAGGTGCCGTGACCCACAGCGGAATAGGAATGTTCGTGAGGCAGGGCGCTCTGGCGTTTAAAAAGTGGACGGGACAGGAAGCTGACCTGGAAATCATGACGAAGACCGTGTTACAACAATTAGGAGGCAAAAATGACTAAGTTAACTGGTAAGCAAAAGAGATTTCTCCGGAGCCAGGCTCATCACCAAAAGCCTATTTTCCAAGTTGGAAAAGGAGGAGTAAATGAGAATTTAATAAAACAGGTGATTGATGCCTTGGAAGCACGGGAATTAATTAAAATAAGCGTACTTCAAAATTGCATGGATGATAAACATGAGGTAGCAGAAGCAGTAGGTAAAGGAGCAAAAGCAGAAATTGTCCAGGTGATCGGCAATACCATTGTTTTATATAAGGAATCAAAGGAAAATAAATCTATAGAGCTTCCTTAAATTCTAAGGAGTGAACCTAAGTGGCAATAAAAGTTGGAATACTCGGAGGAACGTTTGATCCACCTCATCATGCTCACTTGATGATAGCTCAGGAAGCTTTAACGGAATGCGGGCTCGACGAGGTTTGGTTTATACCAGTAAATGTACCTCCTCATAAACAGAGATCTTCGACGACGAGTAATCGTCAAAGAAAAGAAATGATTCAACTTGCTATTAATGATAATCCCTTCTTTAAACTGTCTACTATAGAACTTGAACGTAATGGTCCTTCCTATACAATAGATACAATTAAACAACTTAAGAAAGAAAACCCGTCTCATGAATATTATTTTATTATAGGGGGCGATATGGCAGAGCAGCTGGATACGTGGCATGAAATTAATGCTCTTAAGAAATTGGTCACTTTTACGGTAGCCGCCCGTCCGCCATATAAATCATCACCACCTTTTCAGGAAGGAATCTTAATAATGGAAGCCCCGCAGCTTGATGTTTCTTCCACTGATATTCGTTTGAGGGTTAAAATGGGAAAAAATATTCAATATTTAGTCCCTGATTCAGTGAGAGAATATATTAAAGAGAGGGATTATATGAATAGAGCCACTGCTCTTGAAATTGTAAAGGAACAGTTGACAGGCGAACGTTACACGCATACATTAGGAGTTACAGAAACTGCCGTGGAGTTGGCGAAATTATACGGAGCAGACGTACAAAAAGCTGAGATAGCTGCTATTTTCCATGATTATGCGAAGTTTCGTTCAAAAAGTGAAATGCTTGATATCATTGAGGAGCAGAAAGTCAGCAAAGAATTCCCAAGGTATGGAGATGCTCTTCTTCATGCACCTGCTGGAGCGTTTTTAGTTGAAAAGGAAGCAGGAATTAAGGATAAGGAAATACTTTCTGCTATATACTGGCATACTACCGGACAAGCGAGAATGACATTGCTGGAGAAGATTATTTTTATTGCCGACTATATCGAGCCTAACCGTTCTTTTCCAGGCGTGGAAGAGGTCAGAAAAGAAGCATACCACAATCTGGACAGTGCAATTATTATGTCTCTTCGTAATACCATTCAATTTTTACTGCAAAAAGGCCAGCCTGTTTTTCCGGAAACACTGGCTGCATATAACGAACTGGTGTTAGAAAAAAATAAAAATCGAAAGGTCAGGTGTTTAAATGCAAGATAATACTATTCTTCAAATGGCTGTGCAGGGAGCAGATGATAAAAAAGCTGAGGACATTGTAGCGCTAGATATGAAAGGAATTTCCCTAATCGCAGATTATTTTGTTATCTGTCATGGTAATTCCCATAAGCAGGTCCAGGCTATTGCTCACGAAATTAAGAAAGCAGCCCAGGAAGAAGGATATGAGGTAAAACGCCTTGAAGGGTATGAACAAGCGAAATGGGTATTAGTTGATCTTGGTGACGTAGTAGTGCATATCTTCCACAAGGATGACCGCCATTACTACAACCTTGAAAAACTCTGGGGAGATGCCCAATATGTAGAGCTTGAAAAGGTGTTAAATTAATATACAAAACGCCGATCCTGAAGCGGGGTCGGCGTTTTTTGACGACTGGGGTTCCTGCCTTTACAGACAAGGATAATTGTGTATAAGTAATATTTTATTAAAGTAAGGAGGAGACCAAAATGAACGCCTATCAGGGCTTTGCTTATTATTATGATGAATTAATGGAGGAGGCTCCTTATAAAGAATGGGTATTATGGATAGAAAAAACATTAACTGCAAATGAAGTGACAGCTCCTCATTTGTTAGATGTGGGCTGCGGTACAGGTAGGATCATGGCTGATTTGATAAAAAAAGGATACCGAATAGATGGTGTTGATGCTTCAGAGGAAATGCTTGCAGTCGCTAACGAGAAAATGCCAAAAGATCAGGGATCACGACTTTTTTGCCAGGATATGAGAGAACTCGAAGGGCTGGGAGTTTTTGATACTGTTATAGTAACGTGCGATTCCTTAAATTACCTTGTAACAAAAAAGGATGTGGAAAAAGCTTTTGCTTCCTTTTATTCTCATTTAAAAACAGGAGGACTGTTATTATTTGACGTTCATTCTCTTTCGTACATGGAAGATGTACTGGCAGGATTTCAGTTTGCCGAATCGTTAGAAAATCGAAGCTGTATATGGAATTGTTATAATGGCGAGGACCCATACTCAGTGGAGCATGAACTGACATTTTTTATTAAAGAAGAAGACGGCAGATATAGAAGATTTGACGAATTTCACTATCAGCGAACCTTTTCTCAGCAGGAGTATGAAGATATGCTCAGGGCTCAGGGATTTAAAAATGTAAGAGTTACTGCTGATTTTACGGACCAACCTCCTGGTCAAGGCAGTGACAGGCTATTTTTTACTGCAATTAAAAAAGATTTACAATAATAAGACTTTTCAGTAAGATAGAGACAGGCTCTTTAAGAGTCCTGTCTCTTCGTAAATTTCTCAGCGAGCAGTTCTTTATCCTCGTAATACTTTTCATGTGTTGCCTTAAACAAATCTTCGAACATTCCCTCTGATTGTCTATGGAGAACTTTAAGTCCCTCACCAGTAATTCCCCCTGGAACGTGGACCTTTTTCTGCAAGGAAGGAAGTGTATAAAATCCCTTTTCAAAAAGAGAGGATAACCCTTGGATCATTTCTGCAGTCAGGTACTCTGCATCCTTTCTCTCAATTTCCGTTTCACTCACCGCAGCATCTATAAAAGACTGAAGCAGATAGCTAAAGAAAGCAGGCCCGCAGCTTACTATGTCGCTTGCTACACGAGTTACTTTTTCTTCAATCTCGTGAGGGTGGCTGAATTCCGAAAACCAATTTGCGATCTTTTCTTTTTCGTGAGTTTCCCAGTTCGAACCGTAGGTCAACAACAAGACGCCTTTACCAGCACGATTTGTTATGCTTGGTATAGATCTCATAACCTTACAGGGAAGCGATTGTTCCAGCTGACCGACTTCTACCGGACTTGTGATTGATGAAACAATGTGATCTCTTGTTACGTAGGGAGCGATCTCCTGAAGAACATCTGGAAATTGTAAAGGTCTTACACAAACAAATAGTAAGTTGCTTTGCTTTACTACATCAGATATCTTCTTTTTCAGCTTTATGCCGGGATAAGCATCTGCCAGCTTTTTGGCTTTATCCAGCGTACGATTGGTAATAATCATTTCTTCCTTTTGAGCAGCTCCGCTTTCAACAATAGTTTCCACTAATATCCTTCCCATGTTTCCAGTCCCAATGACACCCACCTGCATACTATATGCCTCCTTTAAAGGCTCAGTATGACCCCATACTTTTCCCTTATTCTTTACTATCTCATCGATATGAGAAAGTGACTTTTTTTATGACTTTCGATTAATGTATGACTGAATCATTTCTTTTGTCACGTTTTTTCGCTGAGGAAACCGGTAATGTGCCGCAATTTGATTCATTTCCTTTGTAATTTGGTTAATACGCTGTACTGAAATTTCTCCAGGGTCTTTTTTGGCCTGTGTCAGTGTTTCTTCAATTGCCTCTTCTCTACGCAGATCAAGTGCCAAAAATTCTTTTTCCTTTAGTAACCGTTTCTCTATTTGTCCTGATATCGCTTGATGAACACTCATGTTATATTCCTCCTATTTTCAATAAAGGCAGGTGTTTTGTTTTGCTGGAAAAGGTTAAATGGATAAGCTATATAGCCGGCGGGTGTATTTTAACCACACTTAGTGTACTTTGGTTTCTTCCTAATGACAATACGGAAGAGCTGCAATTTTCACATTGGAGCCAGGAAGAAGATATTTACTCAGATGAGGAGGTCAACAAAGAGGAACACATACAGGCTGACCCACTATGGATTAAAATAGACATAAAAGGAGAAGTAAAAGCATCAGGGGTGTATGAAATGGAGGAAGGAAAGAGAGTTATTGATGCGATTGAAAAAGCAGGGTGGTTAACAGATGAAGCAGATGAGAGACACGTGAATTTAGCAGAAACATTACGGGATGAAATGGTGATCTATGTACCGAGGGAAGGGGAGCATGGTGAAGGAGAATATCATTTCGGGACTGACAACAGCGGTCCAACTAAAATCCGGGTGAATTACGCTGATGCTATAGAACTCGAAGCCATTCCCGGGATTGGTCCGGCTAAAGCTCAAGCGATTATTACCTATAGAGAGGATCATGGACGGTTTAGAGAAATTAATGATTTAGAAAAAGTAGGAGGAATTGGACCAAAGTCAATAGAACAAATGAAGGAGTATATTTCTGTAGATTAATAGAATTGCAGCTTGCTGCATGAGGAGGAGAAGTGGTGGAACGTAAGAATGAATGGAAATTAGAGACAATGGCCGTGCATAGCGGTCAGGAAGTTGACCCTGCTACTCAGGCAAGGGCAGTGCCCATTTATCAGACAACGTCATATGGTTTTAAAGACACTGACCATGCGGCTGATCTCTTTTCCTTATCTGAATTTGGGAACATATACACCCGAATAATGAACCCTACCCAGGATGTGTTTGAAAAAAGAGTAGCTGAAATGGAAGGCGGTGTGGGAGCTTTGGCAACGGCAAGCGGAAGCTCAGCCATTCACCTTGCTATTTTAAATATATGTGAAAGCGGGGATGAAATTGTAGCTTCAAGCGGGCTTTATGGCGGTACTTATAATTTGTTTATGCACACTTTACCTAAGCTTGGGATTACGGTTCACCTTGTCGAAGGAAATAACCCAGGAGCCTATGAGGAAAAGATCAATAAAAGAACAAAACTTGTTTTTGGCGAAATGATAGGCAACCCTAATGGTGATATTTTTGATATTGAACAAATAGCCGAGGTGGCACATAGTCATGACATTCCTTTAATCATTGATGCTACGCTGGTTACGCCATACTTATGCCGGCCTTTAAGCATGGAGCAGATATCGTTGTTCACTCTGCCACCAAGTTTATTGGGGGTCATGGAACTTCTATTGGAGGAGTCATTGTGGACAGCGGCAAGTTTAATTGGAAAAATGGAAAGTTTCCCGGGCTGACCGAACCGGATCCAAGTTATCATGGCGTTGTCTATACAGAAGCGGTCGGTGACCTGGCATATATTATAAAAGCAAGAGTCCAATTGCTCAGAGACCTGGGGCCGGCTATTGCGCCAATGAATTCCTTTTTATTACTTCAAGGGCTTGAAACTCTCCACCTTCGCATGGAGCGCCATTGTGAGAATGCCGTTAAGGTAGCAGAATATTTAGAAGACCATGAACTAGTGGACTGGGTGAATTATCCTGGTCTTGAATCTCATAGAACATATGAGCTTGGCAGGAAATATTTACCCAAAGGACAGGGGGCTATTTTGACCTTTGGAATACGCGGGGGATTAAGAGAAGGCAAGAAACTGATTGATTCTTTAAAGCTTCATTCCCACGTTGCAAACGTGGGAGATGCTAAATCGCTTGTGATTCATCCTGCAAGCACTACTCATCAGCAATTAACCGAGGAGGCGCAAAAAGCTGCAGGTGTTACCCTGATCTTATCCGTCTATCAGTGGGCATTGAGCACAGCAGCGACATTATCGCTGACCTTGATCAAGCCATAAAAAGAAGCCAGGAGTAAAGAAAGCTTTGACGGCTGGACGTTCCTGCTCTACACTATTATCTGAAATAGATTGTGTAGGAGTGAAAAGCATGGAGAGAATCTCCTGGGATCAATATTATATGGCGCAAAGTCATTTACTGGCTTTACGGAGTACATGTACGAGATTGATGGTAGGGGCCACGATTGTCAGAGATAAAAGGATTATTGCAGGGGGCTATAATGGGTCAATTTCAGGCGGAGATCACTGTCTGGATGAAGGCTGTTATGTCGTGGATGGCCACTGTATTCGTACGATCCACGCTGAGATGAATGCTCTTTTACAATGCGCCAAGTTTGGGGTGGCTACAGAGGGAGCGGAACTTTATGTCACTCATTTTCCGTGCGTTCATTGTGCCAAAGCAATTATCCAAAGCGGAATAAAAAAAGTCATTTATGCTACGGACTACAAAATCACCCGTATGCACAGGATATCCTTCAAAAGCCGGTGTGAGTGTCATGCAGGAAGAACTTGAAGATACAGTTCTGGACTATAATAAAAGTGAAAAACTTTCCTTTACCGCAGACCTGCTCAAGAAATTAGAAAATGCCGGTGTAGATTCCGTTGAAATGAAGGATTTGCATGAAAGAGCAAACCAGTTATTCACATCCTCTTGAGAAAAGCAGGTGATGAATGGGTGAAAGGCAAGGTTTACTTGCTGGCGCTGGCAGCATGCCTTGGCACAGCTGCAGCGATGGAAGCTTCGGCAAAGGCGGCAGGAGGAGCACTGTTCCTTCTTCTTGTCCTTTGCTTTCTTAAAAGAGAAAAACATAGCGTTTATCTTTTTATTGTTTGTATATTTCTTATATCCCTCTTTAGAGGGATTGCTGCAGACAGCAATAACGTAACTTCTATTTCTCCTGAAACCTCCTTTGTTGAAGGAAAGATTATGGCAGGTCCTGATATAGATGGTAACCTGTTGACGATGACCCTCTCTCTTCCTCACAAAGAAACCCTTCCTGTAAGCTATATTATTTCTTCCCCAGAAGAAAAAGAAGAACTGCAAACTCTTGCGCCGGGACTTCACTGCCGGCTGCCTGGTTCACTATCTCCTCCTTCAAAATCTTCCAATTTCGGAGCCTTTGATTATCAGCAATATCTGTACAGGCAATCTGCACATTGGGTGTTTACACCGGAGCATTTAACAGCATCCCACTGTCTTTCAAAGAGTACTGATATGAAGGACAGACTGAAAGTATGGAGGCACGAGGCATTCACTGGATTGAAAACGTCTTTCCTGAGGACGTACAAGGACTAATAGCAGCACTCATTTTTGGAGAACGAACCCTATTGGAACCTGACCTTCTTTCATCTTATCAAAAATTGGGACTTGTACACCTGCTCGCAGTATCAGGCCTTCATGTTGGTATTATTACTGGAACTTTGTTCTACATATTCATTCGTCTGGGAATCACACGGGAACGGACGTACAGTCTTCTAATTGCGTTTCTCCCGGCCTACATTATTTTAGCAGGCGGTGCTCCTTCAGTGATAAGAGCTTCCATGATGACTTTACTTGTGTTGATATGTTTAAAATTGAAGCTTCCCATTTCACCTATAGATGCAATAGCTGGGTATTTATTTTTTTATT
This sequence comes from Thalassobacillus sp. C254, assembly GCF_001310615.1. Classification (NCBI taxonomy): domain Bacteria; kingdom Bacillati; phylum Bacillota; class Bacilli; order Caryophanales; family Bacillaceae; genus Thalassobacillus; species Thalassobacillus sp. C254. Next base: position 99,619 of record NZ_BAXQ01000003.1, on the reverse strand, counting down.
GTGGCACACCCCCTTTTATCTCTTTCATATTGGCTTTCAGCTGTCTTTTCTAGTGAGCTTTTCCCTGCTTGTCTCAAGTCATAAAATTTTTTCAAACGTAAAGGGAGCGGCTTTTCAACTTTGCTTTGCCAGCCTTATCGCCCAGCTCTCCTCTTTTCCTTTACTGGTTCTCCATTTTTACTCGGTTTCTTTCCTCAGCTATCCGCTTAATTTGTTTTTTATACCGTTTATCTCTCTTTTCGTTCTTCCAGGTTCCTTTATGTTATTTTTCCTTTCCCTTTGGTTTCCTCCAGCCTACAACATCTTTATTATTCCTTTTACTTCCATTGTTACGTTATCACACGAGGTGCTGCACCAGGCAGCAAGTATTCCAGAGGCCCAAGCTGTGTTTGGCAAGCCCTCCTCGGTCATAATAGGGTTATTTATAATAACCACTTATATCCTGTTTCTATCTTTTGAAAAGAAAAAAAGAGCAATTGTTGCTGCTTCTTCACTCTGGGTAATGGCTGCAGGTATTCAGCTGGCTGTTCCCTACCTTGATAAAAATGGATATGTAACGCTGCTTGATGTGGGACAGGGAGACAGTATTCTAATTGAGCTTCCATTCAGAGAAGGTGTGTATTTAATTGATGCGGGCGGTCACGTAGCTTTTGAAAGAGAAGAGTGGCAGGTGCGGTCGTCAGTTTATGATCCAGGTGCCAGGGTGGTGGTTCCCTATTTGCAGCAAAGAGGAATTAAGCAAATTGACAAAATGATCGTCTCTCACGGACATTGGGATCATTACGGCGGAATGTTTGCTGTGATGAAAGAAACAAAAGTAAAAAGCGTGTTATACGGAAATGTTCCTCTTGAAGGAGAGGGAGAAAGAGAGTTGTTTACCGCAATGAGCGAACGGAAAATACCTGTATACGCTGTATCGGAAGGTGACAGGTGGAGTGCATCGGGAGTTGATTTTCTTGTTTTATCGCCAAAAGGAAATGAAAGCAGTGTAAATAACCGATCCATTGTTTTATGGATGAAAACAAAAGGAGAGAATTGGCTGTTCACGGGTGATATGGAAGGAGAAAGTGAAAAGCGCTTTATAGAAGAGCATGCAGACGTAAGGGCTGATATCTTAAAAGTCGCACATCACGGCAGCCAAACGTCGACTTCGCCAGAATTTATAAAACAAATTCAGCCGAAAGCAGCTCTGATTCCAGCGGGGAGATGCAACCGATTTGGGCATCCCCATTCCTCTGTCCTTGAAACATTGGAACAAGAGGATGTCATGGTTTTTCGCACTGATGTTCATGGCTCGGTAAGATTTACATTTACGGAAATGGGCGTGAAAGGATGGGAGGTAATGAGGTCAGAAGAAGGGGAAGTGAGCTGTTCATAACATACAAAAGGACTGTCCCGGTGACAGTCCTTTTATGCCTTACAGGTTGCCAACCACTTCAACGACCGTGGCCACAACAAAGATAAGGGTAAAAAATACAAATGAAACAATAAATCCAACAGCTGAATCAATAGCGTCATTCCGCTTACTTTGAACATCTTTTTCAAAATGATTCATATTTAATCCCTCCTCGTACACATTTTAGTATAAGCGAAGCTATTTTAAAAATCCATAACGTTCACTAAATTCACAAACAGAATTTCCCTCATTGAAAACTCCGGACAAGTCTGATTGAAGAATATAACACAGGAAGGAGTGTATTCCCCTGATTGTAAAGAGTTGTCACCTATAGTTTGCTGCCGCATAGGATACCATAAGAGAGAAAGAAAGAACGCTCAACCGTTAAGAAAGAGGTTCCTAGGTCTTTTTCTTAACGTTTATCATAAATGGAAAGTGCCGCCTTTCCGTGCTGGTACTTTCCTTTTACTTACTGAATGGGACTCCTCCTGAGAAAGGTGGAGTCCTTTAAGTTATGATTGATAAATAAGAGTAGAAAAGATAGTATAAAAATAAATATTCTTGTCCTGCCTTGTTTTATACAGGTATGAGTGATAAGAAAAATCAACTAAAGAGGCTGAAGCTGTATGTCATATATAAAACTGAAAGAAAAGATAAAAAAAGGACAGTTAGCTCCTTTGTATTTGCTTTATGGCACTGAACAATACTTAATAGATGAAATTACACAGCAGCTTCTTAGTAAGGCATTGACCGATGAAGAAAGGGATTTTAACCTCTCGGTATATGATATGCAGGAGCAGCCTGTCGATTCAGCTGTAGAAGAAGGGCAGACTCTTCCTTTTTTTGGTGATCGGCGTGTGGTGATTATAAAAAATGCTTCGTTTTTAACAGGAGCAAAAGGTAAAGATAAGATAGAACATAACGTGAAAGTGCTCGAAGAATACATAGAAAACCCGCCTGGTGAAACCTTGTTTATTATCATCGCTCCATATGCCAAGCTTGACGAACGGAAAAAGTTAGTGAAGAAATTAAAAAAGCGGGGGAGAAGTGCTCCAGGCGGATTCATTTGACGATCAATTAAAAGCAAAATGGCTTCAGGATAAAGCAGAAGAAATGAACCTGTCCCTCCCTTCAGAGGCTAAGGAAAAGCTTCTTCAGCTGGCGGGCAGAGATTTGATGCAGCTTGCTTCTGAGTTTCAAAAGCTGGCTCTTTACGCCGGAGAAAGCAAGTCCATTACTGTAGAAGCAGTTGAAATGCTTATTGCACGCACGTTGGAGGAAAATATATTCGCTTTGGTGGAAAATGTGGTATATGGGCGGACAGAGAAGGCACTACGTATTTATTATGACCTTTTAAAACAGAATGAAGAGCCTGTAAAGATCCTTAACTTGTTTGCCCGTCAGTTCCGAATTATTCTTCATATTAAAGAGTTAAGCAGACGTGGGTATTCCCGGCAAAAAATAGCAGGCCATTTAAAGCTTCACCCTTATGCTGTTAAAATGGCTGAACAGCAGGCAAAGGGTTTTTCCGAGAAAGAGCTGGCCTCTATTTTAAAGGAACTGGCAGAAATGGATTATCAAATGAAAATGGGTAAAATGGACAAAAAGCTGATTTTGGAATTATTTATTACCCAGTTAAAAAAAGAGCCAAAAAAGCAAGGCCCCGCTAAGAGCCTTGCTTTTTGTATAAGTAAAGATTTTCTACATACGAACAAAAACGACTCCAGTGAGTCGTTTTTTCGCATGGTTACTCAAAAATTTATTGAGCAATCTCGTTTAAGCGCTTTTGCAGACGAGATTTTTCTCTAGATGCAGCATTTGTATGAATCAAATTCTGACCTGCAGCTTTGTCCAATTTTTTCGTAGCAAGGAAGAACAATTCTTTTGCTCCCTCAACATCGTTGTTATCTGCTTTTTTGTAGAATTCCTTAACTGCAGAACGCATAGCAGATTTGAACGCTTGATTCTTCACACGCTGTTGTTCGTTAAGCTCAACGCGTTTGATGGCAGATTTAATATTTGCCATTTACTTCACCTCCTTGATGGGGATCCATTGGTTCTTTTTAAATCAATACAACATAATGGATTCTACCAAAAAAGCGCAGCCTATGCAATACAAGAATAAAACGGCTAAAACAGGACACGATAGGAAAAATATAAACAAAAATATTTTTGGCTATCATTTTACAAGGGGGATAGAAGTGGGTGAAGATCTAGATTTATCTCGCTTTTCGGTAAGAACGGACCTGGCAATGGAAGCAGAACAGATGGTAAAGGAAAGAGAACAGAGTACAAAAGAGCCCGCAAAGGAAATCAATGGTGTGATAGTAAAAGAGAAAACTGAAGATGGAGTGAAAATGGTAAATGTAACCATCGACAGTAAGGGCTCAGAGAGAATAGGAAAAAAGGCAGGAGAATATTTAACTTTTGAAGCACAGGGGATTAGAAAGAAAGACACTGAACTCCAGAAAAATTTAGAGAGAATTTTTGCAAGGGAGTTCAACGCATTTTTAAATAATATAGGGGTAGAGGATTCGGCCAGCTGTCTAATAGTAGGACTTGGAAACTGGAATGTGACACCTGACGCCTTAGGGCCAATGGTTGTTGAAAAGCTTGTTGTAACAAAGCACTTGTTTAAAGAGGCTCCTGAACAGGTGGAGGAAGGGTTTCGCTCCATTAGTGCGATCAGGCCTGGTGTGATGGGGCTCACAGGAATTGAAACGAGTGATATTATCATGGGAATTATAGAAAAAACAAAGCCGGATTTTGTGATAGCTATTGACGCCTTAGCTTCTCGTTCCATTGAGAGAGTGAATACGACAATCCAGGTTTCTGATGCAGGAATCCATCCGGGTTCAGGGGTGGGAAACAAACGTAAAGAGCTTAGTAAAGAAACACTGGGAATTCCAGTTATAGCTGTAGGCATTCCAACCGTTGTGGATGCAGTTTCCATTACAAGCGATACGATCGACTTTTTGCTAAAGCACCTGGGAAGAGAAATGAAAGAAGGGAATCGACCTTCAAGGGCGTTAGCTCCAGCAGGGATGACCTTTGGTGAAAAGAAAGAATTCACAGACGAGGATATGCCGGAGAAAGAAAAAAGAGAATCTATTCTTGGGATGATTGGCAGCCTTGAGGAAAATGAAAAGAGACAGTTGATTCAGGAGGTTCTTGCTCCTCTTGGCCATAACCTGATGGTTACTCCAAAGGAAGTGGACGTTTTTATGGAAGATATGGCCAATGTTATTGCTGAAGGTCTGAATGCTGCTTTGCACAAATCAATTGATCAGGATAATACTGGAACCTACTCTCATTAATGAAGAGTAGGTTTTTTTGTTTATATGCTTTTTTTACGTGACGGCTTTTCCTTCCCTATTGTCCATAAAGTTTGAATTCTCCTTGCGCCATAGTTTTCTTAAGCCTCTGGACATTTCCGCAGACCCGTGGGTAACCAATCCCCCATTCGTGTTCCCCGATACAGATCTAGTCTGTGCTTTCTCAGGAACCCTCCTGCGGGGCCTTCGAATCGTCGTGTTATTTATCCGTTTATCTACAATACAATTGACTTATAAGATCAACATCCTCCCTTAATTAGAGTCTGACTTAAAAGAACGCATTGTAAGCCTTATCACCATAGTAGAGATAAACCTATCAAAATTTAATAGAAATCTGTTCTACAGCTAAGGAATGAGTACATAAAATAAAGCTATGGGAGGGATGTTATGAAAAATTTCAAAAAGCAGCGTATCCATCCTATTTTTGCTGTGGAACGGACAAGCATTAAAAGCTTTATCCTTTTTGTTGTGTTTGGCCTAATGATGACTTTTATTTTGGTTGCAATGTTAACCTCTTTTGAGCATAATAAGCATTTTTCATCAACAGCTGTTCATGGGTGGACAAATAAGGTCCATAATGAGGTCCTTGTTGAATTTCTTTCTATGGAAAATGTTTACTTTGGACAAGCACTCCCGGAGGGGTACTCATCACCTTCCTTTTCGGCTATGGCATTTGAGATGATGACAAGTGTAAATTTTGAGGATCCTAGAACATTTTTAGGGAGAGAACTTCCTGGTTTTGCTTTATTTGATGGCCGGATTGTAGTAGCAGGGGAAGGAACTGATTTTACAACCATGCCAATTGAATCAGCTCCTCCAATGGAAGTATTAATGGAAGAGCGGGCAGCTTCTGAAGTCGCGATGAATGAAACAGAAAAAACTAAAGAGACTCCTGAAGCGGTACGAGAGCCTGGAGAGGAAGTGGTCGCCCATATCATTCACTCCCACAGCCGTGAATCATTTCTGCCTGAGCTTGAGGAAGGGACACAGATTGCATTTCATCCAGATGTTAACATCACCAAAGTCGGCGAAAAGCTGGGAGAAGCCTTAGAAGAGCGGGGGATAAAAACCGATGTAGATACAAGCGATATCGAAGCTATGCTTCAGGAACAGGGACTTGACTTTCCTCAATCCTATGACGTTTCAAGAGACCTGGTAAAAGAAGCGATCGCCGAAAATGAAAAACTGGACATGTTTTTGAAATTCATCGAGATTCACAACCCCGGGACGTTACGACAATCACGATCAACGGAGAAGTGTATGCACGAACCTTTTTTGTCATTGGTGAAAATCATGCCAATTATGAGAAGAATTTAGCGATGGCTAAAGACCTCCATAACCGTTTAGAGAAATCTTACCCGGGATTAAGCCGGGGGGTCCTTGTGAAAGGCGGCGGCGGCTCCAACGGGAGGTATAATCAGGACCTTTCGGAACGATCGATTTTAATTGAAATGGGAGGAATTGAGAATACCCTGGAAGAGGTCTATCGTTCAACGGATATTATGGCCGAGGTAATTAGTGAATTTTACTGGGATGGAGAGGAAGTAGATTCACAAGGAGATGATTAATTTGAAAATTATTGCCGGGCTGTTAATTATCACTCTCTTATTCATCAGTGGAATGCTCGTGGGACATTATCACGCGCACGAACAGTTTAAAGAGATAGCCGAGTACGAAAGAGAATTGGTTGTGATCGAACAAGCCAAGAAGGAAAGAGAAAAGAAGGAAGAGAAAAAAAGCATAGAAAGACAAGCAATTACAGATGACCTGACACAAAAGCAGGAAGAAGTAGCGGAAAGAGGATCCGTTAACTTTTTCTCTAAATTAGGAAAAACTCTCAATGTCACAGGACAATGAGAGTTCTTTTTTTATACAAAAAGGAAAACAATTTCCTATTAGGGGACAGGACAGAAAGTTTCATGGCAAGCAATTGAATATAATACGGGCGGTTGTTATAATAAAGGATAGTCTTTCCGAAAAGAGCGGGTTGAACGTGCTTTAGTACATAGAGACAAAGAGCTCATTCCACCATGGGAGTGATTTATAGTGAAGAAGGAAGAAAAGTTAGAAAGACAGCAAAGAATACGGAATTTTTCCATTATCGCTCATATTGATCACGCAAGTCCACTCTTGCCGATCGTATTTTAGAATCAACCAGTGCGTTAAGCCAGCGGGAAATGAAAGACCAGATGCTGGATGCGATGGATCTTGAAAGAGAGCGAGGCATTACGATTAAGTTGAATTCAGTCCAGCTTAAGCACAAGCATAAGGACGGAGAAGAATATATTTTTCATTTGATTGATACACCGGGCCATGTCGATTTTTCATACGAAGTTTCCCGAAGCCTGGCAGCTTGTGAAGGAGCTCTTTTAATTGTTGATGCTGCTCAAGGGATCGAAGCCCAGACTCTTGCCAACGTTTATCTTGCACTGGATAACGATTTGGAGATTATTCCTGTTATCAATAAGATTGATCTTCCAAGTGCAGAGCCAGAAAGAGTAAAGCAGGAAATTGAAGATGTTATTGGTCTTGATGCTTCTGATGCGGTTTTGGCATCTGCGAAGAGCGGCATTGGAATTGATGATATTCTTGACCAGATTGTTGAAAAGGTACCGCCTCCTGAAGGAGATCCAGCGGCGCCCCTTCAGGCCATGATTTTTGACTCCTTATATGATACATACCGGGGAGTCATTGCTTATGTCCGGATTGTAGAAGGCACGGTAAAGCCCGGACAGAAAATTAGAATGATGGCAACCGGTAAGGAGTTTGAAGTTTCGGAAGTGGGGGTTTTTACACCCAAACCGGTTTCCTGTAATGAATTAACGGTCGGAGACGTTGGGTTTATTACGGCTGCCATTAAAAACGTTGGCGATTCCAGGGTGGGGGATACGATTACCCATGTACACGCACCTGCTGCCGAGCCGCTCCCTGGGTATAAGCGGATGAACCTATGGTTTTCTGCGGTCTTTACCCGATTGATGCCAACAATTACAACCCACTTCGAGATGCCCTGGAACGTCTTGAGCTAAACGACAGTTCTCTGCAATTTGAGGCAGAGACCTCACAGGCACTTGGGTTCGGTTTTCGCTGCGGCTTTCTTGGACTCCTTCATATGGAAATTATCCAGGAAAGAATTGAAAGAGAATATGGTATTGATCTAATTACAACAGCTCCATCTGTTAATTATCACGTGTACTTAACAGATGGAGAAGTACTTGAAATTGATAACCCATCCAAAATGCCTGACCAGCAAAAGATTGACAGTGTGGAGGAGCCATATGTCCGTTCAACGGTTATGGTCCCTAATGATTATGTAGGTGCTGTCATGGAGCTTTGCCAAGGGAAACGAGGCGACTTTATTGATATGCAGTATATGGATGAGAACCGTGTTAATATTGTATATGAAATACCTCTTACTGAAATTGTGTATGATTTCTTTGACCAGCTGAAATCAAGTACGAAAGGCTATGCTTCTTTTGATTATGAGCTGATTGGCTATAAGACCTCCAAACTTGTAAAAATGGACATTTTGTTAAACGGGGAAACAGTTGACGCTTTATCGGTTATTGTCCACCGGGATTTCGCTTATGAAAGAGGAAAAGCGATCGTGGATAAACTTAAAGAATTGATACCAAGGCAGCAGTTTGAAGTCCCAGTTCAAGCGAGTATTGGATATAAGATCATCGCCCGAAATACAATCAAGGCCATGAGGAAAAACGTGCTTGCAAAATGTTACGGGGGCGACATTTCTCGAAAACGGAAGCTCCTGGAAAAGCAAAAAGAAGGAAAACAGCGAATGAAAAGCGTCGGGAAAGTTGACGTTCCTCAAGAAGCATTTATGTCCGTTCTGAAAATGGACGACAGCAATAAGAAGTAAGGCCACTTGCCGCAGGGATACCCTGCGGCTTTTCCAAATCAGAAACTATTAATGAGCAAAGGAAGCGTTTAAGAGGTATGGCAAAATCAATATATATTCATATTTCCTTTTTGTGAGCATATTTGTTTTTATTGTGACTTTAACAAGGTATATGTTGAAAATCAGCCAGTTGATGCATACATTGACGCGCTGATTACCGAAATGGAAATGGTGTTTTCAGCACAGCCTCCTGATCAGATTGAAACCGTTTATATCGGAGGGGGCACACCTACAGCATTGTCCTCGGCCCAGTTGGATAAACTATTAAGAGCGGTAGATGAAATGCTTTCTGGTCACCCTGTAAAGGAATATACGGTAGAGGTAAATCCAGGAGGGGCGGATGCTGAGAAGCTGAAGGTAATGAGCCAGTACAGTATAAATCGTTTAAGCCTGGGAGTTCAGAGCTTTGATGATGACCTACTAAAAGCAATCGGCCGCACTCACCGTGAAAAAGATGTTTATTTTACAATAGAAGAAGCTAAGAAAAACGGCTTTAGTAATATTTCCATTGATTTAATGTTTGGGCTCCCAAATCAGACGATAGAGCAGTGGAGAGAAAGTATTATGAAAACAGTGGCTCTCAACCTTCCGCATGTATCTGCCTACTCTCTAAAGATTGAAGAGAAGACAATCTTTCATAACATGATGAGAAAAGGAAAACTGTCACTCGTTCCTCAGGATGATGAAGCAGAAATGTATGAGATACTGTTGCAACAAATGAGTCGCTCACTTCTTCATCCCTATGAAATCAGCAATTTTGCTAAAGAAGGTTATGAAAGCCTCCATAATCAAACGTATTGGGCAAATGAAGAATACTACGGATTTGGAGCAGGTGCCATGGCTACTTAGCAGGAGTCCGCTATGCAAACATCGGCCTTTGCCACATTACCTATCGGCTGTACAAGAGAATAACCTTCCAATTAAAGAAAGTCATAACGTTACTCTCCAAGAGAAAATGGAAGAGGAAATGTTTATGGGGCTGAGAATGGATAAGGGCGTGGATAAGCAGCGCTTTTTGAGAAAATATCAGAAATCAATAGAGGAAGTTTTTTCTCGTCAGATTTCTTCCTTGGAAGAAGAAGATTTAATTATAAATGAGATGGAAACGATAAGGTTAACACAAAGAGGTAAGCTGTTAGGGAACGAAGTGTTCGAAAGGTTTCTCCTTATTTGATAAAATAGTGAAGGGTCATCGTTGACAAAAAGTGAGGCATTTGATAATTTAACATTAGATTTAGCACTCGTAATGATTGAGTGCTAACAGAGGTGATGAAGGGGATGTTGACGAAACGACAACTCTTTATTTTACAGGCAATTATAAATGACTATATACGATCTGCAGAACCCGTTGGTTCCCGGAGCATTTCAAAAAGGGAGGACGTTGGGTACAGTCCGGCTACCGTTAGAAATGAAATGGCAGACCTTGAAGAGCTTGGTTTTTTAGAAAAGCCACATAGCTCTTCAGGAAGGATTCCTTCCCATCAGGGATACAGGTATTATGTGGATCACCTCCTCATGCCGCATCATTTGTCTACTGAGGAATTAACGGATATTAAAGCACTTTTTGCTGAAAAGATTTTCGAAACAGAGCACGTTATTCAGCAGTCTGCACAAATTCTTTCAGAATTAACAAGCTACATTTCAATCGTCCTTGGCCCGGAAGTATTTGATACGAAGTTAAAGCATTTGCAGATTATTCCTTTAAGTGATGAAACTGCGATCGCCATTTTAGTGACAGATACGGGGCATGTGGAAAAGCATTCAGTGACACTTCCAGAGAGTCTGAACAATTCAGACCTTGAAAAGGTAGTTAACATTTTGAACGAACGGCTTCAAGGAGTTCCGTTGTTTCAGATGAAACAAAAGCTGATGCACGAGGTTGCAGATGTTCTGAAGAATAATGTAGACAACTATAAGAGTGTCCTTTCCTTTTTAGAAGGCTCCCTGCAGACAGGAAAGCCTGAGAAAGTTTTTTATGGCGGTAAAACCAACTTATTGGGACAGCTGAATTTAAGGATGTAGAAAAAGCACGTCTGCTCCTTGAGTTCCTGGAACAAGACGAGTCTGTAAATCGCTTGCTTCGCGCCTCGCATAATGGAATTACAGTGAAGATAGGCCAGGAAAATGATATTGCTGCATTTGAAGACTGCAGCATCATTACGGCCACTTATTCCATAGGGGGAAAGCCAGTGGGAACAGTTGGTATTCTCGGGCCTACAAGAATGGAATACCCGCGTGTTATTGGATTATTGGACCATTTGTCAAGAGACTTAACCAAAGTTCTTACTGACTTGTATCATAAAGGTCCTTAATGGTAATATTATCAATTGGTTATGGGAGAGTTCTCTCTCCCATTCCTTTATGAAAGACGCTTGTTTATTCAGAAAAATGATAGAGGTAAGCACAACAGGAGGTGAACCTAGTGGCCAAAGAAGAACAACAAAATGTCAATGAAGAAAAAGAGGAAGAGCAGCCATTAGAAGAAGCGGAGACTGCTGAAGATGGCTTTAAAGTAGATGATGCTGGTGAAGAAACTGAAGAACAGGAAGACAACCGCCTCATCCAGCTTGAAAATGAAGTAAATGAATGGAAGAACAAGACATTGCGTGTCCAGGCAGACCTTGAGAACTTCCGCAGAAGAGCTAAGGAAGAAAGAGAAACAGCAGCCAAATATAAGGCTCAAAGTTTAGTGGAATCTCTACTCCCTGCTCTTGATAATTTTGAAAGAGCTCTTCAAATTGAACCTGATGGAGAAGAAGCGAAATCTCTGCTTCAAGGGATGAACATGGTGTACAGCCAGCTCAAAGAAGCTCTTGAGAATGAAGGAGTAGAAGTTATCCAAACAGAGGGCCAACAGTTTGACCCTAACCTTCACCAGGCTGTAATGCAAGTAGAAGAAGCAGGGTTTGAAACAAATGAGATCGTGGAAGAATTACAAAAGGGTTATAAGCTCAAGGACCGTATTATCCGGCCTTCAATGGTTAAAGTGAATGCATAATTACATAGATGAAAATGGACAGGAGGAATAAAAATGAGTAAAGTAATTGGAATTGACTTAGGAACAACAAACTCATGTGTAGCAGTTATGGAGGGAGGAGAAGCGACAGTTATCCCGAACCCGGAAGGTAATCGAACAACTCCTTCTGTAGTGGCTTTCAAGGATGGGGAGCGTCAAGTAGGAGAAGTAGCAAAACGCCAGGCCATTACAAACCCAAATACAATCCAATCCATAAAGCGTCACATGGGCACAGGCTACAAAGTAGAAGCAGAAGGCAAGGAATATACTCCTCAGGAGATTTCTGCAATTATCCTTCAGAAGCTTAAAAACGACGCGGAGAGCTACCTTGGCGAAGAAGTAACAAAAGCAGTTATTACTGTACCGGCATATTTCAATGATTCTCAGCGCCAGGCAACAAAGGATGCAGGGAAAATTGCCGGACTTGAAGTAGAAAGAATTGTTAATGAACCGACAGCTGCTTCCTTGGCATACGGTCTTGATAAAGAAGAAGATCAGACCATTTTAGTTTATGATCTTGGCGGCGGAACATTTGACGTATCAGTTCTAGAGCTTGGCGATGGATTTTTCGAAGTTAAATCTACATCTGGTGATAACAAGCTGGGCGGAGATGACTTTGACCAAGTCATCATTGATCATCTAGTGGCTGAATTCAAAAAAGAAAACGGCATTGATCTTTCACAGGATAAAATGGCTATGCAGCGCTTAAAAGACGCAGCAGAAAAAGCGAAAAAAGACCTTTCCGGAGTGTCACAGACACAAATTTCATTGCCGTTTATTACTGCTGATTCAAGCGGTCCAAAACATTTAGAGCTTTCATTGACTCGTGCGAAGTTTGAAGAGCTTTCTTCCCACCTTGTTGAAAGAACAATGGGACCTACCCGCCGTGCGATGCAAGATGCAGGCTTAAGCGCATCTGAGATCGACAAAGTCATTTTAGTCGGTGGTTCCACTCGTATTCCGGCTGTACAAGAAGAAATTAAAAAGCTGACAGGAAAAGATGCACACAAAGGCGTAAACCCTGATGAAGTCGTTGCTCTTGGTGCTGCTGTGCAGGCAGGGGTGCTTTCCGGCGATGTAAAAGACGTGGTTCTTCTGGACGTAACTCCTTTATCTTTAGGAATTGAAACAATGGGTGGAGTAAATACAAAATTGATTGAAAGAAACACAACGATTCCAACAAGTAAATCTCAAGTATTCTCAACGGCTGCTGATAACCAGCCTTCCGTAGATATCCACGTTCTTCAAGGTGAGCGTGAAATGGCAGCGGATAACAAAACGTTAGGACGTTTTCAATTGACGGACATTCCTCCGGCTCCGCGGGGTGTGCCGCAAATTGAAGTAACATTTGATATTGACGCCAACGGTATTGTTAATGTCCGTGCCAAAGATTTAGGAACAAATAAAGAACAGTCTATCACGATCACTTCTTCTTCTGGCCTTTCTGATGAAGAAATCGAAAACATGGTCAAGGAAGCCGAAGAAAACGCTGAAGAAGATAAAAAGCGTAAAGAAGCAGTGGAAGTAAGAAATGAAGCGGACCAGCTTGTCTTCACTACTGAAAAAACATTGAAGGATCTTGGCGACAATGTAGAACAGGCTGAAATTGATAAAGCGGAAGCCGCAAAGGAAAAAGTTAAGACTGCTCTTGAAGGAGAAGACGTTGAAGCAATTAAATCTGCTAAAGATGAACTGCAAGAAGTAGTGCAGGAGCTGTCTACCAAGCTATATGAGCAAGCTGCTCAGCAAGCACAGCAAGCTCAAGGAGAGCCGGGAGCAGACGGAGCTCAGCAAGACGACAACGTAGTAGACGCAGATTACGAAGAGGTAAACGAAGACGATAAAAACAATAAATAATATCCTGGAAATAGAAAAAGTAAAAAAGTCAAAGTCAGGGTCTCTTGACTTTGACTTTTTTCAGGTATCATGACGCTTAGCTGACTCGAACACAAAAGGAGAACCTGACTGCCTGGAAGGTTGAATCCATAAAGCAGGTTGATTGGCTTTTTGTTTGGATGATATGATTAGCGTTATGGAATAGAATACGGGAGTGTTGAGGAATGAGTAAACGAGATTACTACGAAGTTCTAGGTGTCAGTAAGGAGGCATCTACTGATGAGGTGAAAAAAGCATATCGAAAGCTCGCCCGTAAATATCACCCGGATGTAAACAAAGAACCAGATGCGGAAGAAAAGTTCAAAGAGGTTAAGGAAGCTTATGATACGTTAAGCGATCCACAAAAGAAATCCAATTATGACCGTTTCGGCCATGCAGATCCTAACCAGGGGTTTGGAGGAGCTGGCGGAGCTGGAGACTTTGGCGGCTTTGGGGATATTTTCGATATGTTCTTTGGCGGTGGCGGAGGAAGACGAGATCCTAATGCACCACGCCAAGGAGCAGATTTGCAGTATACGATGACTATTGAATTTAAAGAAGCTGTATTTGGAAAAGAGACCGAGATAGAAATTCCAAGGGAAGAAGCATGTAATACATGTTCCGGCTCTGGAGCAAAGCCGGGAACCAAGCCAGAAACCTGTACAAAATGTGGCGGTGCCGGCCAGCTTAACATTGAACAGAATACACCGTTTGGCCGAGTCGTTAACCGAAGAGTATGTGACCAATGTGAAGGCACGGGCAAAACAATCAAGGACAAATGTAACACATGCGGAGGAGCAGGTAAGGTCCGCAGACGCAAGAAGATCAATATCCAGGTTCCGGCAGGCGTGGATCACGGCCAGCAAATCCGGGTAGCAGGTCAAGGAGAAGGCGGGAAAAATGGCGGTCCTTCCGGGGATCTTTATGTAGTTTTTAATGTCCGTCCCCATGAATTCTTTAAGCGTGACGGCGACGATATATACTGTGATATGCCTCTCACCTTCACCCAGGTAGCTTTGGGGGATGAAATTGAAGTGCCGACACTTCATGGAAGAGTCAAGCAGAAAATCCCTGCTGGCACGCAGTCCGGCGTACAGTTTAGGCTCCGGGGAAAAGGAGTGCCAAACGTTCACGGCCGCGGTTACGGGGATCAATTTGTGAAGGTACAGGTTGTTACTCCAAAGAAGCTTACAGAAAAGCAGAAGGAACTGCTTAGAGAGTTTTCTGAGATAAGCGGTGATGCACATGCCGATGAGCAAAATGATAATTTCTTCGCAAAAGTAAAAAGAGCTTTTCGGGGAGAGTAAAGGCTTTGTGATAGGGGAAGGTTGAGTTTTTATACGTTATTCCTTCGAGAAGAGCATTAGCCGAAGATCCCGAGGTGCTTTTTCCCTTAGAATGCTGGAGGCATAACCTTTAGTGGAAGGGAGCTTATTTTAACAAAAATCAACAACAAGACGTAAACAAAGCCTTCAAAAAAGAAAATGGAAAGCAAAGAAAAAAGCGGAACACTCTTTCTTTAACGTCATGCGTTTTAAGGGAGAGCCCGCATTTTTCTTTATTATAAAGCTGTGCTGAAATCCCCGGGACACTTTGCTTTTGGATCCTGGGCAAATATGGAGTTGATAATAATGAAATGGATAGAATGCAGTGTGCACACGACTCCACAAGCAATCGAGCCAGTATCAAGTATTTTAAATGATAGTGGAGCAAGTGGTGTTGTGATAGAGGATACTGCCGACTTAACAAAAAATGGGAGGGGCAGAAGATGAAATTTTTGCTCTTTCTCCTTCCAACTACCCCGCAGAAGGTGCAGTTCTGAAAGCATATTTTCCTTTACATGACAACCTGGAAGAGACAATAGAAGAGATCAAGTTGAAAATTAATGGGCTCCAGGAGTACGGGATAGATGCCGGAAGCAGCAAAATTGAATTGTCCGAAATTGATGAGGAAGATTGGGCCAATGAATGGAAAAAATACTATAAGCCAGTCAAAGTTACAGAGACGATCACTATTGTTCCTACATGGGAGAATTACACGCCTGATGCAAACGGACATATTATTGAGCTGGACCCTGGCATGGCCTTTGGCACAGGCACGCACGCCACTACAGTTCTCTGTTTGCAGGCATTGGAAAAAGAAGTGAAGAAAAACAATACGGTAGTTGATGTAGGAACCGGCTCCGGAGTCCTTAGCATAGCAGCAGCCAAGCTTGGTGCTTCGTCTGTCACAGCCCTTGACGTGGACGATATGGCAGTAAACATTGCACAGGAAAATGCTCAGGTGAATAAAGTAGACAGCATTGTATCTGCCAGACAGAATAATCTTCTTAAAACAATTGATGAACAGTACGATGTGGTCGTAGCAAATATCTTGGCAGAGATTATCATTCGCATGGTTGAGGATGCCCGAAAGGTTATTAAGCCGGGAGGGACCTTTATTACCTCAGGCATCATAGCTGCAAAGAAGGATGAAGTAAAAAACAAACTTGAGAGCAGCGGCTTTGAAATTAAAGAAACGCTTGAGCTTGAAGATTGGGTAGCTTTTATAGCTAAAACATCGTAAAATAAATTCGGCAATAATCGTCAATATGTGGAGGATGGCATGCAAAGATACTTCGTGAATAAAGAAGCCGTTTCAGATGGTGTTGTCACTATAACCGGTGAGGATGTTAAGCATATTTCAAAGGTTATGCGCATGGAGCCTGGCGATCAGATTATCTGCAATGATAATGACGGTTTTTCAGCAAGGTGTGAGCTTGATGAGCTGTCCAAAGAAAAAGTGACAGCAAAGGTCTTAGAGCAGCTGAATGAAAACCATGAACTTCCAGTCAACGTGCATATCGCTTATGGATTATCCAAGGGAGATAAGGTAGAGGCGGTCGTCCAAAAAGGGACGGAGCTGGGTGCTTCCTGTTTTTACCCCTTTGCTGCTCAGCGTTCTGTGGTAAAATGGGATGATAAAAAAGAACCAAAAAAGCTGGAACGCCTTGAAAAGATAGCAAAAGAGGCAGCAGAACAATCTCATCGAGACTATATGCCTGTAGTAAAAGGCCACCATACATTCAAGGAGATTATAGAAACAGGGAAGCAGTTTGCCCACAAGCTTCTTGTTTATGAAGAGACTGCAAAAGCAGGAAAGCATCCTGTGCTGTTTCGCGCCCTTCAAGAAGTTAAACCAGGGGAGGCTTTATTTGTTATTATCGGTCCTGAAGGAGGAATTTCTCCCCAGGAAGCTGAGGAAGCTGAAAAAAACGGGTTTTTATCTGTCAGCCTGGGACCGAGAATTGTAAGAAGTGAAACGGCTCCATTATATATTTTATCAGCCATTTCGTATCATTTTGAAATATCGAGGTGAAGAAGATGCCAACTGTGGCTTTTCATACATTAGGATGTAAAGTAAATCACTATGAAACTGAGGCAATTTGGCAGTTGTTTAAAGAAGAAGGTTATGAGAAAGCGGAATTTGAAAAGCGGTCCGATGTCTACGTTATCAACACCTGTACGGTTACAAATACAGGAGATAAAAAAAGCCGTCAGGTGATCCGACGCGCCATACGCAGAAATCCTGAAGCTATTATTTGTGTGACAGGCTGCTATGCGCAGACATCACCGGCAGAAATAATGGATATTCCTGGTGTGGACATTGTAGTTGGAACTCAGGATCGGAAAAAAATGCTTTCTTATATAGAGGAATTCAAGAAAGAGCGTGAGCCGATCAATGGAGTAGGAAACATAATGAAAGCCCGCGTTTACGAAGAACTTGAAGTTCCTTCTTTCACAGACCGTACCAGGGCTTCCTTAAAGATTCAAGAAGGCTGTAATAACTTCTGTACATTCTGCATTATCCCATGGGCCAGAGGGCTGCTTCGTTCAAGAAACCCCGAAGATGTGCTAACACAGGCAAAACAGCTTGTGGAGGCCGGCTATAAGGAAATCGTCTTAACAGGTATCCATACTGGCGGGTACGGTGAAGATTTAAAAGAATACAATTTTGCTGATTTACTTCGGGAACTTGAAAAAGTGGAAGGGCTAAAAAGGATTCGTATTTCTTCCATTGAAGCAAGCCAGATTACTGACGAAGTAATCGAGGTAATTGATCAGTCCAATAAGATTGTAAATCACCTTCATATACCTCTTCAGTCAGGGTCTAACACTGTACTGAAAAGAATGCGTCGTAAGTACACGATGGAATTTTTCGGGGAAAGGTTAAACCGACTGAAAGAAGTGCTTCCGGACCTTGCAGTAACGAGTGATGTTATTGTCGGCTTTCCAGGAGAAACAGAAGAAGAATTTCAGGAGACATACGATTTTATTTCAACCCATAAGTTTTCAGAACTCCATGTGTTTCCATATTCAAAGCGGACAGGAACACCAGCAGCAAGAATGGACGATCAAGTTGATGAGGAAATCAAAAACACCCGTGTCCATCGCTTGATTGAGCTGTCTAATCAACTCGCGAAAGAGTACGCTTCAGGTTTTGAAGGGGAAGTGCTGGAGGTCATCCCGGAAGAAAGGGACAAAGAACATCCAGAAAGCGGCCTTTTGACAGGGTACAGCGATAATTATATGAAGGTGAAGTTTGCAGGCACTGAAGATATGATCGGGAAGCTCGTCAAGGTGAAAATTGTCAAAGCAGGCTACCCATATAATGAAGGTGAATTTGTCAGGGTATTGAGTGAAGTTTCTCCTGAAACGATTTCCGGCTAAAGCACACTTTTGTATGAAAGAGCGTCATCAATCAGGTAGAGACAACATCTATCACTTATAGAAGGAAAGATCTATTATAATAATATAAGACGGTGCTGCACCCCAAGTGTTAGATTTAATTAACCTAACATTTGGGGTGTTTGTCTTTGACAAAGGGTATGTATGTACTCATCAAAACAAAATCTTTGAAAACAATCAGACAGTCTGTAAGCCTTGGTACGACGTTTTTTCTTTCATGGAAAATATGATAGGGTAATGAAGTACATAACAAGATACAATGCAGATTCAGAAAGGGTGAAAAATATGGCTATAAACGTAGCAGCATGATAGACCATACACTGTTAAAACCAGAAACCACTAAAGAACAAGTGATTGACCTTGCAAAAGAGGCAAAGGAGCACAAGTTTGCTTCTGTATGTGTGAATCCTGCCATGGTAGAAACAGCTTATGAGATATTAAAAGGAACAGAGGTGAAAGTTTGTACGGTGATAGGATTTCCTTTAGGCGCTTCGACCCCAGAAACGAAAGCATTTGAAACGGAGGATGCCATTAAAAGAGGTGCTGAGGAAGTAGATATGGTAATCAACATAGGAGCTTTAAAAGCGAGGGAAGATGAAACGGTAAAAAAAGACATACTTGCGGTTGTAGAGGCCGCCAAAGGAAAAGCTCTTACCAAGGTCATCATTGAAACAGTGCTGTTAACGGATGAGGAGAAGACAAGAGCCTGCAGACTTGCTGTTGAAGCAGGAGCTGATTTTGTTAAGACCTCTACAGGATTTGCCGGGGGCGGTGCTACCGTAGCCGATGTCAAGGTAATGAAAGAAGCAGTAGGAAACAAAGCAAAAGTAAAAGCAAGCGGAGGAGTGAAAAATTACGAGTCAGCTCTTGAAATGGCAGAAGCAGGTGCTGACAGAATCGGGACAAGTTCTGGAGTGGCTATCGTGACCAATACGACTGGGGACAGCAAAGACTATTAACGATACCTCCTATATGTTTGAGTACTCGCAGGTGCGAGTACTCAAACAAACTGTGAGCCCAGTAAGTTAAAGGTGTTTAAACACTCCTTTATGAAAGAATTCTATAAGCTGGGCAATTCTGTAGGCAAAAGGGAGAAACAGCATAGAAGTCAGTACGTTAAACAGTGTAGCAGCATGAGCGAGCTGTACAGAAGGATCTGGGCTTAAATAGGTTACAATAGTGGTAAAGGGCTGAAGAATCGGAATAAAAACCAATACACCAGCTATGTTAATCCAAAGATGTGCAAGAGCTGTTAATTTCGCTTCCTTTGACGAAAGTATGGTTGCTAAAAGAGCGGTCATGCATGTGCCAATGTTAGCGCCGAGCATAACCGTAATACGCGTGTCCAGCGTTAGCCATTCAGAACCAAGGGCTGTCATCATGAGCGCTGTAGAAGCTGTACTTGATTGAATAATGGCAGACAAACTGCTTCCTGCTGCCAGAGCCATAGCAAATGGTCATTTGCCTGAGAGAGAAGATCCGTAAAATAGGGCATAGTGGAAACAATAGGCCCTATATTTTTTAAGCTGTGCATGGCAACAAAAACGCAGCCTAAACCAAACAATACAGTACCAAGATGAAAGGTTTTGTCTGAAGGCATTATGAGCAAAACAGCTGCAGCCAGCAAAAGCATCCAGCCCATCTCCTCAACTGAAAAGGCGAGCATCTCCAGGGTGAGGCATGTACCGATATTTGAACCAAGAATAATGCCGATAGACTGACGAAAAGTTAGAATTTTCGCTGAAACAAGACCAACAGTCATGACAATCACTGCGGAACTGCTTTGCAGGATCCCAGTGACAGCAGTTCCTAAAATAAGCCTGATAAAGGAGAGGAGACCCCTTTTTGCAGCAGTTTTTCTATTTTGTTTTTTGCTGCATTATTTAATCCTGTACGCAAAAGAGCAATACCAAATAGGAAAATTCCTATATAAACAAATAGTGTCGTCACCCAATCAAACATGAGATCCTCCCTTCCTTTTCATTTTTATGATAGGAAAAGGCTTGTCATGCTTGGTGAATCAGTATAAAATAATACAGTCTGCTTCTGAAATAAATAGTAGACACATGATTGCATTTTATATCATTTTGTTTTATACTTTGATAAACTATCCAATCACATTTTAGTGGTATTTCTGCTAAAAAAACTCTTTAGAGTTTATTGGTGGTATTGGTTGTCCGGAGGGAGGGAATCAAATGGCTGAGACCCGTGTTCGCAAGAATGAGTCCATTGACGCCGCTCTTCGTCGCTTTAAAAAGACGGTTTCTAAAGAAGGCACAATGGGTGAAGTTCGTAAACGCAAGCATTATGAAAAGCCTAGTGTTAAGCGTAAGAAAAAATCTGAAGCGGCTAGAAAGCGTAAGTTTTAAGAGAGGTGCTAATCATTGGAACTCATGGAACGCTTGAATGAAGATATGAAATCTGCCATGAAGGCTAAGGAAAAGAAACGGCTTTCTGTAATTCGCGGAGTCAAATCTTCTTTGCAAAATGAAAAAATCAAGTTAGGCAAAGAACTTAGTGAAGAGGATGCTCTTTCAGTTTTGAACCGTGAAGTGAAACAACGGAAAGATTCCCTCCATGAGTTTGAAAAAGCAGGAAGAAATGATTTAGCAGATGAAGCGAAACTCGAGATTGAAATTCTGTCTGACTATTTACCTGAACAGCTCTCTGATGAGGAGCTGGAAACGGTCATCAAGGAAACAATTGATGAAGTAGGTGCCAGCACCAAAGCCGATATGGGAAAGGTCATGGGAGCCATCATGCCGAAAGTAAAAGGCAAAGCAGATGGCGGCAAAGTAAATCAACTCGTGCAGAAGCAGTTATCTTAAAATAAAATAAAAAGGCATCTCCACCATGGAGGTGCCTTTTTTTAAAGATGAAGTATCATTTGCTATATTGAAAAGATAGGATTCCGATGCCTTCACATCCTCGTTTTCTGTTTTATGAATTTATTTTCATCTAAAGTCACATACTTCCTTTGTTCATACCCAAATCGATAATAAAGTGAAACGATATCTGCTGTCAGCCGTAGAGACACTAAAATGCCTTACTAGTTTCTTGTGAACAGGCTACGTTCATGATTAAATTATAGTAAGGTTAATAAGAGTCATAACACAACTTTGTGATGGCGATAAAGCGAGGGGAAAATATGTTTAAAATGCTTCGTTTGTTTATATATCTCCTTCTTATTGCGACTGCACTCTTTTACCCGGCGGCAAGCTTATGGGCAGAAGACGAGGAGCAAAATGAGGAAGGGCCAATTGTTTATTTTATTCCAGTAGAGCAGACTGTTGAACGAGGATTAGAAGCTTTCTTACAACGGTCCATTGCAGATGCAGAAGAAGAAGGGGCAGAATTCATCGTACTTGAAATCGACACTCCTGGCGGGGCCGTTGATGCCGCAGGAAATATTGCTAATCTCCTTCAAGGGACAGATACTCCCCTCATTGCTTTTGTTACAGGCGAAGCAATGTCAGCCGGAGCTTATATTTCGTTGAATGCTGATCATATAGTCATGAGTCCAGGTTCCAGAATGGGCGCTGCCCAGGTTATAGACGGAACCGGCAACGCTGCTGATGATAAGGCTCAGTCTGCCTGGGTAGCCAACATGATTAGTGCAGCTGAGTTGAACGACAGAGATCCTCTTTATGCACAAGCGATGGCCGATCCCCGTGTAGATCTTCCTGATTACAGAGCACCGGAAGGGGATTTACTGAGTCTCACTGCTTCGGAAGCATTGGAGGTAGGGTATGCTGAAGCTGTAGCTTCCAATCGTGAAGAGGTAGTTGAATGGATGGGCATCGAAGACGTTGTGGCAAAAGAAATGGACGTATCTTTTTCTGAACAGCTGGCCCGGTTTGTAACCCATCCAGTTGTTATCCCTATTTTACTATCCATGGGAAGCTTAGGCTCATACTGGAGCTATACTCCCCCGGCTTTGGAATACCTGGAATTATGGGTATATCCGCGCTTCTCTTGTTCTTTTTCGGCCATATGTTTGCAGGGTTTGCCGGAATGGAAACCTTTATTCTTTTTGGGGCGGGAATCATTTTGATGCTCATTGAAATATTTGTGCCCGGATTTGGGATATTTGGAATCCTTGGTATTGCTTCAATGATTGGTGGAATGATCCTTGCTTCGTTCTCCACATTCAACATACTTGTTTCTATCTTGATTGCAGTAGCAGTGGCAGCTATAGCAGCTATAGTGCTCTTTAAGTTTTTTGGTCAAAGAGGGCCAATGAAAAAAATGGTTTTACATGATTCTACGACTACGGAAGAAGGCTATATTTCAAGTGTTACAAGAGAAGAGCTGATCAATCAGACAGGAAGAACGTTAACTCCATTAAGGCCGTCAGGTTCTGTAGTAATGAACAATGAACGCCTTGACGTTGTCTCGGAAGGAGGATATATTGAACAGGGCAGGAAAGTTAAGGTAGTCGCCACTTCGGGTTCACGTGTTGTGGTAAGAGAGTTGAAAGACGAGGAATAAATTGTATTTTTAGTTGGGAGGAAAGAAAATGCCAGTAGAGTTATCATTATTAATCGTAGTGGCTCTTGTCATCATTGCATTAGCCGTTCTATTTACGTTCGTGCCAGTAATGCTTTGGATCTCGGCACTTGCAGCCGGCGTAAAAATCGGTATTTTTCAATTAGTAGGAATGAGGCTCCGCCGGGTCATCCCTGCGCGAGTGGTTAACCCGCTGATCAAGGCAGAAAAAGCAGGGCTGAAGATTACCCTGAACAAATTAGAAGGTCATTACCTGGCTGGGGGTAACGTGGATCGGGTGGTCAATGCGTTAATTGCTGCACAAAGAGCAAACATTGAACTGACTTTTGAGCGTTGTGCAGCCATCGATCTTGCTGGAAGAGATGTTCTTGAAGCCGTTCAAATGAGTGTTAACCCTAAAGTAATTGAAACACCTTTTATTGCCGGTGTGGCAATGGATGGAATTGAAGTGAAAGCTAAGGCGCGTATCACTGTGCGTGCGAACATAGACCGTCTTGTCGGTGGTGCTGGTGAAGAAACAATTATTGCAAGGGTCGGGGAAGGGATCGTTTCCACGATTGGTTCCTCAGAGGCACATAAAGATGTATTAGAAAACCCAGATCGGATCTCACAAACAGTATTGTCTAAAGGGTTGGATTCTGGGACAGCTTTTGAAATTCTCTCCATTGATATCGCAGACATTGATATCGGCAAAAATATCGGAGCTGAATTGCAGACTGACCAAGCAGAAGCAGATAAGAAAATTGCTCAAGCGAAGGCCGAAGAGCGTCGTGCAATGGCGGTAGCTCATGAGCAGGAAATGAAAGCCCGCGTTGAAGAAATGCGTGCAAAAGTTGTGGAAGCTGAAGCAGAGGTACCTCTTGCTATGGCGGAAGCGCTTCGATCCGGTAACCTTGGCGTAATGGATTATATGAATATCCAAAATGTCATGGCCGATACTGACATGAGAGAAAATATCGGTAAAGCAACTGGAGAAGATGATAATAACTCATCTTCCGGCGATTCTAATAGCGGAAACCGCCGTTACTAAGTTGGGCAGCACCTTCTGAAAGGGAAATGAGGTGAGGATATGGAAGCGATCATAGAGTTTATTTTTGCAAACCTCTTTATTATTCTCTTAATTGTCGGGGGAATCATCAGCATGATCTCCAGGCAGGGCGGAGGGAACCAACAAAGAGGACAAGGGCAGGGAGAGCAGCGCAAGCAGGGGGAAATAGATTGGAAAGAAATTTTCAAGCAGGAAGAAAATGACCCGGGCCGAGGACAGCCTTCTCCCCGTCCTACCCCCCCGGGCGGCTCTTCAGGTCCTCAGCAGGGCAGCCGAACGGCTGCTTCAGATCCTGAAGGCGTTGAGGAAGAGACCCGAAATGCTAAAAGTGAGTATGAACAGCGATTGGAAGAAATACAGCGTAGAAAGAAACAAGCAGAAGAAAAATAGGTGAGATTTCGGATTCTCCTATTTTCGGAAATGAACTTTCTTCCCCTTCTTCTCAAAAATCGAAGGTGGATCTTCAATTCAGCCGTATTTCCAAAAAAGAAGCTATGCAAGGCGTGATTTGGTCTGAGGTATTAGGGAAACCAAGGGCAAATCAGCCCCATCGAAGTGCATCTCTTTATAGACGCCAGAGAAGAAGCTAAGTCGAGTGACTTAGCTTCTTTTTTTATTCTCTGCTTTCGATATACAAAAAAAGCGGGAGGACAACAACCGGGCAGGAAAATCCCCTCTCAGTTTAATAATTGTGCTAGGTCCTGCTTTTTTACATAAGTATGGTGGAAGAGGAGGGCGAGGGGACCATGAAACGATGGAAGCAGACATTCAAACAGTGGCTTACAAGAGAGATGGACCTTCCTGCCGATGTGTTAATGGACGTTCCGCGTATAACTATGATTGGCCAGCTGCATTTATATATAGAAAATCATCGCGGGGTGCTCCACTTTACCAAGACACAAATCCGCCTCCGCTTAACACAGGGAGAGCTTTTGGTAGAAGGGAAAGAATTTGTGATTAAGTCAATCCTTCCAGAAGAACTGTTGTTAGAGGGAGTAATAGATAAGGTAACATATATTACTGAACAAAACGGTGGGGAGCGCTAATGAAAAATCAATGGATAGAGAGGAAATGGAACGGCACGGTTGTGATTAAGGTAGAGGGTCTTCACCCTGAGAGGTTTATCAACAGCTGTCTGCACCGCAGTATTCCTGTCTGGTCTGTTACTAAAGCAGGCAATGAGATGATAACGTGTCAAGTTAATGTAAAGGACATTAAGCATTTAAGACAAATAGCAAAAGAAACAGAGTGCCGCTTCCAGTTTCAAAAAAGAGAAGGCCTGCCTTTTTTGCTTCAATGGTTCAGAAGAAGACTGGGATTTACTGCAGGAGCATGCTTATTTGTAGTTTTGCTGTATTTATTATCAAATATGGTATGGGACGTTCAAATTGACGGGGCTTCCCCTCAAGTAGAGCATGAGCTAAAAAAGTTGACAGAAGAGATAGGAGTCACCAGGGGAGCGTTTCAATTTACACTTCCCTCTCCTGAAGAACTGCAGCTGCAAGTCACAAATGGCATAGAAGAAGCAACATGGATAGGAGTCGAAGTCAAAGGCACAACCTACCATTTTCACGTTGTCGAGCAAACTCTGCCTGAAGAAGCACAATATGTGAATCCAAGACATTTGGTTGCTAAAAAGAAAGCAGTCGTTCACGATATATTCGTTGAACACGGACAGGCTCAGGTAAAGCCAAACGACTTTGTAAACAAAGGGGATATGCTTGTATCTGGATTTGTTGGAAAGGGAGAATACACAAGCCTGGTAGCAGCGAAAGGGCAGATTCTCGGAGAAATATGGTACAAGGCCGAGGTGGAGGTTCCAAAAAAAGTTGTCATGGAAGGGCTGACAGGAGAGGAAAAACGAAAGTACCTTATTAAGGTATTCGATGTGGACATCCCTTTGTGGGGCTTTACAAGCAAAGAGGCATTTGAAAGTGCGAAAGAAGAAAAAAATGAATCAACAATAACAATAAAAGGTTTTAATCTTCCCTTCTCATGGCAAAAAATAAAATATAGGGAGACAGAGCAGATTATAAAGGAAAACAGCAAGGAAGAAGCATCAAAAGTTGCCGAGATCATGGGCAGGCATGAATTACATTCGAGGCTTCCAGAGGATGCGGAAATAATTGGGGAAAAAGTTTTGCACGAAATTGAAGAGAATGGTAAAGTGAAATTAGTAATTCACTATCAAGTAATTGAAGATATTACATCGGAAGCACCGATCATTCAAGGGGATTGAGAATATTGACGGAAAAACAAGTCATCCAGCTTGATGTAAAAGATAGTAATGAAGCTCAAGCGTTATTTGGACCTGGTGATGTACATTTAAAGCGTATAGAAGAAAAGCTAGACGTCACGCTCATTACCAGAGGAGAGTCGTTAATGGTTGCCGGCACGAAAGAGGAAGCCGGTCTGGTTTCAAATGTACTTGAAGCATTAGTGGAATTGATACGCAAGGGAGTAAATGTCTCTGAGAGAGACGTGGTTTATGCTATTCAACTTGAGCAGGCCGGGCAGTTAGATCAGCTGCTTGATCTCTATCAGGAGAAGATAGCAGTTAACTCCAAGGGAAAACCCATTGTGGTTAAGACCCTTGGACAGAAAGAGTATATTCAAGCGATTCGACAGCGTGATATGGTTTTTGGTATTGGGCCTGCCGGTACCGGAAAAACTATCTTGCAGTGGTCATGGCAGTGAACGCTTTGAAAGAAGGACATGTTAAACGTATTGTTCTCACACGTCTGCTGTAGAAGCAGGGGAAAGCCTTGGTTTTCTTCCAGGTGATTTAAAAGAAAAGGTTGACCCATATCTTCGTCCGCTTTATGATGCTCTTCATGATATATTTGGTGTTGAGCATACCGCTCGTTTAATGGAAAGAGGAACCATAGAAGTTGCACCTCTTGCTATATGCGAGGAAGAACGCTGGAAGATGCCTTTGTTATTTTAGACGAAGCTCAAAACACTACAAAAGAACAAATTAAGATGTTTTTAACGAGACTTGGATTTGGTTCAAAAATGATAGTAAACGGAGATTTAACGCAAATTGACCTTCCAAGAGGTCAACAATCAGGATTGAAGGTAGCCATTGGTATTTTAAAGAATATTGAAGACATTGGGTTTATTTATCTTAAGCAGGCTGATGTCGTGCGACATACGTTAGTCCAGCGTATATTGGATGCTTATGAAACTACAGACCAATCCAAAAAAGAAAAGTAACATCTATGATCTTTCACAAGGCCGGTTCCATTTTGGGGCCGGCCTCGTCTTACATATTGACGGGGATGCATGGTTTGTTGTCTACTGGCCTGTTTATTTGGAGAGGCTTTTGGTAAGAGGTGAAAAAGGTTGAAAAAGAGAACATCCATAGAACATGTTGGATGGTGGAAAAAAGTCAAAAATCAGCGCTATATACGAATTTTGCTATACGTCTTATTGGCTGTTGTTTTGTATGTATCCATGCTCGGCAACGTGATCCCTGACACCTATGAAGTGAGCCTGTCGAGTGTTGCGGAAGAAGATATCCGTTCTCCGGTCACTGTGGAAAATAAAGCTGAGACAGAGTCTAAATATCAAGAAGCATTAAATAGTGTGGATCCTGTGTACGTCCACAAGAGTGACTATGCTCAAAATCAAGTAGAAAAGGTTAATGATGTGTTTGAGCTCGTTGAACAAGTTAGAACTGAGGAAGTGCTGACTATTGATGGAGAAACAGTCACAGATCCGCAAATAGAAGACCAGCTCTCTTATATCCAAGAAATACTTTCATCCGGGTCTAACCGGGGGCTTTCTGAAGAATCTGTGGAAACATATTTAGACGCTACAGACAGTCAGCTGCAGATTGCCAGAGAAACAGTCAAGAACGCTGTCTATGAGTCCATGAGCAGAGTTATCGCTTTAGATGATATCTCCTCTGCAAGAGACGAAGTTGCTGAAAAACTAGCGCTCACGAGCGTAAATCAACGGCTATATGAAGCTATGCTTGAAACAGCCAGGATATCCATTACAGCAAATTATTTATACGATGATGAAGCAACGGAGGAACTGAGACAGGAGATGGTTCAATCTATTGAACCGGTAATGATAAGCGAGGGCCAGCTGATTGTTAAAGAAGGGGAAATTATTAATCATGCTGTTTATGAACAGCTGAGGCTTGCAGGTCTTCTTGATGATACCTTTAATCCTTTCCCATACATCGGCCTGGCTTTATTTGTTCTCCTGATTGTTGGAACCCTTGCTTATTATTTTAAAGAAGCTAATACCACTTTACAGAATAACAACAGCCATTTATTAATGTATGTTCTTATTTTTTTAGTGACTGTAGTGGTAATGAAATCAATAAGCCTCCTTGAAAATCTTGATATGGCCTCTCTGGAACTAATTGTTCCGGCAGCAGTAGGCAGTATGTTAATCACCAGTCTTATCCACTTTAGGGTAGGCCTCATGACCAGCATGATGTTTGCTTTGGTTGCCAGTGTCATTTTTAATCATGTGCTGTAGGGACGTTAAATTTTACTACAGGGGTTTATATCTTATTCAGCTGTTTTGCCGGGGCTTTTTTTCTTGGAAAAGATAATCGCATCGTAAGAATCCTACAAGCAGGATTGTTTGTATCCTTAATCAATATCATTACTATTACAGCCCTCCACATGATGAAAGGAGGGTTTGGCAGCTGGTTTGATTACGGAACGGCCATTTCCTTTGCCTTTATTTCAGGGTTTTTTGCTGCAGTGCTTACCCTGGGGCTCATGCCATTTTTTGAAACCGGGTTTGGCATTCTTTCCAGAACAAAGCTCATTGAACTTTCCAGCCCTAACCATCCCCTGCTGCGTAAGATCCTGCTTGAAGCACCAGGAACTTACCACCACAGTGTGATGGTTGCAAATCTTGCGGATTCTGCGTGTGAAGCTATTGGAGCACACGGACTCCTGGCCAGGGTAGGTGCGTATTACCATGATATAGGTAAAACGAGGCGCCCGCACTTTTTTATTGAAAATCAGATGAAGATTGACAATCCTCATAACAAAATTTCACCGCAATTAAGTAAAACGATTATCATTCTCATCCATATGATGGTTCGAAAATGCTTAAGGAGTACAAAATGCCAAAAGAAATAATAGACATTGCAGAACAGCATCACGGCACAAGTCTGCTTAAGTACTTCTATTTCAAAGCAAATGAACAAAGTCAGCAGAAAGTCCCAGAGTCTCAATTTAGATACCCTGGACCTAAAGCACAATTTAAAGAGTCTGCTATTGTAGGGATCGCAGATTGCATAGAGGCAGCTGTCCGGTCGATGACAAAACCAACGCCTGATAAAATCGAACAGCTCGTTAAAAAAATTATTAGAGAACGGCTTGAAGATGGCCAGTTTGATGAATGCGATCTGACGTTAAAAGAGTTGGACCTCATAGCCAAATCTATCTGTGAAACACTTCAGGGAACCTTTCATTCACGCATTGAGTACCAGAGGAAGGGAAGAATAAAGGCAAGAACAAAGGAGGAAAAGAATGACCTACATCATAGACCTATTAGATGAAACGGAGAGCCTGGCTCAGGAGAAACAGGAACTGGTGAGACGAATAGTTGAATCTGCCTGTCTACAGGAAAATGTTCCAGCTGAAACAGAGGTTTCGGTAACATTTGTAGATAATCAGGCGATCCAAGACATTAATCGTGAGTACAGAGGAAAGGATTACGCAACAGATGTTATTTCTTTTGCTTTAGACGAAGGAGAAGAAGGTCCTGTTGATCCATCCGTTCCCAACCTTTTAGGAGATATAATCATCAGTGTTCCTAAAGCAGAGGAACAAGCTGCCGCCTATGGGCACTCCTTCGAAAGAGAGCTTGGCTTCCTGGCCGTTCATGGTGTGCTCCATCTCTTAGGCTACATCCATGAGACCGAAGAACAGGAAAAGCAAATGATTTCCCGTCAGGAAGAAATACTGAAAGCTTATGGGCTTGAAAGGTAAAGGCAACATAAGGTGGCGGCGTCTATTTCACTCTTTTAGATTTGCTTCCTACGGGATAAAGCATGTAATCATACACGAACAAAACATGAGGATTCACCTGGCAGCTGGTATCTTAGTTTTGCTCGCAGGTTTTTTGTTAGGGATCCCAAAAGTTCACTGGTTACTGTTACTCCTCACCATAGGAGGAGTCTGGTCTTTAGAGATATTAAACACGGCCATAGAACGAACGGTAGATCTGGTTACTGATGAGTATCATCCTTTGGCAAAAGCCGCCAAAGACATCGCAGCAGCCGGAGTATTTGTTTTTAGCTTGATAGCTGTCATTGTTGGTATTGTGATCTTCCTGGAGCCGCTTAGAAATTTATTTATAAAGTAAGCTCTGTGAAAGGTATTTGTTTTGTTCTTGTGCAGTCCTGCTGTTATCCCTCCCTGTCCGTAAAAAGAGACAGAATGCAGCAAATGTGAAGCGTACAAGCGTTTACAGAGCTATAAAAGTATAAGATCAGCTGCTGTTACGATAAAGGGAGAGGAGTCGAGAAAACATTCATGTGGAAAAGCTTTCAAAAAAATATTCTTGCCGGCTTGATATTTCTACTGCCTGCGATTGCTACAATATACGTCCTGCAATTTCTTTTTTCTTTAATTGATGCTTTTCTCGGTTCATTTATCACTGATGTCCTTCGGACGTTGAACGTCATAACAGTAGAAGATGGAAGCATTCATTTTCTGGGAATTTACACTCCCTTCACAGAACGTCTTCTCGGTATAGGCTTTGTGTTGACAATCATTTTAATTACGTGGATCGGTTCAATGCGTATTAAAGGCCAGGGAGCTCCTGTATTTACTTCCATTGACCGTACGTTTAGAAAGATACCGATTGCAAGCTCCATTTACACGTCGGTGGAGCAGGTCGTCCATGCGTTTGCCCAGGAACGGTCTTCGTTTCAGCGGGTTGTTCTGTTGGAGTACCCTAGAAAAGGCTTATATACTTGGATTTTTAACCGGGGAATCAAAGGGAGAGGTTCAGAGGCTGACAAATAAAGAGTGCATTAATGTTTTTCTCCCTACTACACCAAATCCAACATCGGGCTGGCTAGTCCTTGTTCCAAAAGAAGATGTGAAAATTCTTGAAATGACAGTGGAACAAGGGTTAAAATTTATTATTTCAGGAGGTGTGGTAGTTCCTCCTGACCCAGAGACGCCACAAAGAGATACTTACGTTGAAGAAGATTTAAAAAACAAAAGGTTAGTCATTAACGTGAAGGGCAAGAAAGAAAGGAGAAATCGCGATGAATGATAAAGAACTTATCCAAAAAGCAATCGAAGCACGAAATAATGCATACGTCCCTTATTCACATTTCCCTGTAGGTGCTGCTGTGCTGACTGATAATAAAGAAGTCTATATTGGCTGTAATATTGAAAATGCTTCGTTTGGTTTAACAAATTGTGCAGAACGTACGGCAGTCTTTAAAGCGGTATCTGAGGGAAGCAGCAATATTACAGCAGTAGCCGTTGTCGCAGATACTGATGGTCCTGTTTCGCCTTGCGGAGCATGTCGCCAGGTGCTATCTGAATTTCTCCCTCCAAACGGTAAGGTTATATTAACCAATTTAAAGGGAGACACAGAAACGACCACAATCAATGAGCTGCTGCCAGGAGCTTTTGGAGCGGAGGATTTTTATGAGTAACCAGCCATTTAAATCTGGATTTGTAGCATTGATTGGCCGTCCTAATGTTGGTAAATCAACGCTTCTCAATTATGTCATTGGACAAAAGATTGCCATTATGAGCGATAAACCGCAAACAACCAGAAATAAAATCCAGGGAGTGTATACTTCAGACGATGCTCAAATTATTTTTATAGATACTCCAGGAATTCATAAACCTAAACATCGACTTGGCGATTTCATGGTAAAAGCAGCTACCACGACAATCAAAGAAGTGGATCTGGTTATGTTTCTAGTCGATGCTACAGAACCGTTTGGCTCGGGGGAGCAATTTATCTTGTCCAGGTTGGAAAGTAGTTCAACCCCGGTGTTTTTAGTTATTAATAAGATTGATTTAATCCACCCTGATGAACTATTTGAAAAAATAGCAGCCTATAAGGATCGTTTCCCGTTTGCAGAGGTCATTCCTGTCTCTGCTCTGCAAGGAAACAATGTTCCTACTCTCATTGATCAAATAAAAGCCTACCTTGAGGAGGGGCCTCAATTTTATCCGGCTGATCAAATCACGGACCATCCAGAGCGGTTTGTGGTCAGTGAGTTAATCAGAGAAAAAGTTCTTCATTTAACAAGAGATGAAATCCCACATTCCATAGCAGTTGGAATCGAAGAAATGAAAGAGCGGGAGGAAGGCACAATTTATGCTGCTGCCACCATTATTGTGGAAAGAAGCTCTCAAAAAGGAATCATTATAGGAAAGCAGGGGAAAATGCTTAAAGAAATAGGCCAGAGGGCACGGGAGGATATTGAAGCTCTACTTGGGTCGAAAGTATTTTTAGATTTATGGGTAAAAGTACAAAAAGATTGGCGTAATAAAAAGTTCCATTTAAGTGAGCATGGCTATCGTGAAGACGAATATTAAGAGAAAAAAGACAATGGCAATATTTGGATGCCATTGTCTTTTTATAAAAAAATTATTATGATAATGATAAATAAACATTGTTAGGAATACTTTTTTGTTTTCGAAATTTTTTGTATTTTCGGTGTAAACTATACAAATAGGGTAATAAGAAACCATCAACTTATCAAACATTATATGTTATTCTTTTTTCTGTATTTTATGTGCAAGTAAAGTTGTCAATTTTTCCATAACATTGTTACAGGTAAACGAGGTCATCCTAAGAGTGCAGGCTTACTTTTAACTGCTTCAAAAAAGGAGTGTTAAGAACATGTTGGATTTCTCTTGGAAGGTATTTTCCATAACTGGGAATGTAGATACGTACCTCTTGATTAAGGAGATTGAACAGGACATGGGAACTGAGGAGGCCCTGCCTCTTAGTGAGGAAAACACACCACTTGATAGTACACCGAATTAACCCTCGTTTGCCGTCACTTACGAAGAATGAGGAGAAGTAATTTATGCTTGATAAAGCGGAAGGAATAGTTCTTCGCACCATTTCCTATGGGGAATCAAATGTCATAGTCACGTTGTTCACGAGGGAAGCAGGTAAAATAGCCGTGATGGCTAAGGGGGCAAAGAAGCCAAAAAGCAGGCTTGCCTCCATTACTCAGCCTTTTATGTATGGAATGTTTTTATATTACAAAGGATCTGGAATGAGTACGTTAAGCCAAGGTGATCCTGTGAATTCCTTTAAGCTGCTCAGGGCAGATATTAATAAAACTGCCTATGCCTCTTACTTTGTAGAAATGGTCGATAAACTCACCGAAGAGAAGGAAAGAAATCCTTATTTGTTCGAGTTGCTTCTGCAGCTGCTTCAATACTTAAATGAAGAAATGGATGAAGAAGTGCTGATGCGCATCTTTGAAACAAAAATGACAGCAGTTGCGGGAATAAAACCTGAATTAGACCATTGTGCAAGCTGCCAGAACAAAGAAGGGGAGTTTTCATTTTCCGTTAAGGAAGCAGGATTTCTTTGCAGGCAGTGTGCTCATATTGATGAAAAGATAATCCCTATCAGCCAGCAGACCGTCAGGCTGCTGCGTCTTTTCTTTTATATGGATATCGCAAGGCTTGGCACGGTTTCGTTAAAGCAGGAAACAAAGGATCAGCTAAAGACTGTACTTGAGACATATTATGACGAATACTCCGGGCTTCACTTAAAGAGCAAAAGGTTTCTTAGCCAACTTGAAAAATGGAAGCTGTAAGGACTTATAAGAAAACTTGACAGCCTATGAACCTTTCAAGTATGATTCAAATAAATTCATATGGTGCGAAGACAGAGAGTAGTAAGTACCCTCTTTACCTAAAAGCGAGCGTGGATGGTGGAAGCCGCGCGGTAAATGGTAGTGAAGGCGTTCTTGAGCACAGACGATGAGAAGCGGCTGTTTTCTGATGAAACAGCAAGTAGGGTGGAACCGCGGGTCGAGACGAAACCCGTCCCTATGCCAAATGATGGCATGGGGACGGGTTTTTTGTGATGACAGGACTCTATTTGCAGGAGATTGCCAAGTAACAGCCACTCCATCGCACGAGTACAAATATACCCTTAAGGAGGGATAGCGATGAATGTACAAGATATGATCTTAACATTGCAGAACTTTTGGTCTAAACAAAATTGCCTCGTAATGCAGGCATATGATGTAGAAAAAGGCGCTGGCACGCTAAATCCAATGACTTTTTTGCGGAGCATAGGGCCGGAACCATGGAATGTGGCTTATGTAGAGCCATCTAGACGTCCTGCGGATGGAAGGTATGGAGAAAATCCTAACAGGCTTTACCAGCATCATCAATTCCAAGTAATTATGAAACCTTCTCCATCCAATATCCAGGAATTGTACTTGCAAAGCCTTGAACAGCTGGGTATCAATCCAAGAGAACATGACATTCGCTTTGTTGAGGATAACTGGGAACACCCTGCTTTGAGTGCCTGGGGGCTAGGATGGGAAGTATGGCTGGATGGAATGGAAATCACTCAATTTACATATTTTCAACAGGTAGGCGGCATTGATGCTGACCCTGTCGCTGTGGAAATAACGTATGGTATTGAGCGGCTCGCGTCGTATATCCAGGATAAAGAAAACGTTTTTGATTTGGTGTGGGTGGACGGATTCACCTACGGGGATATCTTTTTGCAGCCTGAATATGAGCATTCAAAATATACCTTTGAAATTGCCGATCATGAAATGCTTTTTAATGAATTTACCACATACGAAAAAGAGGCCGAAAGAGCATTACAGGAAGGTCTGGTTTACCCGGCCTATGATTACGTTTTAAAATGCTCCATGTGTTTAACCTTCTAGACGCAGGTGGAGCCATTTCTGTGACGGAAAGAACCGGTTATATAGGGAGAGTAAGAAATCTTGCCAGGAAATGCGCAAAAACTCACTTAGAGGCAAGAGAACGTTTAGGGTTTCCTTTGTTAAACGATAAGGAGGGGACAACTTATGAGTAATCAGGATTTTTTATTAGAAATCGGGCTAGAGGAAATGCCGGCCCGTTTTGTAACCGGAGCAATGTATCAATTAAAAGAAAAAGTTTCTGGCTGGCTGAATGAACAACGGCTGGAATTTTCCGAGGTCCAGGCTTTCTCTACTCCTCGGCGTCTTGCTGTTGTGGTAACCGACCTTGCAGGCAGGCAGGGGGATGTAGTTGAAGAAGCAAGAGGGCCGGCAAAGAAAATAGCTGTCGCTGAGGACGGAAGCTGGACGAAAGCAGCACAAGGATTTGCCAGAGGTCAAGGGATAGACCCTGATCAATTATTTGTAAAAGAAGTAAAAGGCACGGAGTACTTATTTGCGAAAAAAGAAATTGCAGGCAAAGAAACAAAAGAGCTCCTTTCTCAAATGGAAAGCTTAATTACAGGTATGAGTTTTCCAAAGAATATGAAGTGGGGAACACAAAACCTACGTTATGTAAGGCCGATCCATTGGATTATTGCTTTATATGGCTCTGAAGTGATTCCTTTCTCTATTACAGACGTACAAACAGGAAACATGACTAGAGGACATCGTTTTTTGGGGAATGAAAAAGTTATAGAAGAGCCCGGACAATATAAAGAAGCCTTATTAAGCGAATTTGTCATCGCTGATCCACAAGAAAGAAAAGAAGCTGTCAGAAAGCAAATAAAAATGATCGAAGAAGAAAAAGGCTGGAAAATTCCTATTAAAGAAGAGTTGCTTGAAGAAGTCAACAATTTAATTGAATATCCTACGGCACTATACGGAAGTTTTGATGAAGATTTTCTGGCAATACCGGATGAAGTCCTGATTACCTCAATGCGAGAGCACCAGCGATATTTTTCAGTGGAAAACAAAGAAGGAAAGCTCCTTCCCCATTTTGTTACAGTGAGAAATGGGAATGATGAACACCTCGAGAATGTACAAAAAGGAAATGAAAAAGTACTCCGGGCCAGACTTTCAGATTCTGCTTTCTTTTATAAAGAAGACCAGAAAAAGAAGCCTGACCAATGTGTAGAGCAATTAGACAACATCGTCTACCATGAAGACTTAGGCTCAATCGGTGATAAAGTCCGCCGGATCGAAAAGCTTACAGATGCCCTTGGAAAGGGCATTAATCTCAGTGACACTGTAGTCAGCCAAGCGGTACGAGCGGCTCACCTGGCCAAGTTTGACCTGGTAACTCATATGGTAGATGAGTTTCCTGAACTTCAGGGATTTATGGGCGAGAAGTATGCTCTCTTGGCAGGAGAAGAAAAGGAAGTCGCAGCTGCTGTAAACGAGCATTATAGTCCTCGCTTTGCCGGTGACAGCGTACCAGAAAGTATTCAGGGAGCACTGGTAGGGATTGCTGATAAGATTGATACAATCGTTGGATGTTTCGGTATAGGGTTAATTCCTACCGGTTCCCAGGACCCTTATGGTTTGAGACGACAGGCGGCAGGCGTTGTCCAGACAGCTGTAGAATACCGCCTGGATCTTAATTTAGAGGAAATTATCCAGCTCTCTCTTACTACAACAGAGCAGGCTGGACTTTTGAAAATGGATCGTAAAGTCACAGCAAAAGAAGTACTTGAATTCTTTGGTCTGCGTATCAAAAATCTGCTTACTGAACGTGGAGTTCGTTATGATATTGTTGATGCCGTCCTTCCCGGGCAATACGGAAAGCTTGATGTTCTTCTCAGTAAAGCAGAGTTTCTAAACAAAAAAGCAGATGAAGACGAGTTCAAACAAACGGTTGAAGCTTTAAGCCGAATCACCAATATCGCTAAAAAAGCTCAACAACTAGAGAACTCAATTGAGGAGGACCTATTTGAAAGTGAGGAAGAGAAGACCTTATACACCGCTTATCAAAAGCTAAAGGTTACGCTGCCAGGCCTTTTGAAGGAAGGGCGTATTGAGGAAGCTTATGAGCAGCTGTCTTCGTTGGAAGAGACCATTAATAACTATTTTGATAATGTAATGGTTATGACTGAAAATGAAGCGGTGAAAGAAAACAGGCTGACCCAGATGAATCATCTGTCTGAAGAAATCAAAAAGTTTGCTTCCTTTCAACATATTGTCTTTCCATAAACTAAAAACAAATGTCCTTCTAAAATAAAATAAGCGAAAAGTTTTTCACTCCCTGCTCAATAAGATATAATATATGAAGAAATAGCATAACACATTGTGCTATGAAGGCGGTGATGAAAATCGAACTGACAGGGAGACAAGAACAGATTATTGATATTGTGAAAAACAGCGGCCCTATTACCGGGGAGCAGATTGCAGAGAAACTGTCTCTGACGCGAGCCACACTGCGTCCAGATTTAGCCATTTTAACTATGTCTGGATTTTTGGACGCAAGGCCGCGCGTCGGTTATTTCTATACAGGCAAAACTGGTTCGCAGCTTTTAACAGAAAAGGTAAAGCAGATTACCGTGCAGGAATATCAGTCAATTCCAGTCGTGGTTAATCAGTCCTCGTCGGTATATGATGCGATCTGTACGATGTTTTTAGAGGATGTTGGCACGTTGTTTGTTGTGGATGAATATTCCACACTAATAGGAGTGCTTTCAAGAAAAGATTTGCTTCGCACCAGCCTGGGGAAACAGGATTTGGAAGCCGTGCCTGTGAGTATTATCATGACACGTATGCCAAATATTACAGTGTGCCAAAAAGATGATCTTATTATTGATGTGGCACAAAAGCTGATAGATAAGCAAATAGATGCTTTGCCAGTGGTCAAGGAAGTGGACAGAGGAACGAAGGTTGAAGTTATTGGGAGATTAACAAAAACAAACATTACGAAAGTGCTCGTTGATCTAGCATATGATGAGCTATATAGAAGGAATGAATGATGGATAGTGAAAAATGAGGAGGATTTCAATGGAGGAGATTAATCAACGCCCCATTGTCTATGTGGTTTCAGATTCAGTGGGCGAAACAGCTGAATTGGTAGTAAAAGCCGCTGCAAGCCAATTTGGTGATAAAGGGATGGAGGTTCGCCGAATTCCATATGTGGAAGATGAAGGCACCATTGAAGAGGTTATTTTACTGGCAAAAGAAGCCCAGGCTCTTATTGCCTTTACATTGGTCATCCCTGAGAAAAACATATATCTCCAGAGAAGAGCTAATGAAGAGGGAGTAGAAACCGTGGATATTATGGGCCCTGTGCTTAAGAAAATGAGCAAAATTACAAATAGTGAGCCCAAATATGAACCGGGTCTGGTCTATCGCCTTGATGAGGATTATTTTAGAAAAGTAGAGGCGATAGAATTTGCTGTGAAGTATGATGACGGCCGTGACCCAAAGATTATACGAGCAGATATTGTTTTGATTGGTGTGTCGCGAACCTCCAAAACTCCCTTGTCCCAATATTTAGCCCACAAGCGGTTAAAAGTGGCGAATGTTCCGCTTGTTCCTGAAGTTGAACCACCAGAAGAGCTTTTTAACGTCTCTCCAAAAAAATGTATAGGTTTAAAAATCAGTGCGGAAAAATTAAATGGGATTCGTTCAGAACGGTTGAAATCACTTGGTTTAAAAGCCGAAGCTAATTATGCAAATATCGAGAGAATTAAAGATGAATTGGAATATTCTTCTAAAATCATGGATAAGATTGGTTGTACGGTTATCGATGTATCCAATAAGGCAGTAGAAGAAACTGCTAACTTAATTTCAAACATGTTTCAAAAATCCTAAGAAAAGTAAGAGTGCAGAAGATACGTTCTGCACTCTTTTCACTTCAAAAAAATTAAGAAATTTATACACATAGTATAATTTCTAGTGGTATTTTTTCACTTTTTAAATTATAATGAAATGTTGTGTGTAATGAGATAATAAGTAAGTAAAGTAAGTAAATCAAAAAAGTAATTTTCCAATAACAAGGAGGATTTCCATTACAATTGTAGAATACTCTGAAATGCGACAAAAATCGATAACCATTTATGTTGATGCTGATGCTTGTCCTGTAAAAAAAGAAATTGATAAGCTGGCGGTGGAGCATGGAGCGGAAGCCGTTTTTGTGGCCAGCTATTCCCATTTTTCGTCTGATAAGTATAAAGGAAAACTTATCACGGTAGACGCTGAACCTGAGGCTGCTGATTTATATATCGTTAACCATGCAAAGAAAAACGATGTAGTGATCACTCAGGATAATGGTCTGGCTGCTATGCTATTACACAATGGAACCAAGGTGATTTCATTTCGAGGCAAAGAGTGGAAGAATGAAGATACAGATGCTCTTTTACTTGGAAGGCTTCAGGGAATTCAGGCAAAAAAACAAAAGAAGATGAGATTGAAAGGACCTCCGCCTTTTAGTCAATCGGACCGGAACAATTTTACTGAGACATTAAGCAGAATACTTAAAGAGTGAATCTTAAGAAGATCAGGTGAGGAAATTAGTGAAGCAACGAATACCTGAAGAATTGATCGAGGAAGTCCGGAATAAAAATGACATCGTGGATGTCATCAGCGACCATGTTCAGCTTAAAAAGCAAGGACGCCATTATTTAGGTTTATGCCCATTTCACGGTGAAAACACACCTTCGTTTTCTGTCTCGCCCGAAAGGCAGCTGTATCACTGCTTTGGTTGTGGAGCAGGCGGAAATGTCATTACGTTTGTGATGGAAATGGAAGGTGCAGATTTTATCCAGGCCGTTGAGAAACTGGCTGAACGTATTGACATGGCTCTTCCTGAACACGTGAAAGGTGTTTCAGGGAATGAAAGTGGAAAAAAGCATGAAAGTAAAATACTAGGTCACGAGCTTGCTGCCAAATTTTATCATCATTTATTAACAACGACAGAGCAAGGCAAGGCTGCCTATGATTACTTACTTGATAGAGGCTTTACCCAGGATATGATCAGTGCTTTTCAGATAGGCTACGCTCCTGATAATCCCGCGGCACTGAAAGCTCTCCTGGAAAAGAGAGGATTTCAGGAAAGTGAAATGGAAGAAGCTGGTCTGCTTTTACGCAAGGAAAGCAGCTGGGAATACATGGACCGCTTTAGAAACCGTGTGATGTTTCCCATCATGAACAATCAGGGTAGAGTCATTGCATTTGGGGGCAGAGCTCTTCAAGAAGGACAGCCGAAATATTTAAATAGTCCGGAAACTCCTATCTTCCATAAAAATGAAACCTTGTATGCTCTTCACAAGGCACGCCCAGCGATTCGAAAAGAAAACAAAGCGATACTTTTTGAAGGCTACGCAGATGTTATCTCAGCCTGGAATGCAGGTGTAAATAATGGTGTGGCTACACTGGGTACTGCGCTGTCTGCCCGTCAGGCTAAGATTATCCGGCGTAACGCCGAACAGGCAATTATATGTTATGACGGAGACAAAGCAGGACAGGAAGCTGCCTTGAGAAGCGCGGAGCTTCTTGAACAGGAAGGCTGCCAGGTACAGGTTGCTTTACTTCCTGAGGGCAGCGATCCAGATGATTTCATTAAGATCCATGGCAAAGATAAATTTGTTAATGAAATTATTAAAGCCCCCTTTACATTGATGAGCTTTAAAAATGCAAAAGCTTAAAAAAGAGAAAAACCTGCAACATGAAGGAGATAGACTTCAGTATATAGAAGAAATAGTAGGTGAAATAAGCAAAATATCTAAAGCTGTTGAAAGAGATCATTATTTGAGGCAGGTTGCCGATGAATTTGATCTTTCCTTAGAAGCTCTTAAGCAAGAACAACACAGGCTATTCAGAGCGAATAAACAAAAAAATAAAAATGCAGGTACAAGTTATTCAAGTGACTCTTCAAAACGGAGAGCCAGTCAGTACATGACGGAACAAAGACTCCGTCCTGCCTTTTTCAATGCGGAAAGAATCCTTCTTGCTCATATGCTTTCCAGTAAGGAAATTACAGATCAGGTAGCAGATGAACTAGGAGGAGAGTTTAATGTAGAGAATCACATCGCTCTGGCGGCACATTTATATGCCTTTTACGGAGCAGGCAGTGATGGGGACAGCTCCGATTTTATCCACAGCCTTACGGATGAAAGCTTAATGAAACTGGCGGCAGAGCTCTCAATGCTTGACATTAATCGAAACTTGACAGAAAATGAGTTGGCTGATTATATAAAACAGATTAAGAACTATCCAAAGTGGGTAGAAATAGAAGAAAAAGAAAAAGAAATGAAAGAGGCGGAGCGCAGGCATGATCTGCAACATGCCTTGCAATTGGCAAATGAACTGGTCGAAATGAAAAAAGCATTAAAAAGCAAGTAAGAGTGTCGATGTTTGTAGAAAGAAGCCAGTTCTTATTTCTGATAGTAACAATTTATTTTTTTATGCACGATAAAGAAGAGTATTCTTCTTTGATTATTTTTGTAGAGATAAATGGAAGGTAACTGACAAGTAGTGTTGTGCAGAATGGAAGGAGGGGATCGAATGGCTGAGAAACCAATACGCCCGTTGGCGGAAGGTGAAATGTCCATCGATCAAGTAAAAGAACAATTATTAGAAGCCGGGAAAAAAAGGGGAGTGCTTACGTACGCTGAAATTACTGAGAAGCTTGCCCCTTATGATCAAGACTCTGACCAAATGGATGAGTTTTTTGAATATCTGGGAGAGCAGGGTGTTGATATTCTCAACGAAGGAGAAGAAGTGCCAAGCATGGATCAAGTAGAAAAAGAAGAAGAGCTTGATCTAAACGATTTAAGCGTGCCTCCTGGAATTAAAATTAATGACCCTGTACGGATGTATCTAAAGGAAATTGGCCGCGTTCCTCTTTTGTCTGCAAAGGAGGAAATAGAGCTTGCCAAGCGAATTGAGGATGGGGATGAGGAAGCTAAACGCCGTTTGGCTGAGGCTAACCTCAGGCTCGTTGTATCCATTGCGAAACGTTATGTAGGACGCGGAATGCTGTTTCTTGATCTAATTCAAGAAGGAAATATGGGTCTTATAAAAGCTGTGGAAAAATTTGATTACAATAAAGGTTATAAATTCAGTACGTATGCTACCTGGTGGATACGTCAGGCTATAACTCGTGCCATAGCCGACCAGGCCCGTACCATTCGGATCCCTGTCCATATGGTTGAAACGATTAACAAGCTCATTCGTGTACAACGTCAGCTTCTTCAGGATTTAGGCCGAGAGCCAACACCGGAGGAGGTCTCAAAGGAAATGGACCTGACTCCTGATAAGGTTCGAGAGATTTTGAAAATAGCTCAAGAACCTGTTTCTTTAGAAACTCCGATTGGTGAAGAAGACGACTCCCATTTAGGGGACTTCATTGAAGACCAGGAAGCACTTGCTCCTTCCGACGCTGCAGCATATGAGCTGCTTAAAGAGCAATTGGAAGATGTCCTTGACACTTTAACGGATCGGGAAGAAAATGTTCTCCGGCTTCGGTTTGGCCTTGATGATGGCAGAACCAGAACGCTGGAGGAAGTAGGAAAAGTATTTGGCGTTACGCGAGAACGAATCCGTCAGATCGAAGCCAAAGCACTTCGTAAGCTTCGACACCCAAGCCGAAGCAAGCGTCTGAAGGATTTTCTTGAGTAAGACCTTTCTATTGCGGTTACCCTTATATAAGGGGTAGCCGTTTTTCATGTTCTTGTTTAAGTTCAAATTTTTGGAAGCTGTAATTGATATTTATTTTACTCAGTTTCTTCTACTATTGCAAATTTCATTTTCCGTTAAAGATGTAGGACAGACGCATATTACGTAAGGAATAAAGCAATAGTAGAAAATGTAATAAAAAAGAACAGGCGGGAATTGATTGCTGCCAAGAGGAAATATTGAACAGCAGGTGACAAAATAAGCAAAAGATTCTATTTTGCCTTTTCTAAAAAGGGTTTTTACAGTAAAATATACAAGGGATACGGTTACATAGTCCACGACATGTACAAAGTTGAAGGGAAAGGGGGAAATAAAGATGAAGAGAAGTCCGCTTATTCCGTTTTTTATAACAGCTGTAGTTGGAATCCTTTTAATGTTATCTCTATCTCTAGTTGGACTTGACCAGCAAGCTTCCATCGAAGATGAGGAGAATGGTGAAAATGGCGAAGAAGAAACAGAGATTGAAGATCCAATTGCTCATGGTGAAGAGCTCGTAAATTCAAACTGTATTTCTTGTCATGGTGACAATCTTGAAGGCGGTCAGGGGCCTGCCATTGATAATCTCGAAGGAGACTTTACTGTAGAAGAAATTGCTGATATTGCTGAAAATGGAATTGGATCCATGCCTGGTGGCTGGGCTGAAGGTGAAGATGCTGAAGCCATTGGCGAATACTTGCTTTCTATTTCAGAGTAACCAATAAAAAAGGAGGGGGAGCCCCTCCTTTTTATTATGCAAAGAAAGGACGACCTGAACATGAATAAGGACGTGTTGTCAAAGCGCCTGCAATTTATTGCCGATGAAGTGCAGGAGGGAGCAGTTCTGGCGGATGTAGGCACAGATCACGGATACTTACCTGTTTATTTGTGCAGTCAGGGTAAAATTAAAAAAGCGATTGCCGGAGATGTGAACGAGGGACCTTTAGAAGCAGCAAAAAATCAAATAGAAACCTC
The DNA here is from genome assembly GCF_001310615.1 of Thalassobacillus sp. C254. Classification (NCBI taxonomy): domain Bacteria; kingdom Bacillati; phylum Bacillota; class Bacilli; order Caryophanales; family Bacillaceae; genus Thalassobacillus; species Thalassobacillus sp. C254. Next base: position 56,251 of record NZ_BAXQ01000003.1, on the reverse strand, counting down.
GTCTTGCGCGGGTTTTGTCATTCCACGCCTTGGGAGCGGGCTTTCTGTTATAAAAAAAGAAGACAACGTAGATACAATCGTGATTGCCGGAATGGGCGGCTCTCTTATCTCTGCAATCCTTGAGGAAGGAAAAGAAAAGTTACCTGGAGTAAAAAGGCTTATTCTTCAGCCGAACATCCACGCTCTATATGTCAGAGAGTGGCTTCTTAAAGAAGGCTGGGAAATTAAAAAAGAACATATTTTAGAAGAAGATAATAGAATTTATGAAATCATCGTTGCAGAATGTGGTGAATGGGAAAAGCCTTACCAAGACATAAACAAAGAGGCAGCTTTGCTCCTGGGACCTTTTTTATTAAAAGAAAGAAATGATGCTTTTATTAAAAAATGGAGCAGGGAATTAAATAATTGGAGAAGAGTTCTTCGGGAACTGGAGAAAGCTTCGGATGAAAACAGAATCACAGCCAGAAAGGAAGAAGTTGAAAGAAAAATTAAGCTTACAGAGGAGGTATTATCATGAAAAAAACGATCAATGGTCAAAATGTCATACAGAGCTTTGAGAGCTGGTCACCTAAGTCCTTAGCTGTCGAGGGAGATAAAATAGGCCTTATGATAGGAACACTGGATAAGCCGGTAAAAAAGGTAATGATCGCTTTAGATGTCTTAGAAGAAGTTATAGATGAAGCTGTGGAAAAGGAAGTTGATCTTATCATAGCTCATCATCCGCTGATCTTTAAACCTTAAAGCACATTAATACAAAAACAGGCCAAGGCCCGATCATTGAAAAATGTATTAAGCATGATATTGCTGTTTATGCTGCTCATACTAACCTTGATGTTGCTAAAGGCGGAGTAAACGATATGATGGCCGAAGCTCTTGGCCTTATAGATACGAAAGTGCTTGTGCTACTATGGAAGACAAACTGAAAAAACTGGTCGCCTTTGTTCCGGAGGATCATCTTGAAACAGTGAGACACGCTTTAGGGGACGCGGGCGCCGGCCATATTGGCGAGTATAGCCATTGCAGCTTCACCTCAGAGGGAACAGGCGCTTTTATGCCAGGAGATGAGGCGGATCCATATATTGGAGAGCAGGGGAAAATGGAATTTGTTTCAGAAAAACGAATTGAAACCATTCTAGCCGAATCACAAGTCAAAAAGGTTGTAAATGCTTTAATTAAAGCACATCCATATGAAGAACCGGCATATGATCTTTATCCTTCAGACATGGAGGGGGAAGTTCTTGGTCTTGGACGCATAGGTTCATTGGAGAATGAAATGACCCTTGGAGATTTTGCTTCTCATGTTAAGGATGCTTTTGATGTAAATACAGTAAGAGCAGTCGGGGAGAAAGACAGCAAGGTGAAAAAGGTGGCTATTTTAGGAGGAGATGGGAACAAATATTGGAGTCATGCAAAAAGAATGGGAGCTGATGTCTACGTAACAGGAGATTTATATTACCATGTAGCCCATGATGCCATGATGAGCGGTTTGAAAATGATTGATCCAGGCCATAATGTTGAAAAAGTGATGAAGGTCGGGGTTCAAAAGCGGTTGAAAGAACAAATGCAAAAGAAGGGTTATGAAGTTGAAGTGTTGGCTTCTGAGGTAAATACAGATCCATTTACCTTTATATAAAAAGGGTAATAGGAAAAAAGGAGGCTGCCCAGAATGGGGCAGCCCTCTTATTCCTTTACTTTTTAGCCTTTACTTTCGGAAGAATTTTGGTTCCCTGTACTTTCTTTTCAGTTACCCATGTTGATGGGTCATTTTTGTCGTATTGTTCGAGAAACCTGATAACTTCTTTTGTAATTGGTGTAGGAGTTGAAGCTCCTGAGGTAACACCCACAGTTTCTACACCTTCAAACCAATCCAGGTTAATTTCAGAAACATCTGCAATGCGGTATGCTTCCGTGCCCGCAATCTTCTTAGAAACCTGTGCCAGACGGTTGGAGTTATTGCTCTTCGGATCCCCAATTACAAGAAGCAAGTCTGCTTCTTTCGCTTGCTCAGCTACTGCTTCTTGCCTTACCTGAGTAGCCATGCAAATTTCATTGTGTATCTCAGCGTGGGGATACTTATCAAGTGTTTTATTCATAATATCAGAAACGTCCCATTGACTCATTGTGGTTTGGTTAGTCACGATAATTTTTTCAGAATCAAGGTTCAGATTTTCTACATCCTCCACCGATTCGACTAAGTGGACAATATCAGGAGCAACACCAATGGCACCTTCAGGCTCAGGATGTCCTTTTTTACCGACATACACAACCTGGTATCCTTCTTCTTTCTTTTCTCTAATCAGGTCATGGGTTCGTGTGACGTCAGGGCATGTTGCATCGACAGTAGTCAGTCCTTTTTTACGTGCAAGTTCCTTACTTCAGGGGATACACCGTGGGCTGTGAAAATTACAGTGCCTTTGTCAACTTTTTGAAGAATTTCTAAGCGATTAGGTCCGTCCAGAGAAATAATGCCATCTTCTTCAAAAGCATCAGTAACGTGCTTATTATGAACAATCATCCCAGAATATAGATGGGCCTTGGCAAATCCAGGTTATTAGCTGTTTGGCGTGCGAGAACCATTGCATCTACCACACCATAACAATATCCGCGGGGAGAAATTTTTAGTACTTTCATAACTGCCTCCTCTTAAAAAGAGTTATCCTTTTTAGACTAGGGTCATTATACTATTTGCATAATAAAAATGAAAGGATAGAGGCTGAAAGAAAGTTATAAGGAGAAAATTGTCTTTTTTCTTCTGTTCAGTCGTGGATTCTACCTGGTTATGGTGCGGCACAAAATTAAGGATCAGGCTAAAAACTTAAATATATAACTTAGGCCGGGGCACAGTAGACGAATAAGAAGAGGAGTCTTCTTTCTCTTCCCACTTTACCGGTATTTCTTGTGTCGTTGGTGTCACTGGGGAAGAAGTGGTTTCTTCCTTATCTATAGGCTCTGCTTCTTCGGATGGGTTTGCAGGAGGACTGCTGTTCATTACCTTCCAAATGGCAGGAAGCTGTCTGACAATCGGCCCGTACTGGCGGACCATCGGAGTTACAGTCTGCATCATACCTAACATCTTTTGGGCAGATTGAATCCAAGGCATGATCCCTCCGCCTTGAGCAGCTCCCATCATTGCGGGTCCCATCCCTCCACCGCCCATCATTCCTCCACCCATAGCTGGATTAAAGCCAAGACCAGAAAGCAATTTTCCAAAAGGAAGGGACCTTGCTGCTGGAGGTAAAAACCCTGCCATTGTATGAGGTGAAGTCACCGGGGAGGCAGGAAACGGCGAGGGAAAATAAAATGGTGACGGGTACATGATGAATTTCACCCTTTCAAGTTACAGATTACGTAGACAATTGCTGTGTTTAAAGATGGTTTATGATAAAATATGATGATGCCTACAGGAACGTGACATGACCTGGTTATAGTGAGAAATATAGGTATTGAAAAAGAAAGGCGGAAACAAAGTGAAAGCATTTGAACGATTTGGCTTACCCCCATTTCTTATACAAGCATTACAAAAACAAAAACATTCAAAAACCGACCGAAATACAAGAGAGGCTGATTCCTGCTATCAAAAATGGCAAGGATGTTATAGGGCAGTCGCAGACGGGGTCAGGAAAAACCCTTTCCTTTCTGCTTCCGCTTGTATCTGGAATTGATACAAAAAAAAATTACACTCAAGCTGTGATCACAGCTCCGACAAGAGAGCTTGCCGGCCAGCTGTACGATGAATTACTGAAGCTTCTTGGAGAAGACAAGGAGGATGAAATTACATCCAGGCTGGTGGTAGGCGGAACTGACCGACTTCGTACAATGAATAAATTGAAAAATCAGCCCATATCGTTATTGGTACACCAGGCGTCTTCATGATATGGTCAAAAGCCAGGCTCTGGATGTTCATAAAACAAAATTCTATGTTGTAGATGAAGCTGATCAAATGCTGGACATGGGTTTCATTGAACAGGTGGACCAGGTTGCTTCCAATATGCCAGAAGATTTACAGATGATGGTCTTTTCAGCTACTATTCCTGAAAAGCTTCAGCCATTTTTAAAAAAATATATGAGCCAGCCACGTCATGTGCACGTGAAGCCCGAGGAAGCCACTCCATCAAAAATCGATCATTATTTAGTGCCTCTCCGCCATCGGGACCGGACGGAATTAACAGTGAAGGTTGCAGCGTCGTTAAATCCTTATCTTGCCATCGTTTTTACGAATAAAAAAGAAGAAGCCGATGAAGTGTTTGCTGCGATGGTAGAAGAAGGCTGAATGTGGACTTGCTTCATGGGGGTATTGCCCCCCGTCAACGAAAACAAGTGATGAAGCGGGTGAATGATGCTTCCGTTCAGTATCTGGTTGCTACTGACTTAGCTGCCCGTGGAATCGATATTAAAGGGGTCACTCATGTCATCAATTATGCTCTTCCAAAGGAGCTTGAATTTTATGTCCACCGTGTTGGACGTTCAGCTAGAGCCGGTCATACTGGAGAAGCGTATACTCTTGTAGAAAAAAATGAGCAGGAGCCTCTGCAAAAGCTCGCTAAAAAGAGAATCTCATTTGAGTATAAAGATTTAAGACGGGGAGAATGGGTCTCTGTAGAAAATATGACTGTGACAAAGAAAAACCGGACAAGGTCAACAGCTTCACCGGCCGCCGGCATGAAACCGGCCACGGGCACAAAAAAACCGAAAAAGGTTAAGCCTGGATATAAGAAAAAAGCGAAGCAGCAATTTGCACAAGAGGCTAAACGACAAAGAAGAATTGAAACGAAGAGAAACAACAAAAAATAATACAGGTTTACAGTGAAACGGGAGAGATAACTATGCTTTTAGGATCACACGTGTCAATGAACGGGAAAAAGATGCTTTTAGGATCAAGTGAGGAAGCTGCATCCTATGGTGGAACGGCTATGATGATTTATACAGGAGCTCCTCAGAATACAAGAAGAAAACCAATAGAAGAACTTAATATTGAGGCTGGAGTAGCGCATATGGCTGAACACGGGGTAAACGAGGTAGTGGTGCATGCCCCATATATAATCAACATTGGGAATACATCAAAGCCTGAAACCTTTGAACTTGGCGTCAACTTTCTTCGTTCGGAAATAGAAAGGACGGAAGCGCTTGGGGCTACCCAGATTGTTCTTCATCCGGGTGCACATGTGGGAGCAGGAGCAGACAAAGGAATAAAGAAAATTATAGAGGGACTAAATGAAGTGATTGATCCCCAGAGTAAGGTACAAATTGCTTTGGAAACCATGGCAGGAAAAGGATCTGAATGCGGCCGATCTTTTGAGGAGCTGGCTCAGATTATTGACGGAGTTACTCATAATGAGAGATTGTCCATATGCTTTGATACATGCCACACTCATGATGCAGGTTATGACATTGTAAATGATTTCGATGGAGTCTTAGATGAGTTTGACCGATTGATCGGTATTGACCGGTTAAAAGTTCTTCACATCAACGACAGCAAAAATGAGTGCGGGGCAGCAAAGGACCGTCATGAAAACATAGGGTGCGGTTATATAGGATTTGAGGCGTTGAATTATATTGTTCATCACCCCTCCTTTACAGAGGTTCCTAAGATCCTTGAAACTCCTTATGTTGGAACAGATAAGAAAAATAAAAAACCACCTTACAAATTTGAAATCAATATGCTGAAGGAAAAAGCATTTAACGAAAATTTAAAAGACGAAGTATTTAACCAGTAAAGCGTATAACATCATCTTAAAGAAAAAAAGACCGGGACAAAACCCGGCAAAAGGGAAGAGCCCTCACCACGGTGAGAGCTCTTTTTTGTATTCTATTGGGTTGATTGTTCAAAGGTCCACTCGCATGCACCTAAAGGCACAAGTGCGACATCCGTTCAAGCTTTCTTCGGAAAAAGACTCCACAATTATTGGATATACTGAGCAAAAAGGGCTTCAAGCAGTTCTCCAGTTGCCGGTGAAACGTTGCTCTTTGCTTTATGAAGCACAGCATGAAGTGATTGCTTATCATTAAAATCCCATGGCTCTGTTTTTACAAGTGTCAGGAGCTTAACCGCTTCCTCTCTGCTTACTGTTACCCCATATTGCTGGCCGTAAGCCATAACATCCTGAGGTGTCATCTGAGCAATATGTTGTTTAACCACCTGCTGAAAAAAAGGATTCATTAAGAGCCTCCTATAGTTTCAATTCATAATAATATATGATATGCATGTTATCTTGAAGTGTCGCTCTTTTTAGTGCGGAGTTTATAAATTTTACCAAAAAGAGTAGGCAAGCACTCTGTCATTTAGTATAATCAAAAATAAGAGTAATAAAATGGAAAGAAATTGGCAGTGAAATATGATTGATTGGTTTCATTGAGGAGGGGGTAATATGTACCAATCATTATATACAGCGGAAATTGAGGGGTTTGAAGACGAATTCAAGGAAGTCTCTTCGGAGTGGCGTTTTGTATTAGCAAATGACGGTGAAGTGATATCGTTAAATGACGAGGCGGCAAGGTGGTTTCAACGGGGGACAAGCTTTTTTCTTCATTTAGACGAAGAAGAATGTAAGAAAGCAATTATTTTGTTGAAGTCAATTTTTCTTCAGGGAAAGATCTTTGAATTTAATTTAACACATCAATTCGACTCTCACATATTTACAGTTTCCTACAACGGAAAGTATAAGAACGGAAAGTTTTTTCTCTTAGGATCCTGCGTCATAATCCAAAGCCAGATACCCTCTATGGCATGTGGGATCAGGAAGTCCTTCCTCATTTCATCCATCCTTATGTTATTCTCGATCATGATTTAATGATTTCTAAACATAACAATGAATTTGCAAGCTTTTTAGGCATAGATAGTGTAGAAAAAAGGCTGTCAGCATACAAAGAAGATGAAAATCATCGTGCTTTTTATATCACTTCCTTTGCAGAAGAAGTTTTTCTGGAAAAAAAGCCTCTTGTAAAAGACTACAATAATGAATCTAAAGGGGATTATTTCAGGCTGAAAGGTATCTATCTGCCAGAAAGGTATAGTGTACTTATTTTCATCTATGATCAATCCTTTGAAAAGCGCTATAATCATTTGCTGCTTTTTCAAAATCAAATGGAATCTGTATCACATTTATCTGCTGGTGTAGCTCACGAGCTTCGCAATCCATTGTCAGTGATTAAAGGTTTTCTTCAGCTTTCTTCTTTAACCAACAGCTATGATAAATACTCGTCCACCATTTTATCTGAAGTAGACCGTATGAATGGCATCATTGAAAACTTTCTTTCCATGGCGCGCAGGAACATAAAAAAAGAGGTACAAAATCCTGCTAAACTCCTCCATAGTATAGCTGATATTATACACTCTGAGTGTTTAATGAAGGGAATAAACTTTACCTTTGATATTTATCAGGGAACAGAAGAAATTAAAGTGAATGATTCCTCTTTAAAGCAGGTAGCTTTAAACGCATTACGCAACGCTATGGAAGCCTTTACTCAAAAGAATAAGAATAATTGCTTCTCTTTAAAAAGTTTTGTTGAAAAGGGAGAATACTGGATAGTTATTAAAGATAACGGGGATGGCATTCCGAAGGACATCCTTAAAAAATTAGAGGCAGGGAAACCTTTCTTCACTACAAAAGATCAAGGGACAGGTATAGGTATTCCTCTTTGCAAAACAATCATGCAAGATCATAATGGAACATTTACCATCAAAAGTGATCCTGATTCTGGGACAAGTATTGTTCTAACATTTCCCTTAGTGAAAAATTACTGAGCTGTATTAAATATGTGACCAACAGGAAGGGCAAATGATGTTTGCAAAAACAAATCATTTGCCCTTATAATTTATGTAAATGGGTAAAAAGTTTCCTGAAGGAAACTTTTTATAGTTGAATAACACATTTTTGTAATGCTCGCATATAATAAAATACAAATAGAGGTATTCTTTTTTTTATCAGGAAAAGTTGGTCTTGCGCAAAAAAAGTTTACTCGGTAAAGTTATGACTTGATTGGGGGAGTGAACTCATGAGTGAAACAGTAAAAGTAGAAAACATCTCAGTATACTATGATCATCACCCTGCCATACAAAACATTTCCTTTTCATCTGAAAAAGGCATATTGACTGGCGTTATTGGTCCAAACGGAGCGGGGAAGTCCACATTGATGAAAGCATTGCTGGGATTGGAAAAAACAACCGGCGGAAAGATAGAAGTGTTAGGAGAGAAAGTAGAAAAAAGTCAGAAAAAAACTGGCTTATGTTCCCCAGAGAAGTGACATTGACTGGGACTTTCCTGTTCTGGTTGAAGATGTAGTATTAATGGGGCGATATGCCCATCTTCCGTGGTATAAAAAAATAGGAAAGAATGAAAAGAAAAAAGCGCGTGAGGCTCTTGAAAAAGTAGGGATGGAAAGTTACAGTAAACGCCAGATTGGCGAGCTTTCAGGTGGGCAACAGCAACGTGTGTTCATAGCGAGGGCATTAGTTCAGGATGCTGAAATTTTCTTCCTTGACGAGCCTTTTGTTGGAATTGATGTAAAATCTGAAGAAATTATTATTAATCTGTTGCGGAATTTAAAGGGGAATGGAAAAACAATTTTTGTTATTCATCATGATTTAAGTAAGGTAGAAAGTTATTTTGATAACCTGTTGTTGATCAATCAAAAACTTATTGCATATGGCCCTTCTCAGGAAGTGTATGATCCGGAAAGGCTCAGTGAAGCCTATAAAGGAAGCCTCCACTTATTCTCAGATGATAAAGTCATGGTGGTGGGGAATTGATGAACCAGGTTGCAAATTTCATTGATCAGCTCCTTCGTTATCCATATTTGCAGCAGGCTTTTATTGCTGCAGTGCTTGTAGGGATTATTTGCGGCATTATTGGCTGCTATATTATTTTGCGTGGAATGGCCTTGATGGGGGATGCCATCTCTCACGCTGTTCTACCTGGTGTGGTTATTGCTTATATGATAGGTGTAAGCTATTTTATTGGGGCTGTCATAACGGGAGTATTAACAGCCCTGGCTATAGGTTACGTATCTCAAAACAGTCGAATTAAAGATGATTCGGCAATAGGAATTATGTTTACCGCAGCTTTTGCTCTCGGGATTATTTAATTACCGGCCTAAGAGGTACAGGAGTGGATCTTTGGCATATTCTGTTTGGAAATGTGCTGGCCGTGTCAACAACTGACCTTTGGTTGATTTTTTCGATTGGAATTCTCATTTTCATTTTTGATTTTTGTTTTTTACAGACCTTTATTGTTAAGTACATTTGACCCTACCATGGCAAAAGCTACAGGACTAAATGTTAAGTATATTCACTATGGATTAATGCTTATGCTTTCTTTTGTCACAGTCGCATCCCTGCAGACGGTTGGGATTGTCCTTGTTGTCGCCATGCTGATTACTCCAGGAGCTACCGCCTACCTTCTTACAGACCGTTTTCAAATTATGCTGATCCTCTCCCGATTTGCGGTGCTTTAGCAGGAGTAGTCGGATTGTTTGTTTCTGTGGTATACGATGTAGCTTCAGGGGCTTCTATAGTGTTAGCTGCTACTGCCTTTTTCATGTTAGCCTTTCTCTTTTCTCCAAAGCAGGGCATAGTTATTAAGTTTTTCAGGGCCAGGCAGCACGCTTAAGTAAGTTATACATTTTTTGATTTTTATATGGCATAAGATTTACGAAAAAGCAGTTTCTTTCAAATGCTGTTGTGTTTCACCTCATTTCATTTTCGTAATTTTCTGCAGCGAAAAAAGGCCGCAAATCCTCTGGCAAGAGGTCTGCGGCCTTCTTTATGTTTTGTTTAAAGGGAGTCATCAGCTCTTGTTTCCTTGTTCATTCATATTTTGAACCAGGGGAGGAGAGGTTACAAAGGTTTCCTTTAAAGACAGAATTTCTTGCATGAAGGAAGACACTACCTCATTGAAAAGGCCTCTCTGCATCAATGATTGGTTGTTTACTCACGCTAAAAGAAGGGAAAAAGCTTACTTGTACCATGCTTACTGTTAAGTTTTGGTGGTTGATTTCAAAGATCTATTCAATTAGGATATAGGAATTGACTACGACTTAAGTAATGATGGAGGTAATATATGAGCAGCTTACATTTCCTTGTTATGCTTTTATTCTTTTCAGCTATAGACGAACAGCAAATAGAACAGAGAATGGAACTGTTGGAAGAGAAAAGTAAAGCCTTGCAAGAGGCTGAAAATATCGTAGAAAAAGAGCTTTTCTTTTTGGAAGATTCTGACGAAGTCGTGTTTGATCTTAATTACCAAACGTGGCTGGAGGCTAGAGAAACGGCTAAACACCTTTATGACGATTCTAATGAAAACTTTAAGATGGAGTGGGGAGTTTTTCTGGCTCATCAAGCTAAGAAAAGAGAAATCGACCCGTTTTTGATATTTGAACTCCTCAGGGTAGAAACTGGAGACACATTTGATCCTTCCCTTGTGGGACCTGAAACAAGGTATGGAAAAGCATATGGTATGGGGCAGTTTATGAAAAATACTGGTCCCTGGATTGCTGAAAAAGCTGACTTGCCCTATGAGGATGATCTGCTTTTTAACCCATTTTACTCTATTCAGTTATCAGTCCTTTATTTAGACTATTTATATGATAAATATGATGACTGGGATCATGCCTTAACAGCTTATCACCGGGGAATGGGCGGCCTGCAGGCGTATATTAAAGATAATGGTGATGCTAAGAGCTGGTATGCTATTGAAATTCAGGAAAACGCCGAGAATCAAGAATCTGCTGTTGCCTACCAATAACATACCCCGTTCCCATAAATTTGGGACGGGGTACGTTATTCCTCATCTTCCTCTATAAAACGAGAAGCCCATTCAAAAAATAACAACTGGCTTTGAACGGTTGGTTCCCTGCTTTCTTTTTCTACATAATGATATTCACCATTAGAATTCTGCTCCCTGGCTTTCACATTATCTTGTAACGTAACTGAAAGAATTTCTTTTAAGCGGAAAATGAGAGCTGGGGATAAAACAGGAAAAAGAATTTCAATTCTTCTCTCCATGTTCCGTGTCATCCAGTCAGCAGAGGAGAGAAATATCTTTTCCTCGCCACCTTGATGAAAATAAAAAATCCTGCTATGTTCCAGAAAACGGTCAACAATACTTCTCACACGAATGTTTTCGCTGACTCCTTTAATTTGAGGCCGTAAGGAACAAATCCCTCTGACAATTAGGTCTATGGAAACGCCTGCTTGGGAGGTTCATAGAGCTTGATAATGATAGGTTTATCGGTCAGTGAATTCATTTTGGCAATGATTCGGCCATTTCCATGTTCCTTGTGATACTCGATTTCTTTTTCAATTAAAGATAAAAACGTTTCTCTAATTTCAAAAGGTGCGGTTGATATCCTGTGCCACTCTGGCTTTTCAGAATAACCGCTTAAGTGATTAAAAAAGTTTGTGGCATCAATTCCGAACTTTTCATCTGAAGTTAAAATCCCCATGTCTGTGTAAAGCTTTGCCGTGGCATCATTGTAGTTTCCTGTACCGAGATGGACATAGCGCCTGATTTTGTTTTTTTCTTTCCTGACGATTAATGTGATCTTACTGTGTGTCTTTAACCCGGTAATACCATATAAAACATGAACCCCGGCCTTTTCAAGTCGTTTTGCCCATTGAATGTTATTTTCTTCATCAAATCGAGCTTTCAGCTCTACTAGTACGGTTACCTGCTTGCCATTTTCAGCAGCCCGTTCAAGGGCTGCAATAATTTGAGAATCACCGCTGACTCGGTATAATGTTTGTTTAATAGCAAGAACTGCAGGATCGTCGGCTGCCTTTGAAATAAAATCAATTATTGGCTGAAAAGATTCATAGGGATGGTGGAGAAAGATATCCTTTTTGATACAGCATCAAAAATATCGTCTTCTCCCAATAAATCTTCAGGCGGCTGAGGTATAAAAGCCTGGTTAACCAAGTGTTCGAAGTCAGGTGCCAGCTCTTTTGTAAAATTAAATAAAAAGCTTAAGTCAAGAGGCCCTTTAACCATGTAAACGTCCCGGTCATGGATTTCCAGGCTGAAGTTAAAAAAGAGAGAACCTCATCTTTTATGACCCCTTCTTGTACTTCAAGACGCACTGCCGCTCCCCATTTTCGCTTTTTCAATTCTTTTTCTATTTCACGGAGGAGGTCTCTGGCCCCTTCTTCTAAAATTGTCAAGTCTGCGTTACGTGTGATCCTGAAAGGACAGACCGTTTTTATTTGATAACCTGAAAATAATTTGTCTATAAAGTGTGTAATAACCTTTTCCAGTAATATAAACTGCCTGTTTCTGTTACGCGAAGGGATTTGGATAAACCTGGAAAGGACAGAGGGAACCTGCACAATAGCGAGGGATTCCTTTTGGTTTTTCCCTTTAGGCTCTAATAACACCGCCAGATTAATACTTTTATTAAGAAGCATTGGAAATGGGCGGTAAGCATCTACGGCCATTGGTGTGAGAACAGGGAAAATATAATTATCAAAATGATTTTCTAAAAACTGAATCTGAGTTTCAGTTAATTCTTCAGTGGATAAGAACTCTATGCCTTCATGAAATAGAAGGGGAAGCATGGTTTCATTGTAGAGATTGTCCTGAAGTTTAACTAACGAATGGTTTTTATCAGCGATACGTTTCAGCTGTTCTTTAGGGGTATAGGCAGCTTTATTTTCAGGTTTGTTAAATCCTGCCTTTACCTGATCCTTTAAACCAGCCACACGAACCATAAAAAACTCATCAAGATTAGAGCTGAATATAGCTAAAAATTTTAAGCGTTCCAGCAAAGGGTTTCTTTCGTCGATTGCCTCTTCGAGAACTCGTTCGTTAAAGGCAAGCCAGCTTAATTCACGGTTATTATAATAGGAAGGGTCATTTAAGTCAGTGTGCCTCTCTATATTATTTTCTCGCATGCAGACTCCACCTTTCTAGGGCAGCGAAACAATTGACTATAGTGTCCTCTTTTATACTTTATGATAAGAGCTTTCTTCTCTATGAAAGTATAATGAGATTTTTTTCCCCAATGTTTTTTCAAGATGCTTTTTGTATTTCTCGCTTTTTATTTCTTCAAAATACGGGCTGGCTCCTGGTGTACAATACAGATGAATCGCTATATTTTTTCCATCGCGCCTTGTGTCAAGATGAGTAATAACGTTTCGTCTTGTCCTATTGAGTGAATAAGCCAGTTTTAAGATGCTTCCTAATAGTTCGTACCGTTGTAATAATCGCTGAGATACATACCGTTTATACGGCGTTGCAAATTGCTGAAGATATGATTGCGATTTAAAAGAAGAAATAAACGCAATGGCCAGCCTTTCTTGATGGGAAATACCATCAATTGATCTGTTGGTCAGTAAGTAAAATGTATGCTGCACACTTGCTTCGTCATCAATGTACTCACCCATATAAAGCACTTTCGCGCTTGTTTTCAGTAAATAAACGTTGGTTTCCTGTTTCAAGTAATAAGGAAGGTGATTTTCCAGTTGACTGTATAGTTGCTCAGCCAGACGGGACACCTCTGAGATATGGTCATGCTGAATTTCATATTCCCTGCCTAGTTGATAAAAGCTTTCCTCGGTTACATTAGGGAAAAGTTTGTTTTCTTCATCACGGAGTATCTCTTCAAATAATAAGCCGTCACGTAGTCCTTTATTGCTCATGATAAAAAAAGGAGACTTGCTGTATTCCATAAGCCCCTGAATGACCCGGACTGCCGGAACAATGATATCAGCCCGGTCTTTCGATAATCCTTCAATATCTGCTCTTTTACTGAAAGGGGTCTGTTCTAAAAGACGTAGAGTACTTTCCACTTGTTTAGGAGCCATAGAATATTGATGAAGGCCGGCAAGGGGATATTTTTCTTTTCTTTGATGAATCAGCGCCATGTTTCTGGCACTTCCTCCTATGCCTATGACAGGTACTTTTTTATTTTTCAGCCAAGGTATCTTAGCAAATTCATTTTTTAAAAAACGATAAAACTGTCGGGGGTTGGCCTGTCTGTTTCCATCTTCCCCGTAAAATTGTTTTTTAACGTCAGAGCCCCAAAAGGGAAGCTGTGTGAGTAAATAAGTCTGCGGTGATGAAAATAGGTGACTTCAGTGCTTCCACCACCTATATCTACAGTAATCCCCTCACGCAGAGAGGTGGAATTGACAACAGCCAAATATCCGTAGTAAGCTTCTTCTTTTCCCGATAATACTCTTACATAAAGAGAAGTTTCCTTATGAATAAAATCAAGGATATCTTGCTGATTGACCGCATTTCGAATGGCAGCTGTAGCAGCAACTTTTACTTTGGTTACATGGTGGTGCTGAATGATTTCTTCAAACTGTATAAGCGCTGATTTCAGTACCTCAAACCCTTCAGGGGTTAAACGGCCATCCAGGTCAATATGGGAGCTGAGGCGTGCCACTTGTTTTAAGTTATGTAACTGGCGGTATCTTTTTTGGTCGTCTATTTTGTGAATCACTAATCTAATTGAATTGGAACCGATGTCCAGTACGCCGACCTTCTCTTTTTTCATGTTTACCACTTCCTTCTTGGATTGATATCCTGTTTATTGTTTAGTATGACTGTAACTCTTGAGAAGAAATCAAAAAAAGTAGCTCAAAAAAGTGGATGTTTGGCAAGAAGAGGAAACTGAGCTGCAAAGTCAGTTGTTTACAGGAAAAACTCAATCAGTTATACTCATTTAAGTAAATAAATCGTAATGGTTCTTAAAGTTTGATTTGAGCACTGATCTTTTACATGAAACATATACGAAAAATATATATTTGTATAGCGAAAAAGCTGCAAATTAGGAGGATCTCTATAATGGAGGCAAAAGAACAATCCAATGTAATTGATATAAGTAATCTTTCCTTTCATTATGGCTCACGAAACGTATTGGAGGATATTTCTTTAACCATTTCTCGTGGTACATTTTTAGGATTAGTAGGACCAAACGGTTCTGGAAAATCCACCTTGGTTAAATGCCTCTTAGGTTTACTAACCCCTCATCATGGTGAGGTTTCATTATTTGGAAAACCTCTTGAAAAATTTAAAGACTGGGACCGGGTAGGCTTTGTGTCCCAGAAAGCTAACAGCTTTAATGCGGGATTTCCAGCTACGGTTTTTGAAGTCGTATCCATGGGTTTGTTTGGAAAGATTGGTTTATTTCGTTTTTTAAACAAAGCTCATAAGCAAAAAGTTAAAGAAGTAATTGAGAGTGTGGGAATGGGAGAGTACCTCCATCAGAACATTGGGGAACTTTCAGGGGGGCAGCAGCAGCGGGTGTTTATAGCGAGAGCTTTAGTCAGTGACCCGGACCTTCTTATCCTTGATGAACCAACCGTAGGAGTAGACGCCCAAAGTGTTCAGAGCTTTTATAATATGCTGAGCTATTTAAATAAAGAAAAGAATATTACCCTTGTACTCATTACTCATGATATAGGGGCGATGACAAGCTATGTGACAGATGTTGCCTGCTTAAACAAGTATTTGCATTTTCATGGTACTTCTCAGGATTTTGAAAAAGAGCAAAACCTATCGGCTTTTTACGGGCATGAGGTTGACCTGATTACGCACAACCACGGGCATGGGGGACATTAATTCATGCTTGATGTTTTTTTTCGTTATGAGTTTTTGCAAAATGCACTAATTACAGGTATTATGATCGGTTTTCTGGCGCCGGTTTTAGGCGTTTTCCTTGTAGTCAGGAGAATGTCTTTGATTGCTGATGCCTTATCACATATTACCTTAACCGGAATAGCTTTTCATTTATTACTTGCCAATCACTTTGTATATTTTTCTCTTCTTTCCCCCTTTATATGGGAATGGCATTTTCAGTGGCCGGTTCTTTGCTGATTGAAAAACTCAGGGGCTTTTATACTTATTACAAAGAATTAGCCATCCCTATCATCCTTTCAGGAGGGATAGGACTAGGAGTTGTATTCATTTCATTAGCAGACGGTTTTAACAACGATCTATTTAATTATTTATTTGGCAGTGTTATTGCTGTAAGCAGAGGGGATCTATGGACAATTACAGTTATAACCGCTGTAGTTACTGCTGTTTTAATTTTATTTTATAAAGAACTGTTTTTTCTTTCCTTTGATGAAGAACAGGCCACGGTAGCCGGACTGCCAAAGCGTTTCATTTATTTTATTTTTATAGTTCTAGTTGCATTGGTTATTGCAGCATCCATGCAGATTGTAGGAATATTGCTGGTTTCTTCTCTTATGTCACTCCCGGTCGCTGCTGCGATGCAGGTTGCAAAAGGGTTTAAGCAGATGTTTTTTTATTCAGTCCTTTTCGGAGAAACTTCTGTAATAACGGGACTGGTGTCAGCTTACCATCTGGATTTAGCGCCTGGAGGGACGATTGTCATGATCGCTGTTATTCTTCTCCTTCTGGCTATGGGAGCAAGAAGGCTGGCCGGATGGCAATTTACAGGAGTAACGAAGGTGAAGAACACAATGTAGAGGGTGTTCGTTGTTTTCGAATTCTTTCTCTTGTACAATAATGAAGGAACTAAATGAGAGTAGGAATTGAATATGGATTTTTTATTTGGGGATCTAACCTTTATTCAAAGAGGCGTTCTGGCTGCTTTGATTGTAGGTTTTATTTGTCCGCTTCTCGGGTCTTTTTTACTGGTGCGGCGAGTAACGATCATTTCTGAATCGTTGTCTCATGTAACGCTGACAGGTATTTCAGCGGGGGTGTTAATGGGGCAGACGATGCAATTTATGGATGTTAATCCTTTATACAGCGGACTGCTGTTTGCGCTCATAGGATCTCTTCTTATTGAAAAATTAAGGCAGGAATACAGACACTTTCAGGAGCTGGCCATTCCTATTATATTATCAGCGGGAATAGGACTAAGCGCGATTTTAATCAGTATTGCTCAAACTGGCTACACAGAATGGTTTAATTATTTATTTGGCAGTATCGTCTCTGTTACACAGGAAGATTTATTATTTATTATAGTAACTGCATTCGTCGTGCTCCTGATTATGATCTTCTTTTTTAAGGAATTTATCTCTATATCCTTCGATCAGGAATATGCAAAAGTATCAGGGATTTCTCTTAAAGGAATGAACTTTTTATTTTCACTGCTCGTTGCCTTAGTGATTTCAATGTCGATGAAGGTTGTTGGAATCCTCCTGGTAGGAGCATTAATTGCACTGCCTGTTGCTGCAGCTATCAGGGTAGCAAAAAGCTTCAAACAAGTCATGTTTCTAGGAGTGCTGTTCGGTGAAGCAGCCATTTTGTCAGGCGTATATATTTCTTATCATATGGATATCGCTACAGGGGGCACGATTGTAATGTCAGCGATGTTTATTTTAGCCATTGTTGCATGCCTGCAAATGATTTTCTCGAGGAGTTAACCGGAGGGAGTTTGTATGAATTTAGAAAAGGCCTTGGATCGACTTAAAGAACAAGGGTATAAGTATACAGGGAAAAGGGAGATGATTGTCTCCTTGTTTGCCGAGGAAAAGCGTTACCTGTCAGCGAAGGATGTTCTTACTCACATGCAAAAGGAATACCCTGGAGTCAGCTTTGATACCGTATATCGTAATCTTTCCTTATTCGCAGACTTGGAAATTTTGGAAACGACTGAGCTTGAAGGAGAGAAGAAGTTTCGGTTCAGCTGTTCCACTCCCCATCACCATCATCATCTCATATGCATGGAATGCGGAAAGACAAAACACATTCACGCTTGTCCTATGGAACATTTAGGCACACCATTCGATGAGGAATTTAGCGTGACCGGGCATAAATTTGAGGTATATGGTTATTGTGCAGATTGTAAAAATAACAGTAAAGCAAACGTATAAGCAAAAAGAGGCAGCCTGCAAAACAGAGCAGAGACTGCCTCTTTTTTATCGGTTTTTTGTCCAATTGTCCACCCATAGTTTTGCTTCTTGCCAATTTTGCACTCGTTGTACATTGGCTGGCACAGGTTTGCGATTATAAGGTGTATCCAGGAGGACGACAGGCATCTGGCATTCCTCGGCAATATTGCACGCATTATCATGTTTATCTTCAAAAAAGAGATGTACTTGATGTTTTTTGATTGATTCAATTTTGTCGTGCTGACCGATTAATTCAATGTGGTGGTATGGAAGGTTGTGAGTATTAAACCATTCCAGGGTAGCTTCATGAAGATGGTGACCGCGAGCACTGATGTAAATCATTTTATGGTTCTTATTCCAATCAAGAAGAGCTTGTTCAACCTTATGAGCCAATACAGCATTTGAATAAATACTTTTCTCATGGATTTTCATCCATTTCCAAAATTCCTGCTGACTGACATTCAGCAAGCTTGTTAAATCATATTCTGTGATATCCTCAAGAGTAATATCAACCTGGAAATGTTTGTTGAGGTAAGGTACAAAAGTGGCGGGGTCTGTGACAGTACCGTCAATATCTAAACCAAATGTTAACTTTTTTTCAGTCATTTGTTGAAATTCACTCCTATATAATTTCTAATTTTTCTCTGATATGCTCATCCTTTACAGCTTTAAGGAAGCTTCCCTCCGCACATACTAAGACTGCTCTCTACAGAGTAAGGAAGGAGGGATAACAGTGGATGAAATGAATCAGAAAAACGAAAATAACAAAGGTCAATTAGGGCCAAGTGATAACACAATGGCTGAAGGATACGAGGGTCCAAGAGAAGACCTCTTTGACGAAGAACAGCTCTTTGATGAAGAACAGCGCATTGATGAAGAGCCGGACTTTGATGAAGAACAGCTCATTGATGAAGAGCAGGACTTTGAAGAGGAGGATTATACCCAGGAAACCGCTGCAGAAGTGGGAACGTGGGGCGTAGGCAATAGAGCAAATTTAGCTGAGCCTGAAAGAGAAGAAGAAGAGCAGGTAACAACCCGTGATAGTGACGTGACTGATGATACTGTAGGACGGGGTGTAGGTATTGCAGCTCTACTTGCTTCCATTCTTTCCCTGTTCTTTTTACCCATTTTACTTGGAGGTGCAGGTATCGTTGTCGGATTTATTGCTGCACGCCAAGGGGCAACAGGATTAGGATACTGGGCGGTAGCTGTCGGTGCCTTCTCTATTCTTATGACTGTCTTTTTCGGACCTTTTTTCTAGCTAAATAAGCAGTGCCCTCACGCGTGAGGGCACTTTTGTTATTATTTAAGATGAAGACGATGCAGCTTCTTTTTTCTCTTTTTCTTTTTTATAATGTTCTTCTGCTATTTTGTCTACTTCCTTTTTCAGTTCCTCAACCATTGTTGCTTCAGGGACCTTGCGGACAATTTCTCCGTGTCTGAATAAAAGTCCTTCTCCTCTTGCCCCGGCAATCCCGATATCAGCTTCCCGTGCCTCACCTGGTCCGTTTACTGCACAGCCGAGCACAGCCACTTTAATGGGAGCTTTAATCGTTGAGATATAGTCCTCAACCTCATTTGCTATGCTGATAAGATCGATTTCAATTCTTCCACAAGTTGGACAAGAAATAAGAGTGGCGGCATTGGCAGCCAAACCAAAGGATTTCAACAGCTCACGGCCAACTTTTATCTCCTCTACAGGGTCAGCACTCAGGGAGATTCGAAGAGTATTGCCGATCCCCTTGCTCAGGATCGCTCCCAGACCAGCAGCACTTTTAATTGTGCCGGCAAATTTAGTGCCTGATTCTGTAATTCCTAAATGCAGAGGGTAAGAAAAAGCTTGAGCAGCTTTTTCATAGGCTTCAATGGCTAAATTAACATCTGAAGCCTTCATTGACACAATAATGTCATGGAAGTCTAAATCTTCCAGGATTTTAATGTGGTGAAGGGCACTTTCCACCATACCGTCAGCTGTAGGATATCCGTATTTTTCCAGAATCCGTTTTTCAAGAGAACCGGCATTCACACCTATACGAATAGGGATGTTCTTTTCTTTGGCAGCTTTAACTACTGCTTCGACTTTCTCTTTTCTTCCAATGTTTCCAGGGTTAATACGAATTTTGTCGGCGCCGCCTTCAATGGCTTTCAAAGCCATTTTATAGTCAAAATGGATATCAACAACCAATGGAATGTTGATTTGCTTTTTTATTTCTGGAATGGCTTCTGCATCACGCATTTCCGGGCAGGCAACTCGGACAATTTGACAGCCTGCTTCTTCGAGTCGGTGAATTTCTTTAACGGTTGCTTCCACGTCATGTGTTTTCGTTGTTGTCATGCTTTGGACGATAACTTCGTTGTTTCCTCCAATGACTAGGTTCCCAACCTTTACAGGACGGGTGTTCGTACGGTGGACAATCTGGGTCATGAATGAATACGCCCCTTTATATTTTCAAAGATATATTCTGTGTCAGTATTCTTATTTATACTGCCATAAAATTTCAAACGAATACAACGTTATTGTATCAGCGCCATGATTTGTTTGGCAAGAAAAATAAAGAGGCGCTTTTTATCAGGTCAGGGGCTGTAGGTTGGAAACCAGTATGTTTGGTCAATTTGGATTTCTTCAGGCAAGATGTCATTGTTTAACCTTGAAAAGTCATGGGAGACCTGCTGAATACTCGCAGGCACGGGCCCTTCATGAAGCTGTTCCACTATGGAAAGCACAGTTTGTCCAGGTTCTACAGTAACTTCCACAGCCGATTCATTGAAAGAACTATCTGGCAGGGGGCGCGGAGATTCTTGTTCATTTTGTTCTTCCTCATTCTTTTCTTCTTCAGTTTCTGTTGCTTCAGCTTGAGGAGGGGCGGGTTCCTCAACGACTGTCGGAAGAGTCCCGACAGTAAGGTCGTAATAAACGGCTATAATAGCAATAACAATAAGCAGAAAACCGAATAATTTTCTCATGAAACCACCTCCAATACACTTTCTTAAAGCCATTGAGGAGACCTGTGAGCAGGGATATAATAAGGAAATTCTTCCAATAACTAAAAAGTCCTTTATAAAATATGGAAATAAAAGCAAAAGTCAAAAGAGGGTGAAAAAGTATGAAATTCTCTTCCCTTTTATAGCGCCATGTGGTAAGTATTTTTATAGGGATGATATATATAAATCATCTTCCTAATGAAAAGGAGAGAAAAAATGAAAACACAAGTATTAAGCTGGATGGCACTGCTGCTTCTAGTCATTGGAATGATTACCATGCCTGGCACCGCCAAGGGGGATGCTGTGCCCGGGGAAGAGATTATTACGTTAGGAGAAGACTTGGGCCCTGATGATAGAACCAGACTGCTTGAAGAAATGAGTGCAGATGAAAATGATACAATTATATATGTAAGTAATGAGGAAGAACATAGATATTTAGGAGATTACATCAGCGCAAGTCAAATCGGTACAAGAGCATTGTCTTCCACAAAAATTACCCTTACAGAGGAAGGCAGCGGTCTGAACGTTGAAACGAATAACATCAATTGGGTTTCAGAAGGCATGTATGCAAATGCTTTAGTTACCGCCGGGGTTAAGGATGCGGATATCTATGTAACAGCACCATTTCAAGTGTCGGGAACTGCTGCGTTAACAGGCCTTATCAAAGCCTATGAAGTACAGGCGGATGTGGTTATACCTGAAGAACAAAAGAAAGTGGCTAACGAGGAAATGGTTCGGACTGCAGAACTTGGGGAAAGAATTGGCACAGAAGAAGCCACTGAATTGATCACCAGGATTAAAGAAGAGATCGGCAGACAGTCGGTCGAATCTGAAGAGGACCTTCGGGCTTTAATTATTAATATCTCAAATGAGTTGAATATTACCTTAAACGAAGAAGAGGTTAATGGCCTGGTTTCCCTTTTTGACCGGATGCAAGATTTAAATATTGACTGGAACCAGGTGCAGGATCAAATTTCAAAAGTACGTAACAATTTAGATGATTTTCTAAATCGAGAGGATACTCAATCCTTTATCGCAAGTTTTCTTGATTTTATTAACCAGCTAATTGACTCAGCAAGAGGATGGTTGTCCTCTGAATCATAAGTAATAAATAGGTAAGAGAGGCAGGGAAATCTTCAAGAGAAGAGATCCTGCCTCTCTTTTGAATTTTCAGGGGGGAGAGGCAGACAGCCGAAACCAAAAGGAGTGCCAGCCGTATATAATATAAAGAAGAAAAATACTATCAATGGTGTCTCTGCGATGGTTCATGGTATGCTTTTAGTAAGAGTGAGAAGCAATAATAAGTGGAGAGAAAGGAGTGCTTCTATGGACTGGTTAGATAATGCCAGTGTTGGTTTTTTAGTTGTTTTTTAGGTACGTTGTTTCTGGTTGGGGAACTGTTAGTGAAAATGAGAGGCTTATTCGCTGTTATTGGAATAGTTCTTATGAGTCTTTTCTTTGCTTATCACATAGATGCGGCATCTGGCTTGTGGATCGTACTTTTATACGGAGCGGGCCTTGGTTTAATCATTTTTGACGGAAAAGTGACTGGCGATGGCACCATTGCACTGTTAGGTGCTTTGATGATGATTATGGGTATAGCTGTTCCAGCTCCCGGATTTTTGTATGGATCTTTGGCGGCCATGGGCTTTATCCTTGGTGCATTAGCCTCAACTTTCTTTTTGAGGGTTTTCTCAAGAAGAGAGCTATGGTCGAAAATTACTTTGAAAGACAAAATGACAGGAGACCTTGGATATAATTCCATAAATGAAACATATAAGGATCTTGTAGGGCAAAAAGGCAAAACCATGACTGATTTCCGGCCTATTGGAACAATAGATATTGATGGCAGTCAATACAGTGCTACCAGCGGCGGCCAATGGATTAAAGCAGGGGAAGAAATAGAGGTAATTGAAGTGGATGGTACGCGAATTCTCGTAAAGAAACTAGAAGAACAGAAAGAAAGTTAAAAAAGGGCGGCTGTTAAGAATTTCTTTCTCAACAGCCGCCCTTTTGGGGTATTTTTTACATAAGGGTTTGTGCCTGCCAGTATAGTCTGAGAGCGGCCCTCTTTTTTCAGGCCCAGTGTCAGGTTTCCCAGAGAATTATGAAGCGGCTGGCTTTTTCGGTTTCGGAAGGCGCCTGTAGGCTGCAAAAAGCATAATAAATGCTATGGCCCAGTAAACAGTGAAGGAAAATGGAAGAGCAATACCTGCTGCATCAATAATGGCGAGAACCAAAGTAGGAAGTGTTACAGCGTATGCACTCATGATCCAAATGTTACGGTAAGGCAGGCGAATAGCCACTTTTCTCCTCAGTAATAAGCCGAAAAGTGAAAGAGAAAATATACCAATAAATTTCATTGCAGTGACAAATAAATAAAGGCCAAGGAGAAACACTGGAATCAGGATAGGCAGCAATCCGCTGACAGTATCCATTAATGAGATAATTTCATCTTTGGTTAAGTGGAGGTTGGCAGCCTGGCCGTAAGAAAAGGACTCTATTGTTCCATCTTCAATAACGACTACTTCCTCTCTTAACAAAGCTATGGCTGGTTCTGTATCTATATCCTCTCTTGAAACAGTGCCAGTTGCATCAAAGATAATTGTATCTCCGTTATCTTCTATGTATAATGGCTCTTCCTGGTCCGCATGGAGAATGCCGTTGCGAAGCTCGAAATCAGGAAGGTCTTCATGCAAAGCCGAGTCAACCTGAGAGGTTAACGTGAGCATGCTCGAGGTAAACGTAATTCCTGCAGGTATGCTTGTGATAAACATAAGAAAAAAGATATAGGAAATAGCTTTTCCAATGCCTGAAAAGCGAAAGGCTGCAATATATTTAGGTGAATATAGGCTGCGTATAAATTGCTGAATCACATTCATAGAAAGGCCTCCATGTAAAAGTCATCTTTATTATTGTATTTCATCAATTCTCTGGGAACAAGTAAAAGGAACCTGCTTACAAAATTAAGAAAAATATATAAAACACAGCGAAAACAGGTGGTTACGGACCATTATCATATTTGAAAGCAAAAAAAGCTGAATAATGCCTTTACAAACTTTGCTATTCACTCAATAATAGACAAGGATGAAAAAAGAATTGTCGAATGACGTTGCTTTTAATTTTTCTTGAAGGGATGAGAATTAGTGGATGTCCAAACGATATTGTTTACATTCTTTGGTGGTCTCGGCATCTTTTTGTTTGGGATTAAATTTATGGGAGATGGCCTTCAAAAAGTAGCAGGTGACCGACTAAGGGAAATTTTGGATAAATTTACGACCAATCCCGTTATGGGTGTAATTGCTGGTCTTTTTGTGACAATCCTACTTCAAACGAGTACCGGAACCACGGTATTAACCATTGGACTGGTTAATGCTGGTTTTATGACTCTCCAACAAGCAATTGGTGTCATCATGGGTGCAAATATAGGGACAACAGTCACAGCTTTTATTATAGGGATTGATATTGCAGCATACGCCTTGCCTATCATCTTTTTAGGAACCTTTTTAATATTCTTTTTCAAAAATAAAAAGGTAAATAACTATGGACAAGTTTTATTTGGGTTTGGAGCCCTCTTTTATGGTCTTACATTAATGGGAGACGGCGTGAGGCCCCTTAGAGATTTCCAGGCATTTGAAGATTTAACAATCAGCATGAGTGAAAACCCTATCCTGGGAGTTATTATTGGTGTTATTTTCACTGTGGCCGTGCAAAGTTCCACGGCTGCTATTGGACTGCTTCAGCAGCTTTATGATCAAGGCGCGATGGAATTGACTGCAGTTCTGCCTGTTTTGTTCGGGGATAATATCGGGACTACTATTACAGCTGTTCTGGCGTCAATTGGGGCATCCCTTGCCGCCAAAAGAGCTGCACTGACCCACGTCATATTTAATCTGTTGGGCACAACAATCGTGCTGATTCTGCTGGTGCCTTATACAGGTTTGATTGCTTACCTTCAGCAGGCACTAAATTTAAATCCGCCAATGACGATAGCATTTGCCCATGGGATCTTTAATGTGTCTAACACATTGATTCAACTTCCATTTGTAGCCGTTCTTGCTTTTATTGTGGTGAAGCTCATACCAGGTAAAGAATATGAAATTGAGTACAAAGCCAAGCACTTAGATCCGGCGTTTATTCAAAGTTCACCGGCTATTGCATTATCCCAGGCGAAGGCTGAGACACTTCGTATGGGTGAATTTGCTGAAAAAGGGCTCGAGGAAGTCAGGCAGTATGTAAAGACCAATCAAAAGAAGCATGCAGAATTGACCACTCAGTTTGAAGAGGCTATCAATAATTTAGATCGAAAGATTACTGATTATCTCATCCGCATATCAGAGCGCTCTCTGTCTGATGACAATTCAAGCTTCATTCAGTTCTTATGGATACCATACGGGATATAGAGCGCGTGGGCGATCATATGGAGAATGTAATGGAGCTTGTTGATTATCAGTTAACTAATAAAGTATCGCTTTCTGAAGAAGCGATGAATGATTTAGAGGAAATGTTTGACTTGACGATCCACACATTACAAAATTCTCTTTCTGCCCTTGAGCATGAAAACATAGATATAGCAAAAGAATGTGTACTTCAAGAAGAAGAAATTGATAAAATGGAAAGAAAACTTAGGAAAAAACATATCCTAAGAGTAAATGAAGGACGCTGTTCAGGGTCTGCAGGGATCATTTTCGTAGATTTGGTCAGTAATCTTGAACGGATTGGCGATCATGCCGTGAACATTGCTGAAACTGTTATTTCAGAAAATGAATAATAATGTCAGGAGAGGGAGGTTTCCCTCTCTTTTTCTTTGTGAATAAGGGTAGTAAACAACACTTACTAAAGGCTCCTGTAGTGTTCTATGATATTTTCCTTGTTGTCTTATTTACTCAGGTAGACAAATTTTTTCTGAAGTGTTCCATTATGATTTTAATGCCCTCTTACTACGTCTGAAGTCATGCAGGCCGGGCAGAGAATAGGTTATTACGAATTTGAAAAGGGAAAATGGCGGAAACCACAGCATGCCGTTTCCAGTCAGCATGACGTGCCTTAAGGTTTGAAAGACACTATTCATTCAAGATAAAAGGAGGAGACTTATGGAAGGGACTTTACTGGTGCTTGCTGCTATATTTTATTTGCTCGCCTTTGCAGGATTGGTGTATCCAGTAATTCCAGCAGGCGTTGTTTTTGCAGTTTCATTGCTTTTAATAGGATGGGCAGAAGGTTTTGGCTCGTTAGGGATTTTCTTTTGGGTTATTCAAGGGTTTGTTGCGTTTCTGTTATTCGCCATTGATTCATTAATCAGCATTTTTGGAGTAAAGAGGAGTGGAGGATCTAACGCCGCCTTATGGGGAAGTGCGATCGGTCTTATTGTTGGGCCTTTTATTATCCCTGTAGTAGGAGTCCTGGTTGGCGCTCTGGCCGGGGCTGTAATCGGAGAATTAATAACAGGAGGAAAAACGTGGCGTCAAATGGGGAAAGTGGGCTTAAGCTCTGTTGTCGGTTTTGTACTAGGAGTGATTGTAAAAGGAATGATCCTTGTTATGAACCTTGGTTATTTACTATGGGTGCTTCTCTTTTGATTTAATGATTCAGTGCTGGCTTTCTCCCCCTTGTTAGAAGGGGGAAAGTATGCTATATTACTTTTTGCCCAAGAAAAATTTATACCCCGAAAAAACATTTAAAATATTGTTGACGAATGTTAGGTATTCATGGTATTATTTTCATTGTCGCTGAAAGTGATAGAAAAGGTACTTACCACTTTTAAAACAAATATTCCACAGTAGCTCAGTGGTAGAGCTATCGGCTGTTAACCGATCGGTCGCAGGTTCGAATCCTGCCTGTGGAGCCATATGGCGGTGTAGCTCAGCTGGCTAGAGCGTACGGTTCATACCCGTGAGGTCGGGGGTTCGATCCCCTCCGCCGCTACCAATATCATTATTATGGCGGTTGTGGCGAAGTGGTTAACGCACCGGATTGTGGTTCCGGCACACATGGGTTCGATTCCCATCAATCGCCCCATGTATTGATAAAGGACCTTAGCTCAGTTGGTCAGAGCAGACGGCTCATAACCGTCCGGTCGTAGGTTCGAGTCCTACAGGGTCCACCATTAAACAAATACCCTTTACAACAGACAAACTTAACCAGTTTGTTTTTTTGTTTTGGAAAAAGAAAAAAATTATAAAACCATACACTTTGTGTTTAACACGGTGGTGGAGAGGGAATGTTACATAAGCTGGACTTCTTAAGAGTCAAGCTAATTTGTTGAAAAAAAAGTAGTGTTTTGGTAACGTTGTATTTGGAAAACTTATGAAACAATCCGATTTCATGAGTCAACCCTTATGCTGGTTTTGGCATCAAGACACAAGAGACTATAATTGTTATCATTCGAAGGAGGAGATTGAACATGGCAAAACATGAACTTCCAGAACTTCCGTATGAACCTAATGCACTAGAACCACACATTGATGAGGAAACGATGAAAATTCATCATGGGAAACATCATAATACTTACGTAACGAAACTTAATGCTGCACTTGAAGGCCAGGACGAACTTGCAAACAAAAGCGTTGAGGAGTTAATCAGTGACTTGGACTCTGTTCCATCTGACATCCGCAATGCAGTAAGAAACAATGGCGGCGGCCACGCTAACCACTCTCTTTTTTGGAACCTTTTAAGCCCTAATGGCGGCGGCGAACCAACAGGAGCACTAGCTGACGCTATCAGCAGCAAGTTTGGAAGCTTCGACAACTTTAAAGAAGAATTCAAAAATGCGGGTATTGGCCGCTTTGGCTCTGGTTGGGCTTGGCTCGTACTTGATAATGGAGAATTAGCGGTTGAAGATACACTAAATCAAGATTCTCCAATCATGGAAGGAAAAACTCCTCTCCTGGGAATTGACGTTTGGGAGCATGCTTACTACCTTAAGTATCAAAACCGTCGTCCTGACTACATCGAAGCATTCTGGAATGTAGTAAACTGGGAAGAAGTAGGAAAGCGTTACGAAGAAGCAAAATAATTTAATGGAAGCCTGCCGATTTATCGGCAGGCTTTTTATATGTACGTTCTGTAAGGCTTCAAGGGCTACAAAAGGATATTAATGAATAACCGGATTCTTTAGTGAAACACTACCGGTAAGGTGGTGTAGTGGGCCATGAAGACTTCGGTAAAAAAGAAATTGCTGGGCAATGTGCGTGTTTCCAAGGATCTAACGCTGCTGCTGACTATCGGCGGGTTATATGCCTTGCGATTGCCCTTTCTAATACTTTTGTTAATGTCTATTTGTGGAAACAGTCTGGTGAATTTAGAGATATTGCATTATATCAATTTGCTTGTGCCTTATTCAGCCGTTCGCGTTTTATCTTGCCGGATGGTGGACCAAGCGAGTGGATAGAATTGTCGTATTACGTTTTGGGATTGCTATCCTTTCTTTATTTTACTTTGCCGTTCTTTATATCGGGGAGCAGGCAAGCAGTTACCTTCTGTTATTAGGAGGACTCCTTGGGGTCGGGTTTGGATTTTATTGGATGGCATTTAATGTATTGACCTTCGAAATTACCGAGCCGGACACTAGAGACTTTTTCAACGGTTTTTTCGGCCTATTATCCTCTTTTGCAGGTATGGTGGGACCTTTCAGTGCAGGAGCTCTCATTACGTTGCTGCCTGAATTAACCGGATATCATGTCATCTTTGCTGTTTCACTACTGCTTTTTCTGGCAGCAGTTTTTTTAAGTCTGAGGCTCAGCCGGAGAATAGCCAAAGGAGCAATCAGGGTTAAGCAGGTCTGGAAAAGAAGAAAAGAAGATACAAGCTGGAATGGCATACTCTGGGCTCATTATTTTCAGGGGCTGAGAGAAGGAATCTTTGTATTTGTCATTGTTCTGTGGGTCTACACTGCTTCAGGCAGTGAGATGGCTCTTGGGACATATGGCTTATTACCTCCTCTATATCATTTTTTTGCTATTATTTTGTCAGCCGGTTAATAAAAAAGGAATACCGTAAAAAAGGTATCTTTATAGGCGGGTTATTCTTATATGCAGCAATTTTTCTCATTATCCCTGAGCCCAGTTTTACCAGGCTTATTATATACGGGATTATCATTTCTGCAGCTTACCCGCTGTTGTTAGTCCCATATGTATCTTTAACCTATGACGTCATTGGCAGGGCATGGAATGCCGCCAAAATGAGAGTGGAGTATCTTTTAGTTCGTGAATTTTTTGTAAATGGAGGCAGAATTACTTCTATAGCTGTATTTTTAATAGCTGTGTCCTTATGGGAAGCACAACAAGTTATTCCATGGCTGCTGGCTGTCTTTGGGGCTGGTCATTTTGCTATGTATTTTGTCATTAAGGGAGTGCCTCTTACTAATTCTTCACCCTCTGATACATCCCCCCAAAACCCTGTGCTGAAACAAGACAATGAAGGGGAAAATCCTGTGTAATTTCCATTCTTTCTTCACCTATGTTTTAAGGTATGTGATACAATAAATACGCTGCAAGATAATGGGCGCCCGGAAAACAGGTGTCTCTTTCTATTGCAGTAAGAATGAGAAGGATGGAGAGGGAAATAAAGAGGCATGCCTAAACTGAAGCAAAAGAAAAACCACGTGCCGTATCGTCTAAATGTATTGTTTTTCGGTGTATTTATTTTATTTTCAGCTTTAATTCTTCGTTTGGGCTTTGTCCAAATTGTTGAAGGAGAAAACTATATTAGAGACCTTGAAGGTACAAACAGTGCAAGTGCACGCATAGATGCCCCAAGAGGCTTATGTATGACCGACATGGAAATGTAGCTGTAAATAACGAGTTAGTTTTGTCTCTTACCTATACAAACAGGCCGGGGGTTTCAAATGAAGAACGAATTGAAGTAGCAGAGCGCCTGAGTGAATTTATTGAAGTAGATACAGACAAGGTAACAGATCGTGATCTTAGAGACTTCTGGCTCATTACAAATGACGAAGAAGCACAGGAGCTGATTACTCCAGAAGAGCTTTCGGCTTTAGAAGACAATGAACTCTATCAGCTTCAGCTGGAACGAATCCCTGATGAGGAGCTGGAATCTTTTTCACAGGCTGATATGAAAGTAGCTGCTATTTGGCGTGAAATGACGGGTGGATACCACCATTCGCCTCACCGGGTTAAACAAGGAATTGAAGTGGAGGAAGCACACCAAATCAGTGAACGCTTGGATGAACTTCCTGGTGTTGACTTGTACCGTGATGCACAGCGTAATTATGTATATGGCGACACATTCCCAAGATTTTTGGCAGTACTGGCTCAATTCCAAGAGAAGGCATAGATTCATACTTAGCCAGGGGATATGACCGTTCTGATGAAGTAGGAACCAGCTTTCTTGAAAGTCAGTATGAAGAGGTACTCAGAGGACAAAAAGGTGTCTTGGAAGCAGGCTCTGGCAACCTTGCTAACGCAACAGTGGAAAACCCAGGGAAACGGGGGAATGACCTAGTCTTAACACTGGATATGGAACTGCAGCAAGAAGTAGAAAATATTATAAAAGAAGAAGTGGAGAGCTCACAGGGAACTTTTATTAATGATCCTGAGGCTTATGTAGTGATGATGGAACCACAGACAGGAGATATTTTATCCATTGCTGGATACGGCGACCATTTAGGAGCGGTTTCCCGTTCATTTGAAGCCGGGTCAACTGTTAAAGCAGCAACAGTGGCGGTTGGACTAGAAACCGAAGTGATACAGCCCGGAAGTATTATCCATGACAGGCCGATCAGTCTTCCTCAGACCCCTACAATGAGATCTGTAAGGAATATGGGAAGTATAAACGAATTAACGGCTCTGGAACGATCATCAAACATTTACATGGCTGAAATTGCAATGAGAATGGCAGGCTATGATTATGGTCGTGAATGCTGCTGGGAAGATGTAGAGGGAACTTATCAAACCTTTAGAAATTACTTTAATCAATTTGGTCTTGGTATAGAGACAGGCATTGATCTTCCTTCAGAATCAACCGGTATTGTAGGAAGCGGGAATATGCCAGGTAATCTTCTCTATTTAAGTTTTGGACAGTTTGATACCTATACGCCGCTGCAGCTGGCTCAATATATCTCGACGATTGCAAATGATGGGTACCGTATGCAGCCCAGACTGGTCAAAGAAATACGCCAGCCAAGCGAGGACAATGATTCACTAGGCCCTATTTCCAGCCAGTTAGAGCCAAAAGTTCTAAACCGAGTGGACATACAGCCTGAATATATGGACAGAGTACAGGAAGGCTTATGGAGAGTGATGAACGGCTCACAGGGAACGGCAAGATCCCACTTCAGCTCTGCTAATTATGTAGCGGCTGGAAAGACAGGTACGGCCCAAATTAGTGTCAGGAGCGACCGGACAGGAAATGTAGTTCAAGGAAACAATCAGGCATTAGTAGGATATGCCCCTTATGAAAACCCGGAGGTAGCCTTTGCTGTTATTGTTCCATATGTACAAAGGGATACTTCTGGGGGACGCACCGGGCTGGCCAATACGATCGCCCGTAAATCCCTGGATGCATATTTTGAATTAAAGGAAGAACGTCCTCATCAGCTACCTGAAGAGACTAATGAGGAAACCCTGGAAGATCCTGAAGACCTTGAAGAATTTGAAGAGCTTGAAGAGCTAGTAGAAACTGCTACTGAGAACTAGAGAGGAGCAAGAACAGGGGCGATGAAGAACGTTCCCCTTAAAAAGACGGAGTTTTATCTCAATCGTTTCCTCTTTCCTTTCAGTTACGATAAAAAGGTCGCAAACCTCACCATGGGGTTTGCGACCTTTTTAATTACCGTATTCGCTTATTTGTTTGGAGGCACAATCAGGTAATCACCTCTATAATTTCATCTGCACTCATGGAACTGTTTAGTTCATAACTTCCTGTTTTAATGGAATGAGTAACCTCTTTATCGGCCATTTTGGCTTGGAATGAGTCGGCATCTTGAATTATATGCAGAGCTTCAAGAGTTTGAGCTACTTCCTTACTGTTCATGCCTTTTTCTATTTGTAAGATTGTTATGTAAATCTGCTCTTCTTCAAGAGAGTCAGAAGAAGATTCATTCTGCGCTATCAGATTTTCTTCGTATTCGGTTTTTTCCCAAACAAGGTAGCCGTTGGATTCCAGACTTTCTACCATTTCCAAAGTGCTTGGCTGGTAGGCAGAACCTTCAGCCTGGTCACCTTGAGAGGAGGGGATGATGTCTGTGTAAAAATATAGTACAGCCAGGAAAGCCGAAACGGTAAACCAGCCAGCAGCAAAATTTCTCATACCAGGCTTCGTCACTTATGTCACCTCGTTACCTTCACAATAATCTTTGAACTTCTTCTTCGGTAAGTCTCATCTTTTGAGCAATATCCTGAACGTCAAGTCCCTCATTTACAAATTGGCTGGCTTCCTCTTTAAGCTTCGCAGTCCCAGTGCTTCCTTTTGAGAACACAGGATTTGCGCTGCTGCTTAAAAGCTCTTCCTCGAGTACCTTAACTTTCTTTTTCAATTTATAAAGTTCTGTTAAATGAGTTATGGACAGGTCCTCAATTTGTTTTTCTGTTTCTTTGATTGTATCTTTTCCACAGAAAGACAGGATGAACAACCCAAGTCCTATGGACAGTAAAATAATAATCATCCATTCCATGCAAGCTTCATCTCCCAATAAATATAAAGTGATAACGCTAATATTATACACGCAAAATAGCGGGAAAAGGAAAAACTTCGCAAGAAGTTTTCATTATATCAACTTGATTGTCACCCATCAATTTGCTATTATTGAAAAGTATGATTAATGATTGTTGGTAGGGAGGGAAAAACATGCGCGTACAAGTGACTTTAGCTGCACAGAATCAGGAGACCGCAACTATATTACTTCAAAAAACAAGCGTACAAACCCTGAGCGTATTGAATTGAAAAAATACAGCCCACGTTTGAAGAAACATACTCTTCACCGTGAAACAAAGTAAGCAGCAGGAAATTTATTCCTCTGCTTCTTTTTTCTTTGTCCTCTTTTAGCTAGGATGGGACTGGGGCAGTAGTAACCTTGTAATCATACTCATTAAAAGAGGGTAAGGAATTTTAAGAATGTGGTTGAATTGGAGGTAGAGGCAGGGGATAACGATGACAAAAACAGACATTCGCAAAGCAGTCCGGAAGTATTTTGCCCAGCTGGCTGCTGAAGAGTATACCAAAAAGTGTTCAAGAGTACATAACCAGTTATATCGCACCGAGCAATGGAGACAGGCACGGATGATCGCACTTACGTTGTCAACCAAAAATGAAATCGACACACGAGCCGTTATAAAAAAGGCATGGAGTGAAGGGAAGCAAGTTGCTGTACCCAAGGTTAACCCCTTGACTCATTCCATGACATTTTACAAACTGACAAGTTTCAATCAGCTGAAAGAACAGTATGCCGGGATTCAGGAACCTGATGCTTCCCAGGCAGCTCCTGTCTTGCCTGAAGACATCCAACTTATGATCGTGCCGGGTTTGGCTTTCGATTGGGGACGATATAGAATCGGATTCGGAGGCGGCTACTATGACAGATTTTTAGCAGCTCATCTAGTACCAACATGTGCACTTGCCCTTGACTTTCAACTATTTGAGAAATTACCCAGGGAAGAACACGATAAGCCGGTAGATATAGTGTTAACGGAGGAGAAAGTATTTAGATGATTTTTGTAATGATTGCAGGAGTCCTTCTCTTCAGTATCCTTGCCTATCGATTAAAAGCATTAACCAGAGGGGGAGCGGCTGCGGCTTTATGCATTGGCATCCTGATAGCGTTAGGGTTTGAATTGGCTGGCTTGTTCATACTTGGCCTTTTCTTTGTTACCTCAACCATGTGGAGTAAATGGAAGAGAAATGGTGAGGATGAAATCAATGAAAAAGGGGGCCAGCGGGATGCGGGACAAGTGCTGGCCAATGGGGGCACAGCCGCCTTTTTTGCCTTACTGTATTTATTTGTGCCAAGTACACTGTGGGTGTATGGCTTTGCCGGCGCCTGGCTGCCGCTGCCTCTGACACGTGGGCTTCTGAAATTGGGGGAAAAGCAAAAGGAAAACCAATTCATATCAAGACACGTAAGAAGGTTCCTAAAGGCACATCCGGGGCCGTGTCCCCTCAAGGCACGCTGGCTTCTCTTCTAGGTTCTGCTATGATTGGAATAACCACTGCTTTTTTGTTTCCAGGTGAAGGTCCGTACTGGATGATGGTCGTTATTATTGCCACGGCAGGTTTTTTGGTAATATAATAGACACGTTAGCTGGAGCATTGATTCAAGTTGAATATAAATGTGCAGCTTGCGGGCTGCGGACGGAAAGAACTCATCATTGTAATGGCCGGACAGTCCAGGTAAAGGGGTGGCGGTCCATGAACAATGAAACAGTTAATTTTTTATGTACCATATTTGGAGCTGTCAGCAGTGCAGCCTTATTTTATTTATTTACAGGATAGGAAGGTGAGAGAATGAATTCTCGCTATTCAAGACAGATTCTTTTTCCTCAGATCGGTGAGAAGGGACAAGCCCTCCTTTCAACCAAGAAAGTGTTAATTGTTGGAGTAGGGGCTTTAGGCACGGTTTCTGCCAACCATCTTGCCAGAGCCGGAGCTGGGTATATCAGGATTGCTGACAGAGATTATGTAGAGGCGAGCAATCTTCAAAGGCAAATGCTGTTTGATGAACAAGATGCAAAAGAGGCGAAGCCAAAAGCAGTTGCTGCCAAAGAGAAATTAACAGCCATTAATTCAGATATTACTGTGGATGCAAGAGTGACAGATGTTAACTCATCATCCATTGAAGACCTTGTTGAAGGAATGGACCTCGTCATTGATGGGACGGATAATTTTCAAACGAGGTTCTTATTAAACGATGCAAGCTTTAAGCATGAGATCCCTTTTATCTATGGAGGGGCGGTTAGTTCAAGAGGTATGTCTGCTCCTTTTCTCCCAGGTCGTACTCCTTGTTTAAGATGTCTTTTGGGTGATGGCCAGAGCTCCCCGGGAGAAACATGTGATACGGTGGGAGTTATTTCTCCTGTCGTAGACATGGTAGCTTCCTTCCAGGCAGCTGAAGCTATTAAGATACTAACTGAGAAATTTTCAGATGTGAGGACGTCCCTTGTCCAATTTGACTTATGGAATTTTAGGTTCCATGAGATGGGCTTTCCTAAGCCAAAAGGAAATTGTCTTACGTGTCAGAAGAAAGAATACCCTGATCTATATGTGTCTGAAGGGGACAGTATTACGACCCTTTGTGGACGGGAAACCGTTCAGATCCAGGCAAATACCACTTTTGATCTTGCAGAATGGGCTGATAAGTTACGGACTGCAGGACAAGTTAAAAAAACTCCCTTTCTTATTAGAGTGGAGCTTGATGAAGGGGAAAGACTGGTTATCTTTCAGGATGGACGTGTCCTTGTTCAAGGAACAGAGGATGTTTCAAGAGCAAAGACATTATTTTCTCGTTATATAGGATTGTAAAAAGTGAACGATATAAAGAGTTCACTTTTTTGTGAACAATCATTGCTCATTATTTCACAAACTTAAAATAAGAGGTAAAATAGAAAATAACAACGAAGTACAAACCAAGGATAAAGGGGGAAGCAAAATGAAATATCAAAAAACCACGAGAGTCGTTCTTATTGGCACTGGCTTTGTAGGTTCAAGTTATGCATACGCCTGCTTGAACCAAGGAGTTGTTGACGAAATGGTGTTAATAGACAGGGATACAAAAAAAGCTGAAGGGGATGCAATGGATTTAAATCATGGAATCCCATACGGGTCTCCAATGAAAATATGGGCAGGCAGCTACAAAGACTGCAAGGACGCTGATCTGGTTGTCATTACTGCCGGGGCAAATCAGGGACCTGGGGAAACGCGGCTTGATTTAATTGAAAAGAATACTCAAATATTTAAAGAAATTGTAGAAGAAGTGATGGCAAATGGTTTTGACGGTATCTTTCTGATTGCAACCAACCCAGTGGATGTCTTATCCTACGCGACCTGGAAGTTTTCCGGGCTCCCTCCTGAAAGAGTAATTGGGTCAGGGACGATCCTGGATACGGCGAGGTTTCGTTATCTTTTAGGAGAGTATTTTAATGTAGATGCACGAAATGTTCATGCGTACATTATGGGAGAACATGGAGATACGGAGCTTCCGTTATGGAGTCATGCGGACATAGGAGGACAGCCGATTTTACAATTGGTGAATGATGAAAAGCATCATGCCAAAATGGAGGATTTAGATGAATTATTTTTAAAAGTGCGAGATGCAGCTTATCACATTATAGAAAGAAAAGGAGCTACTTACTACGGGATCGCCCTCGGCCTTGTTCGGTTAACAAAAGCAATATTGCGTAACGAGAATTCAATTTTAACCGTATCTGCACTTCTTGAAGGCCAGTACGAGGAAGAGAATGTATACATTGGGGTCCCTGCGATTGTTAATGGGAACGGAATCAGGGAAGTCGTTGAGCTTTCTTTAAATGAACAGGAAAAAAAGCAATTTTCCCATTCAGCAAACACTTTAAAAGAAGCTGCAGCATCTATAATAAAAGAGTAATGTAGGCTTTTTTACAAATAAGGTATAAGCGTATCAAGGAGAACACAATATAAGGAAAACCAATAGAAAGGGGCTTTTTGGATGGTTCGTTCCTTGTTTTGGTCCTTATTATGTGTAATTCTCTTATGGATGGTGTACCGGGTTCGCTGGCGAATTGTTAATGTCCTGTTTTCCCAAAGGTGGCTTAGAGTTATGCTTATTACGTTTGCATTACAGCTTCCTTATGTTAGAGAGAAGTTTTTTCAGCGCTCGCTTTCTTTGCCAGTCACATAATCGATTATATAAATATCCCGGGACTCAAACTGGGATATTTTATTTTGATTTTGACTAATTAAACAACCAAAAAGCAAAAGGGCTGTTACCTCATTTCCTGGATAGGGTATAGAAGAAGAAATATTCGAATTCAAAAAGGCTCGTTGGTATAATAGAGGGATAGTGGAGGGAGACCATGCATTGGAATATCATTTGTTTTGACTTAGATAATACACTTTTCAGTCATGAGCAGGCTTTTGAAAAAGCCATTAGTTTTTGCTTTGATGAAAAATTTGAAGAACTTAAAAGTGAAAGTTCTTCTGTCCCTTACATAAAAACGGATCAATGGTTCTATTTTTTTAAGAAACATAGTGATGAGTTTTGGGAGGATTTAGAGGAGGAAAGGTTGACGCTCGAGGAGTATCGCAAAAAGCGATACGAAGAAACAATGAGAATTTTCGGCCTTCCCATAAAAGAAAATGATGCCAGCCGTTTTCAAGCACGGTATCAGCAAGTGGTGGGGAACTTCAGTACCCCTTTTGAAGGATTGTATGATTTCCTGAATACTCTGAAAAAGGAAAACGTGAAGCTTGGAATTATCACCAATGGCGGAATAGAAACCCAGCAAAAGAAAGTGGACAACCTTGGTTTGGAAAGCTACATTCCCAAAGAGCATATAATCATTTCAGAAGAGGCCCAAGTGGAAAAACCAGATAAAGCTATTTTCGATCTTGCCTTAAAAAAAATGGGGGAAAAGAATCTTTCCCCTCTTTTTATAGGGGATTCCTGGTCGTTAGACGTAGCTGGCGCCATTGATGCGGGGTGGGATGCAATTTTTTTAAATACCAGAGGAGAGGAGCCCTTGACCTCGCACCATCCAATCTTGGAATGCAAGACCTTAAAGGAAACAGCGGGATTCATTTATGAACGTTTAGGGTTGAAAGAAGGGTGAGCAGATGGAAGTACTTCGACAGAACTACCTTTTTTGGCGTCTCGTGCACTACCTCGTAATAGAAGAAAAAATGAGAGTTATCGAGATCAGCCTGACCAAAAACAGGTATGGCTGGAAAAAGATCAAGAAGGAAACCCCGCTGTCATCAGGGTCTTCCGGGCTGATATCGATTGGAGTAAATGGCTTAAAGAAGATATCGAAAAAGCAAAAAAATCTTTTCAGAAGGCTAAGCGTTTCGTAGCTGCTAAAAAAGCACCTTTTTATAACGTATATGTCTCTCCATATCCGCCGATAGATAATTGGAATGATGCTGCAAAAAACAGGCTGATTACCCGGGGATGTCTATGTCAACTTATGTCATTGCTTCTTCAAACACGGCGGAAGAGAGTGACCGAGTGGAGGATTTGTTAAAGGATTTACAAACAAAGAGCCATTGGAAAGACATGGAGTACGTCAGTGAAGATGTGGAATTGGAAACCCAGCACCTTATAAGGGAAGTAAAGAAGACCGCAGAAGAAAGAACTCAAAGAGAGCGGTCCTTGTTTTTATATGGGAAGCCTATTCTGACAACTATCCTGTTGATATGTATCCTCTCAGTGTATTTTATCGTGGAACAGCAGGGAGGCTCCACCAATATCACGACTCTTATTGATTTTGGAGCAAAATATAATCCGGCGATCATTGATGGTGAATGGTGGCGTCTTCTTACCGCCATGTTTCTTCATATTGGTTTTTTGCATTTGTTTATGAATTCACTGGCTCTGTATTTTCTCGGCGGGGCAGTGGAACGGATTTACGGAACGTTCCGCTTTTTTTCATTTATTTAACTGCAGGTTTATTTGGCTCGGCTGCATCATTTGCCTTTAATGAACAAATATCTGCTGGAGCATCAGGGGCTATATTTGGTTGTTTCGGAGCTCTCCTTTATTTTGGGTTGATCCACAAAAAACTTTTTTTCCGAACGATGGGCACAAGCGTAATTGTCATATTAATTATTAATCTATCGTTTGGCTTCCTGGTTCCTATGGTTGATAATGGGGCTCATATTGGCGGTTTGATTGGTGGTTTTATAGCTTCCGCCTTCCTTCATTTGCCTAAGCACCGCCAACATGTAAGACAGCTGCTTTTTTTAGCAGCTGCTTTAGTGGCAGGAGCCGGGTTATTTGCATACGGGTTTGTTAACGAGGATAAAGGAAGCACCCCTCTTGTGCAGCTGCAGATGGGCCAGGAATTGCTTGAAGAAGGAGAATATGAAGACGCCCGGCCTTTAATAGAAAGTGCCATTGAAGAGGGGGAAGAACGGCCGGAAGCCTTTTTTCTCTTAGCATACGCAGAGGCTAATTTAGAAATGTATGAAGAGGCACGCGGAACCTGGAGCAGGCTATCGACCTGCATCCTGAGTTTCACGAAGCCACTATAATCTGGCTCTTGTATACAGAGAGCTGGGAGAACTGGATGAGGCCCGGGATTCGGTAGAAAGAGCGCTGGAACTTGAGCCGGACGAAGAGCTGTATCAAAACCTTGCAGAGGACCTCGAGGAGTAAGGTTATATCTTAAAAGGCCGCTTCCATTTTACGGGACTCCCATCCTGCATCTTAACCATAAGGTATATACATTGTTCCTCCTGAGACCAGGCTATAAAAGGCATAGAGTGTCCTAAGGGTACGTCCTTTGTTCCAGAAGCACTTTTTTTGTCCAGGAGAACATGATGATAAAGAGTTTCCCAGATTGTTCCTATAAAGGCATCTACCCGGTCTTCAGGCAGAAAGGCCGGGGGTTCCTCGTACCATGACGTAATGGCCGTAATAGGATAAAGATCGATATCTTCTTCCAGGGAAAAGTGTTTTCTAAGACCCTTTTCTACATGGTTGAGCTGTTGATCCATAATATAATCAAGTACCTCTTTTGAATCCTGATCTTCACTGCTTGAAGGATTATTCTTAAAGGAGTGAAGCTCAGTAAAAGGGGAGTCAAGCACGTACAGACTGTCATGGCTCATCGATTGTCTGCTTTTCCACCCTTCCTGATCTTTTAATATTTCTGCGTGGTGAAGAGTAAGGACTTCAAATTTATTGCTGTCTTCCCCTTTTAGCTTTTTCTTAAAGGATAAATCTTTACTATCTTCTTCCCACACGGTCATCACGTCACGGAGATATCCGTTCTCAAAGAAAAGGGAAAGGTCTTGGCGAAGACTCGCTTCTTCATTTAACGAAGAAGAAATAGACCACTCAAGAATGTACTCATCATCATCTTCTATGTGCAAAATATCAAGCTGGTTTCAGCGGCTTCATAGCTTGCTTTTGGGTCAGGCGGATATATGGAAAAAGTCTCTCTTAATCCAGAGGGTTCTGCGTTAAGCCAGATCAAAAGGAAAACAAGATGGACCCCCGCGATGGCCAGGACCATACGTACGGTCTTTTTTTTGATCACCTTTATCCCACCGTTCGTAAATAGGGTTGTACCCATTGATATGTAGTGTGTCAGTTACATATACCATTTTATGGGGGGAGAAAATATGAAAGGCAATATTCAAACGATTACCGACTATATTGAAACACTTGTTAACATTCCAAGCCCATCAGGCTATACGGAAGAGGTTATAACCAGGTAGAAGAACTGCTCCTTAACAGAAATGTTATAGTGACAAGAAACCGCAAAGGGGGCCTGCTTGTTACTCTGCCCGGGAAAGACAAGACACGCCACCGCATGCTGACTGCCCATGTGGATACTCTGGGAGCGATGGTTAAAGAAGTGAAAAAAGATGGCAGGCTGAGACTGACGAATATAGGAGGGTTTCGCTGGAATGCTGCAGAAGGAGAATACTGCAGAGTCATCACATCTTCGGATAAAAGGTACACTGGTACCATTTTGCTTCACCAGGCTTCTGTGCATGTCTATAAAAATGCGGGAGATATCAAGCGTGATGAAAAAAATATGGAAGTCCGTCTAGATGAAAAAGTTGATAGTAAAAAAGGGACGGAACAGCTGGGTATTCAGCCAGGAGACTTTGTAGCTTTTGAACCCCGGTTTGAAAAAACGGCTTCCGGTTATATTAAATCCAGGCATCTTGATGATAAAGCAAGTGTTGCACTTCTCATTCATTTGATAAACGTGATAGAGACCGAAGGAATTGTCCTGCCTTATACAACTCACTTTCTTATTTCAAACAATGAAGAGATTGGATACGGCGGAAACTCAAATATCTCACCTGAAACAGAAGAGTATCTTGCTGTAGATATGGGAGCGATCGGAGACGGTCAGACAACTGATGAACATAGTGTTTCTATTTGTG
This sequence comes from Thalassobacillus sp. C254, assembly GCF_001310615.1. Lineage (NCBI taxonomy): Bacteria > Bacillati > Bacillota > Bacilli > Caryophanales > Bacillaceae > Thalassobacillus > Thalassobacillus sp. C254. The sequence goes on along the minus strand of NZ_BAXQ01000003.1, from coordinate 15,414 downwards.
CCAAGGATTCTTCTGGCCCTTATCATTTTAAGCTTAGGAACAAGCTTGTTGAGCTTGCAAAAGAACATGAGCTTTCGTATGCTGTCGACATATATCCTTATTACGGGTCAGACGCCTCTGCTGCCATTCGGGCAGGGTATGATATTGCCCATGGTCTTATTGGGCCTGGAATAGATGCTTCTCATTCCCATGAAAGAACACACACAGATTCTCTCCTCCATACCTTTGGCTTGCTTTATTATTATGTACAGTCAGAATTGGCAACATAGAAACCGCTCTCTTTTCACAGGAGGGCTTTTTTTCTGCTAGTGGGAGAGGGGTGGTCCCTGACCGTCAGGTATAATGGTTCTCTACTTGATATCAATAAATATAGGAAACTCACCGAAGCAAAGCATGTTTCATTAAAGTATGCATATGGTGAGTAAAAAGTGGAGCTTTCGCAAGCTACTTTACCTAAAGGCGGTGGCCCGAATGGTTTGGATAATAGTAGAACCCCTTATACTCGGTGCTGCGATAGGCGGCATGGCCATTTATACGAGAAATTCCTTTCAAAAGCTGGCTCTTCTTTTCTTTCTTTTTTTCGCCTCTGCTGGGTATTTAGGTTTTTTAACAGGCAGGTGGGAATGGACAGAAATACTGGCCGGGCATTGGGTGAGTCATGTGATTCGTCTCCTCTTAATAGGAGCTTTCCTCTTTTTCTCGTTTACAGAGTACAGCCAGGCTGGGGCTTTTTTCGAAAAAGGCGAAGGGCATGTGGTTTCTTCTTTTTATGTTATTCTTCTATACAGGGGTGCAGACAGCTGCATTTTTTTCGCACTTCCTATGGTATGGATTGATTTTAGTTGTCTTTTTTATAGGGTATGCAGCAGGAGGATACGGTCAGTTTTTTGTGCAGCAGAAGTTTTTTCGTGCTACTTTTCTGCCATTCCTCCCACCGGTGCTCCTTCTTTTCTTTGCTGTCATTTTACTGATATAATGAGCGAGGGTGTTTGTGAATGAATAATTTGTATGAATTAAAAAAGTGGCTGATAAGCTTCGGGGCAGTAATCTATACAAAGGATCCACTGGCTGATCTTGATTTAATAGAAGAGGAAGTAAAAGAAGCCTATAACATGGGCGTACTCGATAAAGATTCATATCAAAAAGCTTTATTAATAGTCAGACAGGAACGAAATAAAATTTCGCGAGAGAAAAGAGGTGAGTCTCATGAGTAATACATATCTGCTTGGCATTGATGTGGGCGGAACAGCCATAAAGATGGCTTTGTTTACGAAAGAAGGACCAATGATTAAGAAATGGTCTATTCCTACAGATAAACGAGAAAAAGGCAGCTATATTCCTGATGATATTGAAAGGTCAGTGATAAAAGAGCTGGAAAATGAAAGGATCACACTTGAACAGCTTGAAGGAGTTGGTCTTGGTGTTCCTGGTTTTGTGGACATAGAGAATGGAACAATTGAATTTGCAGTCAACATTGGCTGGAGAGATTTTCCTTTGGCCAAAATTTTATCGAAAAATCTGTCTGTCCCGGTTTTCCTGGATAATGACGCTAACCTGGCAGCCGCAGGAGAATACTGGAAGGGAGCCGGCAGATCAGCAAAGGATATGATCTGTTTTACGATAGGCACTGGTGTAGGCGGCGGTGTGATCGTAGGGGGAAATATTGTACATGGCGTAGAAGGGATGGCTGGAGAAGTCGGGCATATTACGGTTGACCCTTTTAGAGGGAAAACCTGTAATTGTGGCAAGACTGGCTGCCTGGAAACAGTGGCGTCAGCTACGGGAATGGTAAGTTCAGTAATGGAGAAACGAGAAAATAAAGAGTATCCAACTTCCATTCTTCAAAGTACAAGCGAGGAGAAGCTGACGACAAAGGAAATCTTTGAGGCCGCTGCCAGGAAAGACCCCCTCGCTACGGCAGTTATTGAGGAAGCGGCGTTGTACATCGGCCTTGCGGCAGCCAATGCTTGTACATTGCTGAATCCAGAAAGAATTGTGATTGGCGGCGGAGTGTCGGCTGCCGGAGAGGCTCTCCTGTCACCTATACAAAAATACTTTCAACGTTATGCCTTGGAAAAAGTAGCAAAAGGCACAGAGTTTGTTATTGCAGAATTAGGAAATGATGCAGGAGTAACGGGAGCGGCTTGGCTTGCCGCTAAATCTTTAGGTATTCTTCCGGAGAATCATTAAAAATGAATCATGCAAATTAATTTGCATTCAGCCCGTGTTATGCCTTTACACGGGCTGAATATGCGGATAGCATAATTTGTTGGAGAAAGGGTATACATACCTATAATACGAATGAAACTTAGTTCATTTGAGAAGGAGCGTTATTGTATGACAGAATTCCGAATTGAAAAAGATTTTCTCGGGGAGAAAAAGGTGCCAAAAGATGCGTATTATGGGATTCAGACGATCCGCGCCAAAGAAAATTTTCCGATCACTGGCTATCCACCTCACCCAGAGCTTATTCGCGCGTTCGGTTATGTCAAAAAGGCTGCAGCGATGGCAAATAGAGATGTGGGCGTACTTAACAAAAAAATTGCCAAGGCTATCATCCAGGCAGCAGATGAAGTGATTGAAGGAGCGTATAATGATCAGTTTATTGTGGACGCCATTCAAGGAGGAGCCGGCACCTCCTTTAACATGAATACAAATGAAGTGATCGCCAACAGGGCAATTGAGTTGCTAGGAGGAGAAAAAGGGGATTATTTGAAGGTGAGTCCTAATACTCATGTTAATATGGCTCAGTCAACAAATGACACGTTCCCTACTGCCATTCATATTTCTTCCTTGCTTCTGTCCAAAGGGCTGACCCAGGCACTCTCGGATATTGTAGATACCATGAAACGAAAAGAGCAGGAATTTGATGAAGTCATTAAGATGGGAAGAACTCATCTTCAAGACGCAGTACCCATTAGGCTTGGACAGGAGTTCGGGGCTTATAGAAGAGTGCTGACGAGGGATTTGAACCGTATTAAAAAATCTGTGGACCATTTGTTTGAAATTAACATGGGGGCGACAGCTGTAGGAACAGGTTTAAATGCGAAGCCTGAGTACATTGAAAAAGTGGCAGAATATTTGGCTGACCTAACTGGTTTCCCTTTGTTCAGTGCAGAAGACCTTGTAGATGCCACGCAAAATACAGACGCCTATACAGAACTATCCGCAGCTCTTAAAGTGCATGCTATTAACCTATCAAAAATTGCAAACGATTTACGATTAATGAGTTCAGGTCCAAGAACAGGGTTTAATGAGATTAACCTTCCGCCAAGGCAGCCAGGTTCCTCTATTATGCCTGGAAAAGTTAACCCGGTCATGGCAGAGGTGGTTAATCAGATTGCGTTTCAAGTGATGGGGAATGACCATACAATATGCATGGCCTCAGAAGCAGGACAGCTTGAGTTAAATGTAATGGAACCTGTTTTAGTTTTTAACTTGCTTCAGTCTCTTTCCATTTTACAAAACGGACTAAATTCCTTCAGGCAGCTGGCTCTGGAGGATTTGACCGCCAATGTGGAACGAACGAAACACATGGTGGAGCACAGTGTCGGAATAATAACCGCTATTAATCCCCATGTAGGATATGAAACAGCCTCCAGAATTGCAAAAGAAGCTATTCAGACAGGAATGAGTGTAAGGCAAATTTGCTGGAAAGAGGAATTCTTACCGAAGAAGAGCTTGATGAAATACTCAATGCAAAAGAAATGACGAACCCAGGAATAGCTGGAGGGCGTTTTATCTTTGATTAATGCAAGGAGCTGGTCAGAAGGTCTTCTGACTGGTTTTTTGCGGTTTATTTTTGGAAGAACAGGGAGAATGCCATGAAAAAAGTATCAAAATATGTTCGTTGGATTGAGGGAAATGGGTTGTTATCTATTAAATTTATGGGATAATATTTATATTGTATTCTTTAAAATAATAGACCTTTATAGATGACTAGGGGTGCCGGACAGGAAGCCGGCTGAGAAAAAGGTGGTCCTTTTACCCTTGAACCTGATCTGGTTGATGCCAGCGTAGGAAAGTCGATGAGTAGGAAACTGACGTCATCCACTGCGCTGGGTGACGTTTTTTTATATGTTTTAAGATTCTCTTTCACAACAAAGGATTTAGCATCAGAAAGGAGGCGGAAGTATGAAGGACTTTCGCTTATATACGATAACTGGAGAAGAATTTCATAGCGGCCGTTCTATGCTTGAGGTAATGGAAGAAGCAGTAAAGGGCGGGTCAGATATTATTCAGCTTCGGGATAAATTCAGCAGCAAAAAAGAAGTGTTTGAAAAAGCCAAAAAGTTAAGGGAAATGACTGCCCGTTATGGGGCTGCCTTTATTGTAAACGACCATATTGATGTTGCTCTTGCAGCAGGAGCTGATGGTATTCATTTAGGCCAGGATGATCTTCCTTTATCAGAGGCAAGGAAAATTGTAGGCGAAGATATGATTATTGGAATTTCCACCCATGCGATTGAAGAAGCAAGAGAAGCAGAACGAAATGGGGCCGATTATATTGGGGTGGGGCCGGTTTTTGCCACGAAAAGCAAAGTGGACGTCATTGATCCAGTGACGACCTCTTATGTAAAGCAGGTAGCTGATGAAATTACTATCCCGTTTGTGGCGATTGGAGGCATTAAGCTTCATAACGTGGATCAGGTAATTGATGCTGGAGCAGACAGGATTTGCGCCATCAGTGAGATTGTCGGCAGTACAGATATTCAAGGAACATGCCAGGCCTTTTTAGATAAATTGGATGCAAAGAGGAGGATTGAAAAATGATCATTGAGGTGAACGGAGAAAAAAAGGACCTGCAAGTACAGACATTAATTGAGGTAGTTGAGCATTTTGATCTTCAGGATAAAATGATTGTCACCGAAGTTGAAGGAAAGATTATTGACCGTGATCAGTGGGACGTAACGGAAGTACAGCCTGGAATGAAAATAGAACTGGTTCACTTTGTAGGAGGAGGATGATCACCATGACGAAAAAGGATAAGTTAGTAATAGGAGATGTAGAGCTTTCTTCTCGCTTCTTCCTGGCACAGGCCGTTATCCGAATCCGTTTGTTCAAAATGAAGCAATACGTGAGAGTGGGACTGAAGTACTGACATTTGCTATCCGCCGTGTAAATCTGGAGGCCCCGGATGAGGATGCTATTCTACAGCATGTGGAAGGGAAAATCTTTCAGTACCTTCCCAATACTTCCGGTGCCAAAACGGCAGAAGAAGCGGTTAGAATTGCTCAGCTGGCAAAGGCTTCTGGCTTGAGCAGCTGGATTAAGGTTGAAATCAGTGCAAATGAAAAAACACTTTTACCTGACCCGATAGAAACACTAAAGGCTACCGAGCAGCTGGCTAAAGAAGGGTTTACTGTTCTTCCCTATACTTCAGATGACCCAGTACTTTGCAAACGTTTGGAAGAAGCAGGAGCAGCTGCTGTCATGCCGGGGGCTGCTCCAATAGGGACAGGACTGGGTGTGTTGAATCCTTATAACCTTTCCTTGATTATTGAAGAAGCGAACGTACCAATTATCGTCGATGCGGGGCTTGGCTCGGCCAAAGATGTAACAGAAGTTATGGAGCTTGGAGCAGATGGGGTGCTTATGAACACTCCTGTAGCTAAAGCCAAGGACCCTGTTCGGATGGCTGCTGCCATGAAGCACGCGATTGAGGCTGGCCGTCTTTCTTATGAAGCCGGAAGGATTCAGAAGAAACGGTATGCAACAGCAAGCAGTGGTTATGAAACCTTCATATCAAAATAGACAGAGGCTGATGAAGGCTGAGAAAGCAGGTGTACAGGGGATGAAGGAATCAATTATTATTCTTGGCGGAGGTGTAATTGGCCTGGCTGCTGCCTTTGAGTGCAGGCGGCGGGGCCATGACGTTACTCTTCTTGAAAAGGTGAGTTGCGGGGGACAAGCTTCTGGTGCAGCGGCAGGGATGCTGGCACCGTTTTCTGAAATTGAAGAAGACCCCGACGATTTTTTCAGGCTGGGTCTGAGAAGCTTAAGGCTTTATTCTCAATGGATTGAAGATGTAAAAAAGAACTCGGAAACAAACTTTGAGTTCAGTAATTCAGGCAGCCTTCATGTCGTATACCATGAGGCTGATTTATTGTCTCTTGAGTCGAGGCAGCGCTGGCAGGGTGAATTCGGAGTAGAGGCTGAAATAATAAAAGGAAGAGAGCTTTTTGACCTTGAGCCTAAACTGTCAAAAGACGTTATAGCAGCCATGCGTTACCCGGAAGAAAGTCATGTTTATGCACCAGGTTATGTAAAGGCTTTAGAAGAAGCATGCCGGAACCTTGGAGTAACTATTAAAGACCACTTGGAAGAAGTAACAGTCAAGGAATGGGAGTCGGCTGTTTTGCTTCAAGCAAAGAACGGAGAAACGTTTACGGCCGACAAACTCGTCATTTCTTCTGGTGCCTGGGCAAAAGAAATGGAAAATGTATTTCAGATGAATATACCCATTGTGCCGATTCGAGGACAGATTTGCGCCTATGAGATTAACAACGGCGAGGTACAGCACATTGTATACTCTCCTCAAGGCTATCTCGTCCCAAAAGAAAACGGATCATTAATTAACGGAGCCTCTGAGGACATTGCAGGTTTTAAAACTGAGGTAACGAAAAAAGGAATTGACCGTCTGGTTAAATGGAATAAAAATGTCTTTCCTTTTCTTGAGGGAAAAGAACCATTCCATTCCTGGGCCGGCCTTCGTCCTGCCACACAAGACGGCTATCCCCTGATTGGAAAGAAGAAAGAAGCCAGCCATATTATCTTTGCTGCAGGGCATTACCGAAATGGAATATTATTAAGCCCGGTGACAGCAGAAATCGTAGCAGATACTATTGATGGGAAAGAAGCGGAGATTCCTCTTCATCTTTTTGACCCCAATCGGTTTTAGGTAGAGAAAATTGCATGTGGAAGGAGGTGCAAACATGTCTACAATGGCAAAAGCACTAACCATTGCCGGTTCTGACAGCGGCGGCGGTGCAGGAATTCAAGCGGACTTAAAAACATTCCAGGAAAGAGGCGTGTTTGGCACAAGCGTAATCACTGCGGTAACTGCTCAAAATACGTTGGGGTACATGGAGTGTATCCTCAGTCTCTTGAAAGCATTGAAGCTCAGTTACATGCGGTCCTCTCTGATATTGGAGCTGACGCCTTAAAAACGGGGATGCTTTTTTCTGCAGAAATTATTGAGCTTGTCAGCAAGTTGTGTAAGGAATATAACGTCACTAATATTGTGGTGGACCCGGTAATGATTGCTAAGGGGGGATCGGAACTTTTACAGCAAGAGGCTGTAGAAGCCCTGACAACTCAGCTGCTTCCATTAGCTACAGTAATTACGCCTAATCTTCCAGAAGCGGAAAAGATACTAGGAGCAGGCAGTATTAAAACACTTGGTGATATGAAAGAAGCAGTCAGAGAGCTGAAAAGTCTGGGACCACAGTCAGTTGTTTTAAAGGGAGGACACTTGGAAGACGAGATAGCGACAGACTTGTTTTTTGACGGAGAGAGAATGATTCCTTTTGAAACCCCAAGAATAAATACAAAACATACACACGGAACAGGATGCACATTTGCTGCATGTATTGCAGCTGAGCTTGCGAAAGGGAATTCTCTTGTAGAGTCTGTGACAGTTGCTAAACAATTTATTACAGCAGCAATTGAGCATTCCTTGATGTTAGGCACAGGATAGTCCTACAAATCACGCAGCCCACCGATTAAAAAAGTAGGATGAATCACCGAAAAAAGAGCGCAAGTGCGCTCTTTTTCCATGTCTGTGGCTGTCTCTTTGCCTTTCATTCTTTCAGGATTTATACTTATGATACAGCTAGTAAGAAGGAGATTTTCCATGGCAGAGATAGTTTTTGAGCTGTGCAATGTTTCAACTGAACACTTAAACGATGTTAATCTTTCGCTGGAAGAGGGGAAAATTTCGTGCTTATTTGGACCTTCAGGAGCGGGAAAAAGCAGTATCCTGTACTTGCTGAACCGTTTGTCAGACCAGGGAGCTGGAGACATTTATTACCGTGGAACCTCCCTTGCCAGTTTACCTGTCCAGAAGTTGAGACGAGATGTTGGAATGGTTTTTCAAGAGTCTGCTTTGTTTGAAGGCACGGTTGAAGATAACCTGAAATACGGGCCAGCTTTACACCATTCCTGGTCTCCTAATGATGGCGAAAAGTTATTAAGAAAAGTAAAGCTTCCTGCAGAATTTCTATCTAAGTCAGCTGATAGCTTGTCAGGGGGAGAAAAACAGAGAGTGGCTCTCGCAAGGACACTTGCCAATGACCCAGACGTGCTGCTTCTTGATGAAGTGACGAGTGCATTGGATGTAAAAAGCACAGAAGCAATAGAGGAACTTCTGAAGAACGTAGTAAAAAATGAGAGAAAGACGATTGTAATGGTGAGTCATAATATAAACCAAATCAGGCGACTGGCTGATTATGCTTACTTCATTGATAAAGGGAAGGTTATTGAGGAAGGTCCTCCAGAGTCATTGATTAGTGAACCAAAAACAAAGTGGCTTAGATTGTTTTTAAAGGATAGTATTTCATGAACGAAATTGAAATAACAAACACGACCCTGTTTTTTTACTTGTTTTTATCATTATTCCTGTATGCTTATCTTATTATTATTCTTTAGGGCTCTCTCGGTCAATTCTGTGGTCAGCTTTCAGAGGAATTTCCCAATTACTTCTTATTGGGTATATACTTACATTTTTATTCGGGTTAGAACCACTCCAAGGGATTCCCCTAATGCTTGCGATCATGATTATGACCGCGGCTTTGCATGCGGCTAAAAAGGGGAAAGGAATACCATATATTCTGCCAGTAGTATTTATAATAATGGTTGTAATAGAAGGAATGGTTCTCGCCTTATGGCTCAGCTTCCAGATTATTGACTTTGAGCCTGACCAGGTCATCCCTATGAGCGGAATGGTTATAGGCAATAGCATGGTAGCAATTGGACTTGCTCTAGATAAGCTAAAAAAGCGAAAATGAAAACAGAAAAAAGAAAAAATCCTGGCTTCACTAGCATTAGGTGCTTCTCCTGCTCAAGCTACTCAGCCATTTGTTAAAAGAATTATTCGTTCAGCTATGATTCCAAACATTGATGGGTTAAAGACCATTGGGATCGTCCAGCTTCCAGGAATGATGACCGGATTAATTTTGGGTGGAGTCTCACCTTTAGTTGCTGTTCGGTTTCAAATTGTCATTTCTTTAAGTATTTTTGTAGCCGTGTCGTTAAGCGCAATGTTAGCTGTTTTAATCATTTACAGGTTCTTCTTTAACAGCCGGATGCAATTAATAGAGAGGGAGTAAAAAGAGGAGGGATAAAAGTGTTAAATGGAAACAAATTAGTTGTGATTTTGCCCGTTTTTTTAATGATTTTTTTGTTTGTAGGCGGGGCTGTTTATGTGCAGCAGTCTGAAGAAGTTACCAATGAAGCTCTCCATGAAGAAGTGGAGTGGGACACATTGATGACACATAACGGTGAGAATGAAGGCCTCACAACTCTCAGGGCAGCCTGGGAATGGACAGCTATGCCAAGTGAGGGATTGGCTGGCGAGGATTATATTGGGGTAACGTTTTTAGACGAAGACGGCCAGCCGATGCAAGCCGAGCTTGCTGATGAGAGCCATATACATTTAACCTATGGTAATGAAGTCGTCTATGAAGACGAAGCGGTGAGCGTAGAAAATGGCTTTGTCTTTTCCTTTCCGAACGAAACAGACGAGCATCAAAGCTTTGGAGATAGAGGCAACATAGAAGTGACAGTAGAAACGGAAGACAATCCACAGAGAGCGATTGTGAGCTATCTGCATACGTGGGAGGCTCATGATGGATTAGAAAAAACAGATGCCCGGTTTTTTGAGCCTGTCCTGTCTGGAATGAGAGACAGTGACTCCTCTTACTGGGTAATTGAAAGGTATGTAGATAATGAAGAAAGCGCAAATGAATGACTAAAGGTCTCTCTTATCAGAAGGGGATTCTATTCTTTGGAAGACGTTTTGCAGGAGGGGCTCATGTAGAAGAAGGCCAGATTCAAACATGGACAGCTCCCTTAACTATAAAAACATTGTGGAAGGCTGTTCGTTATGTTTTTGGTTCTTTGCCCTGGTGGTACAAAGGAACCGCCTTCTTTTTGTGCATCGCCATTTTATTAACCCAATCTTGGCTTTGGCCGACTTGGAATGTTCCTGACCTCCCTTGGTACATCCTTGTTCTTTTCTTCTTTGGCAGCCACTTTATGTTTCCTAAAGAGTGGAAAAAATTCCACGGAGCTGAACACAAGCTATTCAGCTGTAAAGGTAATGTTGACCGTGCTGATTTGACGGCTCTTAAGAGAGCTTCTATTACAAACAGATATTGTTCAACAAACATTGCTTTCCTGTACTTTTGTTTTCTGCTCATGGGAACATTAATGTTTCAATTTTTTACTGGGTGGGAAAATGCAATAGCAGCTTCTGCTTATGGGAGTGTTCCTGCTTCTTTCTTTTCTCACAGAATTCTTCAAAAAAGAAGAGGAGCAACACTGAGGGAGCCTTTATTGAAAATATCTTTTTTTCTGCAAAGAAAAGTAACGTGCGCTGATCCAGAGCGTATTCACCTGCTGGCTGCAATCGATGGATACAAGGCATTTGCAAAACAGGAGTTTCCTCAGCTTCCTATAGTGGAATGTAATAAACCAAGAACGGAAAAGGAGGAATTGTAAATGGCAATTGCAGATATTAATATTACCCCTCTTGGTAAGGAAACAACAAGCATGAGTGATGAAGTAGCTGATGTTCATAAACTTCTAGAAGATTATAAGGATAAAGTGAAATTCCAGCTGACACCTACCAGTACGATTCTGGAGGGAGACGTAAACGATTTATACCAAATCATTCAAAAGCTTCATGAAGAATCATTTAATCAGGATACGAAGCGTGTAGCAGTGAATATCCGCATTGACGACCGCCGTGATGCTGAAGAAGACATGAATGAAAAGGTACAAGAAGTAGAAGAAAAAGTCGAAAACAAGTAATGTAAAAAAGCATGGGGCAAAGCCCATGCTTTTTATGTATGGTTGGGATGGCAGGATTCGAACCTGCGCATCACGGAGTCAAAGTCCGATGCCTTACCGCTTGGCTACATCCCATCAACATTTAGTATTGTGCTCAGTAAAAAAATCTTTATGCAATAATTTTAAAAAAAGAAAAAGGAAAAATAAAAAAAGTGTCGAATGAATATACTCATCACTTATGAAAGGTTGTGTTATATGCCAAGTTTAGAACAAGACAGCATAGCTCTGCTGACAGATGCTGTGAATAGGAAAGCTTCAGATATCCATTTTCATCCCCGTGAAAATGGAACGGCTGTTTTATTTCGTATTCAAGGAGACCTTCACTTTAGAACACACATCAGCCGCCGTAGAGCTGAAAGGCTGATCGCTCATTTTAAATTTATATCCGGCATGGACATTGGTGAACAACGCCGGCCCCAAAATGGTGCCTTATTTTATTCTCAGCTATCACCGCCTCATCATTTGCGTTTTTCCACACTTCCGACCCCCTATAAGGAAAGTTTAGTCATACGTCTTCTCCCGCAGGATAACAGCCTCTCTCTTTCCGAACTGTCATTATTTCCCCAGCCCATTACACTTTTAAAAAAACTTATACACCATCCTTATGGCCTCCTTATATTCACCGGTCCCACTGGTTCCGGGAAAACCACTACACTTTACTCCCTTCTTCATGAATTATATGAAAAAAAGCAGCCTACAATTTTAACAATTGAGGATCCGATCGAGAAGAGAACAGATAAGTTTCTGCAAATAGGAGTAAATCCAAAAGCTGGTATTACTTATGCAGAAGGACTGCGCTCTTCCTTACGTCATGACCCTGATATCATTATGATTGGCGAGATTAGAGATGAAGAGACGGCGGCAGCTGCCATTCGTGCTGCTTTGACTGGACACCTTGTTGTCAGCACGCTTCACAGCAGGGATAAGGTTGGAGCATTATTTCGCCTCCAGGATTTAGGCATAAATAAGCTTGACTTAAAAGAAACACTCCTAGGAGTTGTTTCCCAGCGTCTTGTTAGAAAGCAATGTACGTTTTGTCAGGGGACCTGTTCTATTTATTGTCCACAATACATTCGAGGAGGAAGAACGGCTCTTTTTGATATCCTTGCCAATGAAGAGCTGGAGGGTGCTTTAGAGATGCTGCCGAAAATAAACAATAAGCATATAAGAAATAAGCTTCCTGGTTACTTGTTAAAGGGAATAGCTCTTGGATATCTCCCCATGAATTCATGGAAAGATGGAGGTGACCAGGGTATTGAGACGGAAGAAATGGAAAGGAAAAGATAAAGCAGCATACTTACTTAAGATTGGCCAGTTGATTGAACAGGGGTACACACTTCCTGAAAGTATTACATTTTTAACCTATGAACAAACGGAAGAGGTTCAGCTTCTCTGCAAGGAATGGATGAACTCGATAGCAGATGGATCTTCAGTTCATGAAAGTCTGCGTCTTCTGGATTATCCTGAAGATGTGCTTGCCTTCCTGTATTTTTCTGAGCATTACGGAAGCCTGGAAGAAGGCTTTAAAGGAGCTGGAAGGTTATATAGTAAGAAAGAAGAAATAAAAGAGAAAGTGAGAATTTTATCCCGCTACCCAATTTTGTTAATTTGGATCTTATCACTTTTATGTATTATGATGGTGCATTATTTATTTCCTCAGTTTAACCTCCTGTTTTCTTCTATGGACATGGAATTTCCCCTCATTACAAGAGTTATGATCAAAATAATGGAATTGGCTCCCCTGGCAGCCGGCATTTTTGTGCTAACCTTATTTATTAGTTTCTTGTACTATATGAAAGTATTCAGACGCTTATCCCCACACACTCAAATGGAAAAAGTGTACCGCATTCCGGTTCTTTCTCATTTTTTCCGCATGATTATTACCTATTATTTCTCTTCTCAGTTAAGTAGCTTACTAAAGGGTGGCTTGACTATTCATGATGCTTTAACTGTATTTGAAAGACAGGATCACTTGTTTTTTTCCAGGAAGAAGGAAAACAATTAAAAGAGAAATTAAAAGAAGGTATTGAGTTTCCAAAAGTGATTGATGAAAGGGGGTGGTTTCTTAAGGATCTGGTATTTGTGATCCACCATGGGCAAACATCTGGAAAGCTTGCTGAAGACCTTTATTTTTATCAGCAACGATTGATGGGGATGATCGAGAGCCTGATGAAAAAATGGGTTATGGCTCTTCAGCCTTCTCTGTTCCTGGTTGTAGGTGCATTGGTCCTTGCTTTATTCTTATCAATTTTTCTTCCTATTTTCCAGTTGATGACTTCTCTAGGGTAAAACAATTCTTGAAAGGAGGTGTGGGAATGATCAGGAAAGAAGCCGGAAAAATCGAAATGGGGAACTCTTTTAGAGAAAATAAAAGGCATAGAGGAAAGAATTTCGCAGATGGAAACGAGCCAGCAAGAGTAAAGTCACTCGTAGAAATGGTCTGCTTTGAAAGAGTAAGAAAAACAGGAGGGATAGAATGAAACACATAAAAAATCAGAAAGGCTTCACACTGATTGAGATGATGATTGTATTGCTCATTATTACAGTCTTACTGTTAATAGCTGTTCCTAATATGGTCAAAAATAACTCTGTTGCCCAGTCAAAAGGGTGCGAGGCGACGGTAGATCTGCTTCAAACTCAAGTAGCAACCTATGAAGTTGAACATGGAGATAGACCTTCTTCTTTAAATAATCTACTTGAAGAGGGGTATGTAGATCGGATTACTTGTCCAGATGGCTCTTCTCTCACTTTGTCTAATGGTACTGTTGTAAGAAATGGCTCCTCGTAATTTCCCTCATGCTATAAACCAAAAAGGTCATACATTAATTGAAATGCTTTTGGTTCTATCGATCCTTTCTGTTGCTTTATCACTTCCCTTCTTATACTTTTCAACTATTCAATCTTCGGTAAAAAGTAAAGAGTTTATTGAACAGCTAGAGAACGACTTACTCAGAGTGCAACAGACTGCTCTAGTTACAGACAAAACAGTGCTTATGCGCATTTATCCTCACCGGAATGAATATCAAATACGAACATACAGCGAGGTGCTTGAAGTAAGATCTATCCCGGAAGACGTTCAGTTTACCTTTCATACGATAAATGCAGATGAAATCAGGTATTTAGCGAATGGAAATATTTTTAAACCGGGAACTATTTTTCTAAGAGCAGGCGATAAACAATACCGAATAGTATTTTTGCTTGGAAGGGGGAGGTTTTATATTCAAGAATACTAATGGCTTTACATTAATAGAGGTTGTAGGGGCCTTAAGCATCATTACAGTAATCGCAGCTGTTCTTGTCCCCGTTTATACTCTTGTTCAGACAGAGAGACAAGTGATCGCCCAGGAAAGAGCAGCACTCTCTATTCTTGAGGAAGAAATGTATTTTATTGATGAGGCAGCCTCTACTTTTGATCATGAGAAAACAAGGTGGCTGGGGGACAATGAATTTTTCATTGAGACAAAAGAAGGAAAAGACTGGAATGAAATTTGTATCAGTTGGCTAAATGTAAAACAGAGGCCCGGTGAGCATTGTGCCTATTTTAAATAAAGGATTTACCTTAATAGAGACATTGATAAGTCTTGTGATTGTAACCGCCATCGCTGCCTTTCTTCCCCTGGCCATTTCTTCCTTAGACGGTACCGCCTCTATTGAAAGAATGAAAAGTGAACAGGAGAAAGATATTTTTTTTCAGCAACTGCGACTTGATACAAAATATACTGGCATGATAACTACTGGAGTGCAAAGAATTGAACTTGAGGAAGAAACAGAGATAATCACCTATGAACTAATAGGGACCAATATTGTACGAAAGGTAAATCAAAAGGGGTATGAGATTGTCCTTCAACATGTTTCTGACTTTGAAGCTGAAATGGTTGGAGAGGGGGCAAAAGTCGTAGTTACAGCAGAAAGCGGGGCTTCCGGCTTTGTTCATATTGGACCATCTCAGTTTGAGAAGGGAGTGCATGAAGGATGGATCAGCAGGGGGCAGTAATGCCAGCCGTATTATTCTTCTCTCTTTTGCTGGGAGGGGTGATTGTACATCACCTGTTGTTATTTGGAAATGAGAAAATGATGATGAAAGAGACAGGCTCCTCGTTTTTACTTGACCGAATGATTATAGAAGGAGAAAGGGACTGGTGGGAAGAGTGGGACCCAAAGCAGAAAGTGTACAAAAAACAATCACTTACCCTGCAGGCAGTATCACGTATGAAAGCACTGAGCTTACCTCTTCTCTTGTCCATGTTCGCTGGGTTGCAAAAACAGACAGCGGTCAGGAACGTCAGCACTATATATTTTATCACTTGCCTGATACGGAGCCATAAAAACAGAAAAGAAGCT